>JBBEBN010000160.1:0-5999 GCA_040882305.1 Cyclobacteriaceae bacterium
GAAGTTTGCGTTAAAAAGGACCACAGAGCTTTCGCAGTTTGTCTCCACGGCGGGAATGATCAAAGGCATGTACCGTGCAAGGTTGCGCTGGACTATGAACGGCGAAGAATTTTTTCTGGAACAGGTAATTTATCTCTAGCATGTGGGTGACCGCTTTGTTGATCGGATTTGCAGGAAGTTTCCACTGTCTCGGTATGTGCAGTCCGCTGGCAATGGCCGTAACCAGTATGAAACCTTCGGCGCTGTTCAACAGGTTTCTCTACAATACTGGCAGGATAACGACCTATGCTTTGATGGGTTCGATCGTATCCGGGGCAGGGTTTTTATTGCCATTCCACAAATTCCAGAACATAATATCCATTGCTTTGGGGCTGGCCTTGCTGGTAATAGGGTTTGGCGGCCTGCGGAAAATTACCATCCCCGGCTTGACTTCGCTGATGCAGAAACTTTCATCCCGCTTAAAAGCATTGTTTGGGCGCCAATTGAAACATAAATCGATGGGTGCGATAGTTATTTTAGGCGCTTTGAATGGGCTTCTGCCTTGCGGACTAACCTTTATTGCCCTCACCTGGTGTCTGACCCTGAAGGGCCCCCTTGACGGTTTTAATTTTATGTTATTGTTCGGCGCCGGCACCCTTCCCGTAATGCTGGGGGTCACAGGGATCCTGCCGGTTCTCATCAACAGATTCAACTGGAATCTTCAGCGAGTGACCACCGCCGTGCTGATCTTTTCAGGTTGCATCTTAATTGCCCGGGTCTTCATCATCCACCTTCCCCATGCGTCATCCCTGAACCAGGGGTTTGCCGATATTGTACTTTGCAGATAGGCCCGTGCACATGCCCCGGCGCAATTCTATGGCATAGGAATGGCTATGACCAACGACTAACATCACCGGGCTACATTCCAGCGCACAACTTTTTCGAGTTTGGCCGGCTGGACAAGTTTTATTTTTCCACCTTCGATTTCGATAAGTCCTTCATCTTTGAAATCGGAGAGCACGCGGATCACAGATTCTGAAGCCGTCCCCACCATCTTTGCCAGGTCGTCGCGGGAAATTGAGATTACCGACTGGGCGTCTTTCAGGGTTTCCGATTTTAACAACGCCTCGGCGGTGCGCTGACGCACGGAGTTATAGGCGAGGTTTAACAGCTGAGATTCGCGATCTGCCACCTTCTTACACAACAGGTGAATGAAGCTTTTTGAAACATCAGGATGACTTTGGATCATCAAAAGAAAATCATGCCGGGGTATAGAGATCAGTTCAGTTTCCTGCATGGCCACGGCTGACTCCGTATAGTTCGTATTTTCCAGAATAGGTTCGAAACCGAAAAAATCATTGGCGGAATAAAGATGCATGATCAATTCCTTTCCATCCGGATGGGACTTGAAGGTTTTTACGTTGCCGGACTTGACAAAGTAGACATGCAGGGGCATTTCTCCTTCACTGTAGATCTCCGTTTTCTTTCGCACCAGCTTCACCTTGCGGTCCTTTCCCAGGTCTTTGATATTAAGGACCGATTGTGCATCCTTAATGAAATTATCCAGTCCTTCCGGAGAAAGTTCATACTTTTTTTGCTGCATGGCGCTTTTGCGGAAACGCGCCTCTACGGCATTTAACAGGTCTGTGTCATCGAACGGTTTGGTGAGGTAATCATCCGCTCCCAGGTTCATTCCTTTCCGGATATCCATCTTTTCAGTTTTTGCTGTGAGAAAAATGAATGGGATTCCCGCTGTTTGCTCATTTTTACTTAAAATATGAAGTACCCCGTAACCGTCCAGTTCCGGCATCATGATATCGCAGATGATAAGGTCGGGTTTCTGGCGTTGGGCGAGATCGACACCGATCTTGCCGTTTTCGGCAACCAGAACCTCGTAGTTGGCCAGTGAAAGAATCTCACCGGTATTTTCGCGAACTTCGAGGTTATCCTCTATCAAAAGAATTCTTTTCATATTCATAAATGATTATTCCAATGGGATTCTGACCGTAAAAATACTTCCTTTTCCGTGTTCACTGGAAAAAGAAATTGAACCTCCCAGCAATTCCACATAACGTTTTACGATGTTGAGGCCAAGCCCGGTCCCCTGTACATTTCCCGCATTGCTCGCCCGGAAAAACCGCTCAAACATATGTCTGTGATCCTCCTCCGGAATTCCGATTCCTTCATCTTGAATGGCAAACAGCACCGCATTCCCCTGGCGTTTGCAGGAAATATAAATGGATTTTCCCAGGTCTGAATATTTACTGGCATTCGAAATCAAATTGAAGAGAATGTTGCGCAATATACGCACATCCGAATAAACCGATTGTACGCCATCCTCGCAATCGATGATCAGGCGCTGGCCTGTCTTGAGTGTGGAATTAATTTCCTCTTTCACTTCTTTAAAGAAGTCCATCGCGTTGATCCGTTCTATTGCCACATCGACTTTACCTTCTTCCAGTTTCCCCAAAGAAAGAAAATCATTCAAAATGGAAGTAAGGTGGTTAACAGATGATTTGATTCTCTGAACATGTTTTTTCACCTTCTCTTCTTCCATCCTATTGTTGTACTGATCGATCAGGGAGGCGGAGCTGAGGACGGTACTGAGGGGGGTACGGAACTCATGGGAGGCAATGGAGACAAACTTGGATTTGAGTTCATTGAGTTCCCGTTCGCGTCCCAGGGCCTTATGCGCTTCTTCCTCGGCCTTTTTCCTCACTTTGACCTCTTTTTCCAATTCCTTGATCATAGAGTTGAGGTCCTCGGTCCTGGATTGCACCTTCTTCTCCAGCTCAGAAGCATAGACCAGGAGTTGCTCCTCGCTCTTCTTCAGGGCCTCCTCCGCCCGTTTGCGATCCGACATGTCACTGATGAACGCCATGACCATTATTTCCCCCTGAATAACAGTATAGCTCAGACTTACTGATACCGGGAATTCACTGCCGTCTTTCCGTCGGGCAACCAGGTCCCGGCCCATGCCCATGGGTCTTGGTTCCGGATGCGCATTGAATTGCTGCCGATAGACAACATGGCGTTTCTTCATATGTTCCGGCAGGAGATCTTCTATGCACCGGCCCACCAGACCACCTGCTTCATATCGAAACATACGCTCACTCACAGGGTTGGCGAGCAAAATATTGCCCTCCTTATTAACCATAATGATGGACTCAATCGAGCTTTGAAAAATCTGGCGGAACGTCTCATTGGATGTAAATGCCATAGCCTGAAACAAAGGAGGCAATATAGAAAAGACCTGACAAAAATCAGCTTTTTTGTTGATTCAAGTCCTGAAATTAACGCAGGAACCCCTGTAGTTTCGTAATATAATTTGGAGGTATGAGACAGATATTGTGTGTTATTGATTTCACCGATTCCGGGAAAAAGGTTTTGGAAGTGGCCGCCAGGATTGCGGTTGCATGCAAAGCACATCTGGTGGTATTATTTCCTTACCGGCTGATCGATTACGGTTACAAGGGAAGCCTTGCTTCCCTGAAAATGCAACTTGAAACAGAAGCAAAAGAAAAATTCAACACCCTAAGAAATAATATTCCAGGCGCAGACACCATTTCCGTTGACTTCCAGCCCGAAATAGGATTTGCTTCAGACAGGATCAAAGCTCATGTTAACGATTCCATCGACATGGTAATTGTGGGGCAGCAACAAACTGCGTCAATAAATGACTCAAAAACTTTCAACCTCCAAAATCTTATAACTGATTCAAAACTACCTTTCGTCATTGTGCCTTCGGAAGTAAATGCCGAGGCAAGTGTTCACTGATATGATTTAGACGTCCCACAAAACATCACTCATATGAAAAGGATTCTTATCCCCACTGACTTTTCACCGGCCGCACAAACGGCAACGGACGTTGGCGCCAGTATCGCTCTGAAAGAAAACGCGCAAGTGGTTTTACTCCACGTCATTGAGTTGCCTTCGTCAGATTCCTTCAACGCAAAGGGCGAAGTATTAACGCTCGAAAACTGGGAAGACAGGAACCACAGCCTTAAACTCATTGAGGGCACAAAACAAAAGCTCGAACGATTAAGCAATGAGTTTAAGAAGAAAGGAATAAGTATCACCTCGGAGTTGCGCATCGGAAGTCCATTCCATGGAATAAGAAAGTTTATCACCGACCAGGAGGTGGACCTTGTAGTGATGGGAACCGCGGGGCATTCAAAGCTCGAAGAAATGATCATCGGGTCAAATACGGAGAAAGTCGTGCGACATGCAAAATGCCCGGTTTTAACAGTTCATAATCACCCCGTAAAAAAAGATTTTAAGAATATCGTTTATGCAACAAACCTCAGTGCCGATGAGGAAGCCTTTGGGAAAGTTGTGATCGATACACGCGAAATGTACAATGGCACCGTGCACCTGTTAAGGATCAATACACCGATGAATTTTGAGTCGGATATAAAGGTCAAAAAAAACATGGAAGCCTTTGCAAAGAAAGTCGGCCTCAAAAATTACACGATCAATACCTTCAATCATTATCAAGAGGAAGAAGGCATCATCCATTTTGCCAACTCCATCGATGCAGACCTCATCGCACTTTCCACCCATGGGCGAACAGGCTTTGCACACGTACTGGCGGGCAGTATAGCCGAGGACATCGCCAATCATTCGGTGATACCTGTTCTCACCTATGTAACCAAAAAAAGTTCGTAGCAGCCCAATGCCGTTGGCGCGGCAAAACAGACCGGCACAGAGGCGCAAGATCTTGCGTTTCTACACTTAACTGACATCGCCCCGATTAAGAGGCACACACAAAATCCGTCCTGGGAATATCCGTCTCCTGAATGGCTTTAAAGCCACCATCCACGTCGATAATATTTTCCCACCCACGTGCTCTGAGAATAGAGGAGGCGATCATGGAGCGATAGCCACCAGCGCAATGAATATATACCTCCCCTCCCTTTGGTATCTCAGACAAATGTTCATTTAGGTAATCCAGTGGCGTATTCACTGCACCGTTCACATGCCCGGCTTTGAATTCACTTTCTTTTCGAACGTCGAAAACCGCAGGCCGTGAATTTTTGAAACGCTTTGCAAACACCTGTCCGGAGATCGATTCAATCGTATCGATCTCTTTACCTGCCTGCAACCAGGATTTAAACCCACCTTTGAGATAACCCAACGTGTTGTCGTAGCCCACCCTGGCAAGGCGGGTAACAACTTCACTCTCCCTGCCTTCATCCGCTACCAGCAGGATAGGTTGTGTAACCCCCGGGATTAGCGCGCCCACCCAGGGTGCAAAGCTTCCATCAATGCCGATGTTGATGGCGTTGGGAATAAATCCTTTTGAGAAAATGCCTGGATCACGGGTATCCAGGACGATCGCTCCTGCCTCATTCGCCGCCAGGTCAAATTCCTCTGCTGTAAGGGCTTTCGTACCCTTATTCAGAACGGTATCAATACTCTCGTAACCTTCCTTGTTCATCCTGACATTTTCAGGGAAATATAACGGAGGGGGCAGTAATCCTTCCGTGACCTCCCTGATGAATTCTTGCTTTGTCATATTTGGCCTTAGCGCATAGTTGAATTTCTTCTGGTTGCCAAGTGTATCGACCGTTTCCTTCATCATGTTCTTGCCACAGGCAGATCCGGCGCCGTGTGCGGGATAAACGATTACATCATCACCCAGGTGAATGATCTTCGTTCGAAGGGATTCATAAAGCAACCCCGCCAGTTCTTCCTGGGTCATGTGCGCTGCCTTTTGCGCCAGGTCAGGCCGGCCCACATCACCTAGAAACAAGGTATCACCTGTGAAAAGAGCATGATGTTTTCCATTTTCGTCCATCAATAAATAGGTTGTCGACTCCATAGTATGACCGGGGGTATGCAGCACCTTGATGGTGACTTTACCCAGTTTCAACAGCTCTCCATCACTGGCAATGTGCGCCTCAAATTTTGGGTTCGCATTCGGTCCATACACAATCTGTGCACCCGTTTTTGCAGCCAGGTCAAGGTGACCGGAAACAAAGTCGGCATGAAAGTGCGTCTCCAGAACATATTTGATA
>JBBEBN010000161.1:0-5980 GCA_040882305.1 Cyclobacteriaceae bacterium
TATTGTCCGACCATAAACACCGCATTGGAAAAGAGCATCTTGCCGTTTTCCCAAAAGCTTCTGAACAGGGGATTATCCACCAGGTAAACAATGCTCCCATTCCCTTTTGGCTCTACTCCAAAGAGCAAACTGCTTTTCAAGGAGCTGTTGGCTTTAAAACCCGCAAACCCCTGGACTGGCTGTATGTGATTTTCAAAATATGCGACATTCCATCCGTCGCTCAGGAAAGCGAAACGCGCTTCATCGGTCTTTAAGGTATAGTAGGTGTTCCGCATCCCAAACGCCAGGGGATGTGAATTGTCGATGGACACCTTATAAATGGCTCCTGCTATATTTTCCGAAACAAGTTTCCTTTCCATTTCTTCGTAACGGGGAAAACCCTCTCTTTCCTGCATCTCTCTCTCCAGGAGCTGCGCCCGATCTTTTTCCTCCTCGGAAACGTATTGCTTCAGCTCGAACCCTTTCTTATCCACAAACGAATTTAAGGCCCGGGAGATGAGAATAAGGCGTCCACCGTTCGCAACCCATGATGATACCCGATCCAGCACTGCAGCATCAAATAGTTTGTAAGAGCCATCAGGGACAATCAGCACGTCGTACTTCCTCAGATCAACATCAGGAAAATAACCGGAGCCGACAAGGGTTACAGGATAATGGATCTCCTGTTCGAAGAAATGCCATATTTCTCCCGATGAAAGGGAGGAGGTTTGCTCGCCGAACAGCACGGCAACCGCCGGCGCTTTTAAGTAATTCAGGTCGCCGGATCCCAGGTCTTTTCCCTGTTCCACAAAACCCGTGGTCGCGGTGTAAGTGCTTCTCTTCAACTGTTTCGCCAGGGAAACAACCAGGTCATCCAAGTTGTAGATATCTTCATTATTTCTGCGGGTCACGATGAGCGAGCCGGGACCGAATGTTTGTCCCCCTACCACAAATGTTTTTCTTGCAGCCCTCACTTTTATATTGCTCTGCATCAACGACGCAAGGAGCGCGACATCCTCCATGCATTGATATCGAAAAATGTAGGCATATGGTCTGTTGGGAGCCTTTACATCTGCCGGCTCTTCAGGTTGATACTTCTTTGCGGGATTGATCCTCTCCGTCAGGGCCCAGGCATCCAGGTTGTAGCCATACATGAGGTTCCAGGCAGTGATATCATACGTGAGGGAATCGGAAAGACGCGATGTTGGTTCGAAAACCGTAGTGATGAATCTTGATTTTGGCTGATACACATTCACTACGACGTCGTCTGTTTGAACATTAACCTGGGACACGGTTTGCGTTTGATAATTAAAGCCGCGGGCTGTTTTGGCAGTTGCCGGATGGCCATACCTGATGCCGTGAGCATCCATCCACTTCGCAAGACGGTTAAGCTGGTCTGGGTTGTTGTTTCCTTTGATAATATACGTCTTGTACTCAACGGGGGGGTTATTGTTATTTTCCCTGAAGTATTTTTCAAATTCCTCAACCAGGCGGTTTGCGTTGGCGGAGGCGATCTCAATGGTGGAAAGGCCGGAAGTATGATGGTGGGTGATCCGTTCGTTCAAGGTAAGGGCATCGCCGGTACGTGTTGTGATGGAGAGTCCACCCATTCCGCTGCCAGCCTGTTCATAAGTCATGCCGATGGCGCCGTTGTAAGTGGGATAGGTGTCTCCATAGCTGGGATAGAAGAGATCGAACACTTCCTTCGTGAAGTAAAGCCACCCCTTCTCATCGAAATGTTTCGCATTATTTTTTCCGATCATGACCTGAAACTCGCGTTGCCAGGGGGAGATCACCTCATGCATGGGCTCCGCCGCCGGAGCAAAATAGTAGGGATCGTTATAACCCTGTTCATGAAAATCAACGTGTACATGGGGCAACCATTCACTGTACACTTTGATCCTTTGCTGCGATTCCGTTTGTGTTATCCACGCCCAGTCGCGGTTGAGATCGAAAAAATAGTGGTTGGTTCTGCCACCGGGCCACGGCTCGTGGTGTTCTATTGCGTCGGCTGCCGGATTTGGCGGCTTGTTTCCATATTGGTTGTAAAAACTGGCATACCTGTCGCGGCCGTCCGGATTGGTACAGGGGTCGATGATGACCACTGTATTTCTTAACCACTCTTTTGCTTTTGCGTTAGCGGGATCTGCCAGATCATAGAGGGTGAGCATGGCTGCTTCCATGGAACTGGCTTCATTGCCATGGACGTTATAGCTCAGCCAGATGATGGCGGTTTTTTCCCCTGAAGGCCTTCCCTCTGAAAGACCGGCTCTCCGCAGGTTATCAATCCTGATGTCTTCGAGCTTCTTAAAATTTTCTTCAGAGGTGATCGCGAGATAAAAAAGGGCTCTCCCTTCGTATGTCTGTCCATATTGAAAGAGTCTCGCGTTTGGCCTGACGGTGTCGACATGGCTGAAGTAATCCATGGTCCGCTGATGAAAGGTAAAGCGGTCACCCAATTCATAACCTAAGAATTCAGCCGGGGTCAAAAGCTTTTCCTGAGCCAGGGAACAAAAGGATAGTAAGAGCGATAACGCAGGTAGCGCGAGATACTTCATAGATCAATTCCTTCAACTTAAGTCCGAAACATTCAAATAGCACAAACCCTGCCGAAAGATGGAGAGCATTATGGGCGGATGCTATCTCAAATTAAAAAATTTAATTGTCTTTCAATCATGCCAACTTTGGCGGGAAGCCAACCCAGGATTTCGCCATCGCCCTCAATGGGGCACGGATGGTCACTGGAGAATTCAACAGTGGTTGCCGTTTTATACCACACTTCCTCCTGCACGATGTTCTTGCCCTTCTTCAGTGTTCCCGTGTGCATGATAAAGTCTAAAACAGACACATTTCCACAGACAAAAACAGAGAACAGGCGGTCGTCCATCACGGCATCCGGGGCGATGCAAAGGCCATGGCCATAATACTGTCCGTTGGCCACTGCCAGGGTGCGCAATTTCCCTTCCCAGTCCCACTGGTCTGCCCTTGCTTTGACGATCATGGGCCTGTAAGTGAGAAAGGTGGTGAGGATACTTTTGTAATAGGCCACCTCGCTTCCGAAGGGTCTTCCGCTGTTCAACACTTTGCCGACTACCTCCGGACCCATCCCGATATCAGCGACATTTACAAAGTAGGCGTATCCTTTTTCACTGTCACGGGAGGGCTGAAGGCTGTACTCCACAAACCCCACGTCTATTGGCCGCAGATTAAAGGCTGAAAAGATCTTTAAACTCTGCTCTGGTTTTATCTTTAGCCCGGCACCCCGGGCAAAGTCATTACCCGAGCCGATGGGAATCAGGCCGATAGCGGGAAGTCTTATTTCATTTTCCCGTTCTTTCAATATGCCGTTCACCACCTGGTGCAGCGTGCCGTCACCACCTGCGGCGATAATGAGGTCTGCATATTTGTCCGTGAATTTTGACGCCAGTGATCGCGCATCATTTTTCGAAAGGGTCTCATGTACTTCGACGTTGAAGATCTGCGAGAGGGCAGGCAGGTAATCGTGATAGAATAATTTCTTTTTTAGGGATATTCCATTCAGGATAATGACGGCATTTTTCTTCCCATCCTGCGCGCCATTCATTTGCAGTGTTTCTTTATTAGCGCTTTGGCTTCGGTTGATCCCAGTTCTTCAGCGCGTTTGAAATCAAGACACGCATCGTACTGGTTGTTCAGACTGATCTTCACCAGGGCCCTCTGGTAGAAGGTTTCAGGATCATTGGGATACAACTCAATGGACTTTGTATAATCGTCAACGGCGCCTGCATAATCTTCCTTCGCAGCTCTTGACAGCGCCCGGTTATCATAGTAGACGGGATTTGTATCATCAAACTGGATGGCTTTTGTAAAGTCGTTGATGGCGGCATCGTGGTCTTCGAGGTAATAGTTCACAATACCTTTGAGGTACCAGGTTTCGGGATCTTCGCCATTGAGTTCCAGGGCTTTGTTGTAATCTTCAAGGGCTCCCTTGTAATCTTCCATTTCACTTTTTGCCAGGGCGCGGTTCTCGAATTTCAAAGGATCTTTCGGATCAAGTTTGATAGCCTGGTCGTAATCCGCAATGGCCTTTTCCAGGTTGCCAATGCTGTAGTGTGCAATACCCCGGTAGTTATAGAGCGTCCCATCATCTTTATCCAGGTCGATTGCCTTCGAATAATCATCGACAGCGCTGACGAATTCACCGAGTTCTGCTTTCACAACTCCCCGGTTGAAGTACTTGTCCGCGTCAGGGGGACCGAGTTCCAAAGCCTTTGAAAAATCGAAATAAGCGCCCTGGAGATCCTCGATATTGTATTTCGCCAGGCCGCGGTTGGTATAAGCTTCCGTGAAACGCGGGTTGAATCTGATCGCTTTGTCGAAATCTTCAATACCTCCTTCATTGTCTCCGAGGTTGACCTTTGCTTCCCCCCTGTTGTTGAGTGCTTCGGCATAGGTGGAATCCAATTCAAGGGCGTAGGTATAGTCGCTGATGGCTCCATAGAAGTCCTCGAGGCCGGCACGCGCTCCGCCCCGCATATTAAGCGCCACCTTGTTTTTGGGATTTGCGTCGAGTATTTTTGTGAGGTCCGTTTTTGCTTCGGAAAAATTTCCCGCCTCCAGTTTCTTCTTTGCTTCGGCGAGGTTATCCTGGGCAAAAGAGAAAAAAGTAAAAAGGAGGAGAAGGGCAGTGAGGCAGATGTTTCGCATGGACGGTTATTTCAAAAGCAATTTATATAATTCGGACGGATTCAGGGGGATTTAGGTAACAATTCCAGGGTGGCTGTCCGGCGAAATATTGTTAAAAACTTCCCCTGAATAAATCTTTGCCAGTATATTTAGGTTTAACTGTATTTTGGATTAAACTTCTGACATGAAAAAATATTGCTTAATTACGATAGTTTGCCTGCTGGCCGCTCCCCTTCTTTCGTGCGCGCAGGATGAACCTTTGGATGACAGGATGGATTTTGAAAAATACGACCCGCCATCCACCCTTGCCGTGCCGGAACATAAGCTCGCGCGGGCAAAATTCCCTTTTATCGACGTCCATAACCATCAGTTCGGCATGCCTAATGCAAACCTGAATTCGCTGATCGCAGAAATGGACAGACTTAACATGGCCGTGCTGGTGAATCTAAGCGGCCGAGGAAGGGGAAGTTCCGCCCACCTGGAGAGTGCGCTCAAGAATGTCCAGAGGTATGATGCCAGGCGTTTTGTCGTCTTCACCAATATAGATTTTGACGGCATAGACGATCCTGAATGGGCGGCCCGCACTATGAAACAACTTGATGAGGATGTGAAGATGGGCGCCAACGGCCTGAAGATATATAAGAATCTGGGCATGTCCGCCCGCGACGGCAAAGGTCAAAGGATCAGGGTGGATGATCCACGCATCGGGCCTGTGTGGGACAAATGCGGTGAACTTGGTATACCAGTGCTCATTCATTCTGCGGACCCAAAACAATTCTGGCAGCCTATAGATGAAAATAATGAACGCTGGCTTGAACTAAAGCTCCGGCCGGGCCGCAGACATGATAGCGATCCTGTGAAATGGGAGACTATTATTGCAGAACAGCATAATGTTTTCAGGAAACATAAGAAAACAAAATTCATCAATGCGCACCTGGGATGGTTCGGAAGCGACCTGAAAAAACTTGGATCCCTCCTGGATGAATTTCCCAATATGTACACGGAGATCGGAGCGGTCATTGCTGAACTCGGCAGACAGCCGCGATACGGCAGAGAATTTATGATCAAATATCAGGACCGTGTGATGTTTGGAAAAGACAGCTGGGTTCCGGACGAATACTCGACCTATTTCCGTGTGTTGGAGACTGCGGATGATTATTTTCCTTATCACAAAAGGTACCACGCTTTCTGGAGAATGTACGGGATGGATCTTCCCGATGACGTGCTGAAGAAGATCTACTATAAGAACGCGCTGAAGGTGATCCCCAATATCGACGCGAGCCAGTTCCCGAAGTAACGTCAGCCGTGAATCGTCAATCGTGAATATTGACGATTC
>JBBEBN010000162.1:0-5964 GCA_040882305.1 Cyclobacteriaceae bacterium
CCCTATGGGATCTTCAATACCAGCCGCCATTACCGCGGTTTCATTTAGTACATAGGAAGCCGTATCGGCCCGGTCCTCTGAAAACCATCTTCCTTCAATGAGTTCCAAACCAAGGGCATCCTTGAAATTTTCAAGGACGTTGACAGGTTTGATCATGAAATCGGTTTCAGCATCTTTTCCTTCCCAGTCGGTATCGCCTGTGGTGTTCTCCGTTTGCCATAGCCGCTGATTGGCTGCTGTAACGAGGTCAATTCCCGGGTGTTTTTCCAATTCAGTCCTGATTGCTCCTATGCGGGATTCCATTTCTTCCGGCATCCAAAAGGTAAAGATGTTCTCCTTGTCGAATCCAAGGTGCTTATTCCGGATGAAACCCATTTGCTTTTGGATGACGAGTGTACCCGCAATGATCGCAATGGATAGCGTGAATTGAATGATAACCAGCGTTTTTCTGAAGAAAGAATTACCTCCGCTTAAGAGGAGCTTGCCGCGGATTGCTTTGATCGGATTGAAGGAGGAGAGGAGCAAAGCCGGGTATGATCCGGCGATCAGCCAGGCTATGAGTAAAACACCTCCAATCATGATCAGGTTTCTGTTGTCGAGGATATCAAATTGAAGTTCTTTTGCCGCCAACTCATTAAACAAGGGCATGATGAGTTGAATCATAACCAAACCCAGTAACAAGGCACTGCAGGAAATTACGCCGGACTCGATGAGGAACTGCGCGACTAATTTTTGCCGGTTTGCGCCAACGGTTTTTCTAACGCCGATTTCCCGAGCCCTCTCGGTAGCCCGCGCGGTGGCGAGGTTTATATAGTTGATGCATGCAATCAGCAGGATAAGAACCGCGACGATCAGAAATAAGCGGACGATTTGAATACGTTTTTCACTGAGATCGGCGCCATAGAGATGAAGTTGAGTGAGTGGTTGAAGGGAGTATGATACACCTGACTCTTCCTGATTTTTTCTGTGGATGGCGGTAAGCTGGCCGGCCACCTCCGAAGGCATTGAATTTTGATGCAGAAGGAGGTATGTCGAATAATTGTAATCTCCCCAATTGGTTTCAAGACTTTTCCAATAATCATTTTCCCCGTATTTCTCGATCAGGATCGTGAAAGGCAACAACGCATCAAATCGTATACTTGAGTTTTGCGGCATGTTACGCATGATGCCGCGAACGATAAATTCATCCTTCTCGCCCACAACAAGTCCTTTGCCTATGGCGGCTTCCTTTCCAAAGACTCTCTCTGCGAGTGATTCGGAGATAATAATTGACTTGTTATCCGGAAAGGGGTTGCTGGAATTCCAATTGATCATATCGAAGTCGAAGACACCGAAAAAGGCTCTGTCGACATACGCTGCTGTAACACCGGTAAAGATGTCGGACGCGTCTGAATTGCGGACCGAGATCCAGTCATTCTTAATTCGAACCGCATCGTTGATAGCAGGAATCGCTGCCTTACCAAACGTGGCGACAGGGGCGGGTGTGGTTGTCCAAATAATGTGCTTGCCGCTGTTGTCAAAATTGGCGATGACCTTATAAATGGAATCCGCTTTCTTGTGGAACCGGTCATAGCTTAGTTCGTCTGCAGCCCATAAGATCAGGAGGATACAAGTGGTGATGCCAATTGCCAGGCCGCCAATGTTTATAAAGGAATAAACCTGGTTTCTCACCAGGGTCCTGAATGCGATTTTCAAGTGGTTTAGGAGCATAGTTTTGGTGTTGCGCAGAGTCCGATTTTATTATCTTTCATTATCGTGCCATTTGATAAAAAGAGCTTAAATGCTGGCAAAGAGTGACAAATCACTCATTTCGAACGTTCATACCCGGGCAGAGACGTTCGCCGGCGGACGGTCATTCAGAGTTATTTTTCCTGGTTATGATTTCGGCCCGGTCTCGATGCCCCGGTATAAATGAAATTGTTTTTGAATAGGAAGTAAGCAACCCTTCGGGTAATTTAATACCCTAAAAACCGCTTTGCAAACGAATTGAAAATATCCTGAAATCCGGGAAAAAGCGAGACGGTATAATGATCGACAATAATAAACGCAAGAGGTAATTGGTATTGTACAACGATGAACTTTGACTGTATCCATAATAATAGTATAAAGAGATGAATGAAGTTACCGCAGGTATTGATATCGGTGGAATTGATACCGAGATCGGGCTCTTTGGTGAGACAGGAGAATGTTTCAAAAAGGCGACGATCATCACAGGGGATTTTCCGGATGTTAAAAAGTTTATCAACGAGTGTTCCAGCATCATCTTGTCGCTGAGGAAGGAAGGAAATTTCAAGTTAAATGCGATTGGAGTCGCAGCGCCCAATGGCAATCCCAACAAAGGAACAATTGAAAATGCCGTAAATCTTTCCTGGAAGGGGACAATTCCGTTTGCAGAATTACTGCATAGACATATTGACCTTCCGGTGGCATTAACAAATGATGCCAAAGCTGCAGCGGTAGGAGAAAAATTATTTGGAGGCGCAAAGAAGATGCAAAATTTTATCCTGATAACGTTAGGCGCTGGCTTGGGAAGTGGGATCTATGTCCATGGTCATTTGCTTACAGGTAATCTTGGCCTGGCAGGTGAAATGGGACACATGATTGTTGAGAACAACGGCAGGATGTGCAATACGAAACGAAAAGGATGTCTTGAATCGTATGCTTCTGTTACCGGTATAAAAAGGACCGTCTTTGCTTTGCTTTCCGAAACAGTTCATGAAAGTCCTTTGCGAAATTTATCTTTCAAGGATCTTACCGGAGAAGAGATATCAAAGGCTGCGGGGAACGGTGATCCTATTGCACTCGAAGCCTTTGAATTTACTGCGCGCATTCTGGGTAAAGCCCTTGCAAATGTTATTTCCCTGTTCGATCCTGAAGCGGTCTTTGTAGGCGGAGGATTGGCGCGGGCTGGCGATCTTTTATTAAAACCGACGCAGAAGTACATCAATCAGAATGTTTTTCCGGCTTTTGAGGGTAAAGTGAGGTTGTTGGTTTCCGAATTACTCGATACCAACGGTGGAATAATGGGGGCGTGCGCGTTAGCCTGGGAAAAATATAAAATGGAAAAATAGATCCGATTTAAACAATACAGTCAAATGGCATTTAATAATACACCATTCCTTCTCTTGTTTTATTTGGCAATATTCCTGGTAGGAGGTTGTAAAAGCCCCGAAGACAAGACAAGTGGAGAGGAGACCCCACCCAATATTGTATTCATCATGAGTGATGACCATGCTTACCAGGCCATCAGCGCGTATGGGCATGGCTTAAACAGGACGCCGAACATTGACAGGCTGGCGAAGGAAGGAGCAATTTTTACCAGGGCCTGTGTTACCAATTCCATTTGCGCCCCCAGCCGGGCCGTAATCCTGACGGGCAAGCATAGTTTCATCAATGGAAAGGTGGATAATGTTCAGCCCTTTAACTGGGACCAGGATAATTTTGCAAAGATCCTGCAGCGAGCCGGCTACTCAACAGCGATGATTGGTAAAATTCACCTTGACGGACTTCCCCAGGGGTTTGATTACTCCATGGTCCTTCCCGGGCAGGGCCAGTACTATAATCCCGATTTCCTGGTAAACGGAGAGAGAAAGCGTTTTGAAGGATATGTCACAGAAATTACTACCGAATTTGCGCTTAAGTGGCTGAAGGAAGGACGTGATCAAAGTAAGCCATTCCTGCTTCTGTATAATCAAAAGGCCCCTCACCGGAACTGGCAACCGGCGCCTAAGTACCTGACGTTGTTTGACGACACTACCTTTATGCCTCCACCCACTTATTTTGATGATGACACTGATTACAAAGGACGGGGTACGGCAGCCAGGGCACAGGAAATGGAAATTGATGGTCACGCGCAATGGGGTCATGATTTTAAACTTCTGGTGGATCCCGAGGGAAATAAAACGGATTTCGAGGATCAATTAAAGCGCTTCACTGAAAAGCAACGGGCGGACTGGATGGCTGCATATGGGCCGAGGAATGAGGCCTTCCTCGCTGCCTACAAGAACACCGGTGAGCGCCCTTTCACCAAAGACCAGGAAAAGGAGATTGCCCTGTGGAAGTATAACCGCTACCTGAAAGATTATCTGCGCACCATTCAATCAGTGGACGACGGTGTAGGTGAGGTATTGGAATATCTTGAGGAAAACGGGCTGCTCGAAAATACCGTCGTGGTGTATACTTCTGATCAGGGTTTCTATCTTGGTGAACATGGGTGGTTTGACAAGCGCTTTATGTACGAGGAATCCTTCCGCACGCCTTTGCTGATGAGGTACCCGAAAGAAATCAAGGAAGGAACGGTGATCAAACAGTTGGTTCAAAACCTGGATTTCGCTCCGACTTTGCTGGATTTCGCCGGTGCACAGATCCCTTCAGACATGCAGGGTGAATCTTTCAGAAAACTGGTAAACGGAAGTTCAACGGAATGGCGTGATGCCGTATACTACACCTACTACGAATACCCTTCTGTTCATATGGTGAAACGTCACTATGGTGTTGCAACAGATCGTTACAAGCTCATGCACTTCTATTACGATATAGATGAGTGGGAAATGTACGACCTGGAAAAAGATCCTTCCGAAATGACAAACGTTTATAACGATCCCGGATATGCAGACGTAAAAGCTGAACTGCACCAAAAACTTGCAGACCTTCGCGAAAAATACGGAGACTCCGATCAACTGGATCAGCATTACCTGAAAGCATACCTGGATCACCAGGAGAAAAGGAACAATAATGACTAACCGGCTTGGTTGCCTGCGGGATTGGTGTTGCCTGATTTGCCGAAGACTGGATATGGAGGCACCCAACACTTTGCGGATACCGATCTCCCTGGTGCGTTCTTATTTCGCCCGCATTGGTAGCCATCGCCGCAGGGTCAAAGGATCTATTTTTGGTTAAACCGCCTGGTGGGGTCAATTTTATTTTGATTTATAATAGATCACTTCTGCCTTTTCTATTGTAACGAGCGCTCCGCATTCCGCCTCCTCTATCAACTTATTGACGACCTCAAGAAATTCTTTGATTTTCTCAGCATGGTCAACAATCTCAACTATGATAGGCAAATCGAAAGACAGATCGAGAAGCTTTGCAGTGTGGATACGGCTGCTGGCTCCGTAGGAAAGGATGCCGCGAAATACTGTTGCTCCTGCAATCCCATTTTTTTTGGCGGCTAAAACGATCGCTTCGTATAGAGGGGTGCTGTGAGACTTATCAAGCTCACCAATGAATATCCTCAATAATTTCGAATCCCTTTCGAGTTTCATACTAGATTGATTTAATGATCAGGAGGCCCAGGTAAGTTGAAGCAAGGCATACAATTACGGTAAGGACGACATAGATAGAGAGATATAAGAATTCCCCATCCCTCAACAGGTTAATGCTTTCATAAGAAAAGGTTGAGAAGGTGGTAAACCCGCCACAAAAACCAGTGGTAAGAAATAGTCGCCATTCGGGTGTCACAATATTTCCACGGTCACTTAAACCTAAGATCAGTCCTATCAGAAAACACCCTGCAATGTTGACTGTTAATGTCCCATAAGGCAGCGGAGAAGGGAAAAATTTTGTGATGATTTGCTGAGAATAATACCGTGAGAGGCCACCAACAAAACTTCCCAGTCCGATTAATAAGATGATTCTGTTCATATAGATTAAGTAAGTTCGTAATGAACAGGCGTCATCATCCCTGGTTGACAGGGCGGTTCAAATAGGTGGAGCACCATCACCTTATAATGGCCACAAAATAAGTGAAAAGTTTGTTATTTGCCACATAATAAAGCATTACCTGGTCTTCTTGCAGGTGCCTGCAGATCGAATCCAGGATTTTGAGGCTCACTTTTTCTTGCTTGATTTAGCCTTTGGATTGTAGTCAAGGCACAATTCGATCCAATATTCAAGATCTTTATCCAAATCAATCCCTATCGGGTCGACGAAGACAAAACCTTTCATCGGTCTGCCAGTGAAATC
>JBBEBN010000163.1:0-5956 GCA_040882305.1 Cyclobacteriaceae bacterium
TGCCGAGGAGGTTTATAAATTCTATTCAGCTAACCCAAAACCGTTGATTCTCGATTGCGGTGCAAATATAGGATTGAGTGTTATTTACTTTAAGAAGTTATTTCCTAAATCTCAAATTGTAGCCTTTGAACCTGATACTTTAATTTTTGAGAAACTGAAAAGCAATATTTTAGAATTTGGTTTCGATGGGGTTGAATTAGTGAAAAAAGCGCTGTGGGAAAAAGAGACGACCATGTCTTTCCTGGCTGAAGGCACCTTGGGTGGAAGGCTGGTTGAAACGGAAGAAATATCCTCGGACTCGAGGATATTTTCCATTCCGACCGTGAGATTAAAGGACTATCTCACGAAATCAGTCGATTTTTTAAAAATAGACATTGAAGGAGCTGAATATCAAGTGATTTCAGATTGCGCTGATTCGCTGCAGAATGTTCGTTTTCTCTTCATAGAGTATCACAGCGTTGCGACAGAAAAACAAATGCTCAATGAAATTCTTTCGATCATCACCCGCGCTGGATTTCGATATTATATAAGGGAGGCTTCTCGAAATGTTCAACATCCCTTTCTGGATTCGAACAAGAACTGGTTTGACCTTCAACTAAATATTTCTTGCTACCGTAGATCAGTAATTTGATGTTCAGTAGAATCCGATGCTTAAAGCGTGATTTATTCTTGTTTCCTTTGAAGATTGGCCTTGAATAAAGTAAAGTTGATCGCGATTCACCTTCCTCAATTCCATCCTATTCCTGAGAATGACCAATGGTGGGGACAGGGTTTCACAGAATGGACGAACGTTGTGAAGGCTTCACCCCGTTTCAGGGAACATTATCAGCCGCACCTTCCCGCGGACCTTGGCTTCTATGATCTCCGTCTTGAGGAAAACCGCATTGCCCAGGCTGAACTCGCACGCCAATATGGTATTCACGGTTTCTGTTACTACCATTACTGGTTCAATGGAAAGCGTCTATTGAACCGACCCCTTGATGACCTGCTCGCCTCTCACAAACCCGACTTTCCCTTCATGCTCTGCTGGGCCAATGAAAACTGGACGCGGCGCTGGGACGGAAAAGACCAGGAGGTGCTTATGCACCAAGAATATAATGAAGAGGACGACATTCGTCAGATGCAGTTCCTGTGCGAACGTTTTTTCGCCGATCAGCGCTATATCCGCATTAGCAACAAACCGTTCTTCGTCATGTACCGGCCTGCGCTCAATCCCCGCATGCGCAAAACCATTGACACGTGGAGAACGGTAGCGCTTAAATGCGGAATCGGAGAACTTTATCTTGGATATATGAGGTCCAGTGACGACGGTATCTCGCTGCAGGAATCGGGCTTCGATTGTGCCATTGAGTTTCAACCTGATTTCGGTGACCTCAGCCCCCGGCTGAATGAAAATACCTGGAACAGGCTGTTGCGTAAGCTGGGAGTACGGGACTCGGCCTTTATCGACAACCGGATCTTTGATTACCGCGACTACGCGAAAAAGATGATGACCGAAAGGAAAATTACTCCTTTACTCTTTCCCGGGATCACCCCGATGTGGGACAACGCAGCGCGGCGACAAAAAGGTGCGACGATCTTTGCCTACTCCAGCCCTGAGGCGTATGGCCATTGGCTGAGGCACATCGTAGAATCGTACGAGAAAGTCGAGGTCAACCCCAGGTTCATTTTTATCAATGCATGGAACGAATGGGCGGAAGGCAACCACCTTGAGCCCTGCCAGCGATGGGGACGACAATACCTCGAGGTAACCAAAAAAGTTCTCGACCATGCCTGAAGTGTCGGTCATTTTGCCAAACTATAACCATGCAAAGTATTTGCCTGAACGCATTAACAGTATCCTCAGGCAAACATTCCGGGATTTTGAACTGATCATCCTTGACGATTGCTCAATGGATAACAGCCGGGAAATCATTGAAACCTTCAGGGGTGAACCCCGGATCACTCACCTCATTTACAACGAGGAAAACAGCGGTACTACTTTCAAGCAGTGGAATAAAGGCATAGCGCTTGCTTCCAGTGGATACATCTGGGTTGCCGAAAGTGATGACAGATGTGAACCGGATTTTCTGGAGAAAGCCGTTGAAAAAATGAAAGCACATCCTTCCGCAGGTATTGTATACGCCCAAAGTACCGAGGTCGATGAGGTTAACGGTGGAAAGTTTTTGAGCTTCAGCCAGCATCCGCGTTTTTCCAACCAGTTTAACGCATCATATTTCAATGTCGGTGTGAATGAAATCCGGGACAAACTCATTTACGAGAACACCATTCCCAATGCCAGTGGTGTTCTTTTCAAAAAGGAGATCTATTATGCCTGCGGTGGAGCCGATGAATCCATGCGCCTGTGCGGCGACTGGATGCTTTGGTCAAAAATGTTGTCGATCAGCGACGTTTATTTTATTGCCGAACCGCTTAATTATTTCCGGCTCACCAACATTTCGGCGCGCAACCGCTATGCGTGGCTTAATACTGTGAACGAAAGAATGAAAGTTCTCAATTATATCACAGAGCACGCAGGTGCATTTCCTCTTGCGAAAACCATTCAGGTAGCGTCCTTAAAACGGATTTTTAAGTCATTTCCTTTAAGCAAAACTGCCGGGGCCTTTCGCTTCGCCTACGACCAGTCCGGAGACCTGAAAAACAAATCCAACAAGATTTGGAAAGCATTTTTTCTTTCCCTGAAAGACCGGCTCAAAAGGTCCTTTGATAACGCGGGAAAAGAGCTGCCCTTGAGCTCTTGAGTTAAAAATGAAATTATTCTACTTTACTGACTCTTACCCTTTTGGGATAGGAGAGCAATGGAAGGCAAACGAATTAAAGGAGCTTGTTCACCATTTTGAATCCATTACTGTTATTCCGTTTTCGTATGGAGGAAATTTTGACAAGCCGAAAGCACTGCCACCCGGTGTTGTGCTGAAAGGGCCGTTGTTTGAGATCGACAGGATCAAACTCCGGAAATCAGACATCGCAAAGGTTATTTTCAGCAGATTTTTCGTTCAGTTTTTCCGGGAGTTTTTTAACCGTGGAGTGTACGCAAATAAGAAGCGCATCGTCAGTTGGATCCTGGGTTGCATGAATGTCATAAGGCTGATGAAACATCCCGTAATCCAGACGGTACTGGCTGAGGCTGACAAGAATGCGGTGCTGTATTTTTACTGGGGAAAAGGAGCCTGCGAAGTTCTGCCCTTTACGGATACTGCCAGGTTTCATAAAACCTTTGTTAGGATGCATCGCCACGACTTGTTTGAATATGAAAACAGAAACTATATTCCCTTCAGGCGCAGCCTGCTAAAGAGTGTATCGATGGTGGCGCCGTCTTCGCAGGCGGGAAAAAAACATCTCCAGGAATTGTATCCGGAAAATGGCTCGAAAGTAAAATTGGTCAGGTGCGGGACCATCGGAAATGGTAAACTCGCAAAGCCGTCTTCTGATAAATTACTTAGGGTGATCAGTTGCTCATTTCTCTCGCCAGTGAAGCGCGTTAATCTAATGATCGAAAGCCTGCAATACATTGAATTCCCCATCATGTGGTATCATGTCGGTGATGGGCCGTTGCGGAAAGATCTGGAAGATCTTGCCGGGAAATTTAATGTTTCCGATAGATTCATCTTTAAAGGTATGATGGACAGCAGAACAGTGCTCGATTTCTATACTGATAATCCGGTTGATCTTTTTGTAAACACAAGTGAAAGCGAAGGCGTACCTTTTTCAATTATGGAAGCATTTTCCGTTGGTATTCCGGTGATGGCAACCGATGTCGGTGGTAGTGGTGAAATTGTAGATGAAAAGACGGGTAAGCTGCTGCCACGGGAAATATCCGGAGAAAAATTGGCGCTCGCATTGAAAGAGTACTATTATAAACGTGCGGCAGACAAAAACAAACTTCGCACCGAGGTATTTAACCGTTACAAGGAACATTGGGACGCTCAAAAACTTGCACGGGAGCTGGCCTGTTTACTGAAGGAATGACGACCAGTAAATCCCGTACAAATAAGTCAACATTTTGGTTACCATCATAGACTATAATACAGGCAACCTCGGTTCTATTCGGAACCTGATTGGTAAGTTGGGTTTTGATGCAACAATTTCGAACGACCTTGACGCAATTAGAAATGCATCAAAACTGATTTTACCAGGTGTCGGGCATTTTGATTACGGCATGATGAAGTTGCGGGAGCTCGGATTAATCGAGGTGCTTTCGAAAAAAGTTGTCGAAGAAAAAACGCCCATCCTTGGAATCTGCCTGGGTGTTCAGCTCTTTACAAGAGGCAGTGACGAAGGCAAAGAGCCGGGGCTGGGCTGGATAAATGCCTGGACAAAGGCGTTTGACCGGTCAAGGATTAACGGCCTGAAGATACCCCACATGGGCTGGTCGGATCTCCGAATTAATTCCGGTTCAAAATTGTTTTCCGGGTTCACTGAAATTCCCCGATTTTATTTCGTTCACAGTTATCACCTGCAATGCGAAAATAGCGCTGATGAGCTGGCTTATTGCTCACATGGATACGATTTTACCGCGGCTTTGGAGCATGACAATATAGTGGGGGTGCAGTTTCATCCGGAAAAAAGTCACAGGTTCGGTCTCCACATTATGCGCAATTTCATAAATCACTACTAATGATGAAAAAACTATTCATAAGCTTGCTTTCCAGGTTTCGTTCTCTTCGCTATTTCAATCTGGTTGCGACATACGCCAGAAATGGAAGCAAGGTGCGAATTCCTGTGATCAAGTCTCTTGGCAGTGGTAATTTATGGTTGTCGGAGCTGTGGATGTGTGAGGTTCTGGAAATATTGCTACCCTTGAAGAAAGGCTGTTTCATTGATATTGGTGTTAATGTGGGCCAATCGCTGATAAAATTGAAACTTGTCGATGGCACGGTTCCCTATCTCGGTTTTGACCCGAATCCCGTTTGCATTTATTATACCGGCGAGCTAATTAGGGAAAACAAGTATGAAAATGCTGTGCTTGTTCCCGTTGGCCTTTCAAGTCGTAACGAGATGGTAACCCTAAATTTATATTCAGACGGGGCCTCAGACAGTGCAGCTTCTATGGTGAAGGATTTCAGGCCGCATGACCGGATTTTCGCGAAAAAGTTCGTTGCCAGCTTTGAATACGAAAAGATTAAGGAATGTCTTCCGCAGGGGGATGTTTGCGTAGTGAAGATCGACGTGGAGGGCGCAGAAGTCGAAGTTTTTACTGGCATCAGAAAGTTGCTCCTTGAAAAACGTCCTTTTGTTCTCATTGAAGTACTACCCGTATACTCCGAGAAAAATCTCGTTCGATGGGAACGTCAACGACAATTGGAGCAGTTAATAAGAGACTCTAATTACAAGCTTTTCATGATCAGCGCGTCGAAAACAAAATTCAATTCATTTAAGCCGCTGGAAACTATTGGCGTCAACACAAAAATTGAAAATTCGGATTACTTTTTATGTCCCGCTGAAAGTGTTTCGCAGCTCACCCGTCACTTTCAGTGAGAAGGATTCGTGTAATACCGGTATTACTTCTTGACAACGGCGGTCTGTATAAGACCATCCGTTTTTCCAAGCCATCGTACGTAGGTGACCCTGTGAACACTGTAAAGATTTTTAATGATAAAGAGGTCGATGAACTGATTATTCTAGACATTGCGGCAAGCAGGAACCGAAGGTCACCGGATTTCACGAAGCTGGAAGACCTTGCAAGCGAAGCTTTTATGCCCATGGCGTATGGGGGAGGAATTACGTCGGTTGCAGACATGCGCAGGATTATCTTTTCCGGGTTTGAAAAGGTTATTCTTAACAGTATGATTATTGTTAACAAGGCAATCATTAAAGAAGGGGCCGCGTTGTTGGGCTCTCAAAGTGTGGTAGTTTCCGTTGACTTCAAAAAGAACATTTTTGGTAAGGCTACAGTTTACGGCGTGTCCGGGAGGAAGAGTTCAGGCATTTCACCAGTTGACTTTGCAAAACAAAT
>JBBEBN010000164.1:0-5953 GCA_040882305.1 Cyclobacteriaceae bacterium
CCCCACACACGGATAAGGTATTTGATAAATTCAAAGTGATCGGACATCTTAAACGCTGATGATTTATTTGAAAGCATATCGGCGCATTCTTTTAACAATTGAATTCAAATTCTAGCTTTGCATCACCTGAAGCGGAAAAACAGGTTTAGTTCCAACATCATGATTTTAATTGCGGATAGCGGAGGCTCCAAAACAGACTGGAGGCTCATATTAAAAAATGGAAATATCGATCAGGCCAGCACTCCCGGCTTCAACCCTTATTACCAACCCGTCGAAGATCTCAATAAAAATATCCGCGAGGTTTTATTGCCGCGAATTCCGGCGAGCGAACAGGTGGAGGAGATCTATTTTTACGGCGCAGGCGTATCATCAGAAAAGAATCAACTGACCATTAAAACTGCTTTCCTCCAGTTTTTTGCGAAGGCGAAGATTGAGATCGGATGGGACCTTCTTGCAGCTGCCCGCGCGTTGTGCGGAAATGAACCTGGCATAGCCTGCATTATGGGCACCGGCTCGAACTCATGTCTCTACGATGGGAAAAATATCATCGGCAATGTGGCCAACCTCGGATGGATACTGGCCGATGAAGGTTCAGGTGCCAACATCGGGAGGAAATTTCTGGTGGATTACCTTCGCAACAAGCAGCCCGAAACCCTTGCGAAACAATTTCATGCGCGATTCCCCTTTACCCGGGAAGAGTTCCTGGAAAAGGTCTATCAGGAAGAAAAGCCCAGCGCTTTTTTGGCCAGCTTCATGAAATTCATTTTCCAGCATATCAAGGAACCATATTGTTATCAGCTTGTTTATTCAAGCTTTGCAGAGTTCTATGAAAATAATGTGATGAAGTATCCCGGCTATCAGAATCTTAAGGTTCATTTCGTCGGATCCATTGCATTCTATTTCAGCGACATCTTGCGGCAGGTGGCCAATGACAGAGGGGTTACGGTTAAAAACATCCTCGAGGGGCCGATTGCCGGCCTGACATTATATCACACAAAAAAAGTGTAGCCGGCCAGGCTCGCTAGGATCTTATGTCCATTACTGAATCTTCTTCCTCCTACAGCAATCTTGAACGCATGACTGTTCAGGAGTTGTTGCACAACATGAACAAGGAAGACAAAACTGTTGCCTTCGCCGTTGAAAAAGTACTACCGCAAATAGAAAGTCTGGTGGAAGAGGTCGTGAAGAAAATGAGCGATGGCGGTCGCCTTTTTTATATCGGAGCAGGTACCAGTGGCCGGCTCGGTATTCTGGATGCCTCCGAGATCCCTCCCACTTATGGTATGTCACACGGCAAGGTGATCGGCCTTATCGCCGGCGGCGATACCGCGATAAGGAAAGCGGTGGAACACGCGGAAGACGATTTCGGCCAGGCCTGGAACGATCTGCTGGTCCATGATATCAGTCCCAAAGATTTTTTAATAGGCATTGCCGCCAGCGGCCGTACACCTTATGTGATCGGCGGATTGAGAGAGGCACGCGCCCATGGCGTGAGCACCGGGTGTATTGTTTGCAATACTGGCTCGGAGGTAGCGAAATGCGCTGATTACCCCGTGGAGGTGGTGGTCGGTCCGGAATTTGTGACAGGAAGTACGCGCATGAAGTCAGGGACTGCACAGAAGCTCGTGCTGAATATGATCTCTACGGCGACGATGATCCGGCTTGGCCGCGTGAAGGGAAACAAGATGGTGGATATGCAACTCACCAACGTTAAGCTTGTCGATCGTGGAACCAGGATGGTGATGGAGGAGCTGCAAATTCCACAGCAGGAGGCCGAACGTTTGCTGAAAGAACATGGCTCTGTGCGAAAGGCAGTTGAAAGTCGCAGAGGCCATGCACGAGATTGAACCGTATTACAACTGGTTAAAATATTATGATCCATCAGATGATGATCGCTCACCGTTTTATGGCAAAGAGTACAATTATGATGTTTATTCTGAAACCATTTACGGCTATTACATTGATCCCGCCTGGGATTACATGGGGTCGGAAACCCTTTATATAAAGATCCTTTATACGGATTATAATGTCGGTTACTCTGTCATCGAATTTATAGGTGAATGGAATGATGCCATCAACAACGACATCATGCACCTTAAGCGCAACGTCATTGAAACGCTTTTGCGCGAGGGCATCAACAAATTCATTTTGATTGGAGAGAATGTGATGAACTTCCACGGTTCCGACGACTGCTATTACGAGGAGTGGTTTGAGGATGTCGAGGATGGCTGGATTGCCGCCGTCTCGTTCCCGGAATTTATTCAGGACGAATTCAAAAAATACAATGTTGACCATTATGTCAACATGGGCGGAACACTTCAGATCAGTCAATGGAGGACGATGCACCCGCACACGTTCTACGACGCGGTGAGCAAAATGATTCAGAGGAGGTTGGCGTGTTAGTTGGGCATGAAAAAACAAAAGCGACCTAAGTCGCTTTCACTTTAGTAGCGGGGACAAGACTCGAACTTGTGACCTTTGGGTTATGAGCCCAACGAGCTACCAACTGCTCCACCCCGCGATATATCTTTAAAGAACTACAACTGTGAATACTGCAAATTTAGTTCCCGCTTTACCAATTGGAGGCACAAAAGTAGAACCTTAGGTAGTAGAAAACAAGTAACTTTGCGGATTCATGGAACAAAAAGCATTTAAATCGGGGTTTGTTAGCATTGTGGGAAAGCCTAATGTCGGTAAATCTTCCCTCATGAATAAGCTTGTCGGTGAGAATCTGTCCATTATCACCGCAAAAGCACAAACTACGCGCCACCGGATCATGGGTATATTAAGCGGTGACGATTATCAGATCGTCTATTCAGATACACCCGGTATCCTCGAACCAAAGTATTCATTGCATGACGCAATGATGCATTACGTGAAAGTATCCCTGGAAGATGCGGACGTGATCTTGTTGGTTGTTGAACTCCATGATAAGTATGAAGACCAGCTGTTCGACCGATTCCACAGAATAGAAAAACCGATTGTTCTGCTAATCAATAAAGTTGATCTGGCGAAAGGATCGCAGATTGAAGACAAGGTTGAATACTGGAAGGAATCCCTTCCAAACCTGCGGGAAATTATTCCGGTCTCTGCGAAAACAGGTCTCAATGTAAACCGGATCCTGGACCTGGTAAAAAATTGCCTTCCCCTTCACCCGCCGTTTTTTCCGGAGGATGAATTTACCGACCGCTCGGAAAGGTTTTTCGCATCGGAAATACTCAGGGAAAAGATCTTTCTGAACTATGAAGAAGAGATACCTTATAGCTGTGAGGTTGCCATCAATTCTTTTAAGGACGAAAAAGAGATTCTTCGGATCAGCGCTGAAATTTATGTTGAACGTGATAGCCAGAAAGGCATCCTGATCGGGAAGGGCGGCAGCTCACTTAAGAAAGTGGGAACGGAAGCCCGTAAAGACATGGAAAACTTTTTTGGCAAAAAGATATTTCTGGAAACCCATGTGAAAGTAGCAGACAACTGGCGAAAGCAGAAGCATCGGTTAAGACAGTTTGGATACCTGGAATGACCGGCACCGAACTTTTTTAAGTTATTTACCCTCATCATCATATAAATGGCAAACATTGTAGCAATAGTAGGCAGGCCAAACGTTGGCAAATCGACACTCTTCAACAGGTTGATTGAAAAACGACAGGCCATCATGGATGACGTGTCGGGGGTTACACGTGATCGCCATTATGGCTATGCAGAATGGTGTGGTAAATTCTTTACAGTAATTGATACCGGCGGCTATGTTACCGGCTCGCAGGATAAGTTCGAATCGGAAATCAGGAAGCAGGTAAAACTCGCAATTGACGAAGCTTCTGCCGTGATTTTCATGGTGGATTGTAAGGATGGGCTCACCGGATTCGACAAGGAGTTTGCCAATGTACTCCGGACTTCCAAAAAACCGATTTTCCTTGCTGCCAATAAAGCGGATACTCCTGAGAAGACAATGCTCTCAGCGGAGTTTTACGAGTTAGGCCTTGCAGGTGAGGTTTTCCCTGTCTCCGCAGAGAACGGGAGCGGCACGGGGGAATTGCTTGATGCCGTTGTGAAGATCTTTCCATCCGATGGCGTTGAAGACCCGGATGCTGGCATTCCAAAAGTCGCGATATTAGGGAGGCCCAACGTGGGAAAATCATCGTTCCTGAATGCCCTGCTCGGAACAGAGCGCAGCATTGTTACTGACGAAGCTGGGACCACAAGAGATGCCATCCACTCCTATTACAAAATGTTCGGTAAGAACTTTATACTCATCGATACTGCGGGGGTCCGGAAAAAAGGCAAGGTGAAAGACGATATAGAATTCTATTCTGTATTGCGATCCCTCAAGGCTCTGGAAGAATGCGATGTATGCATTGTGATCGTTGACGCCGAAAGGGGTGTAGAGGCACAGGATGTCAATCTCATCAGCCTCGCCCAGCGACAAGGCAAGGGTATGGTACTGATGGTTAATAAATGGGATCTCATCGAAAAAGACTCCAAAACATCGGAAAAATTCAAAAAGGAGATAAACGAAAAACTTGCGCCGATCGATTATATACCAATCCTCTTCGCCTCCGTATTGAACAAGCAACGCATCTACCAGGTGATGGAAAAAGCAGTTCAAGTGTTCGAAAACAAGACTAAAAAGATCCCGACCTCTAAATTGAACGAAGCCATTTTGCCCCTTATTGAACGAAATCCGCCACCCTCCATTAAGGGAAAAATGGTTCAGATCAAATACATTACACAGGTCATTGCGCGATTTCCATCGTTTGCATTCTTTTGCAATCTCCCACAATACGTCCAACCCTCCTATCAGAGGTACCTTG
This sequence comes from Cyclobacteriaceae bacterium, assembly GCA_040882305.1. Taxonomy (GTDB): domain Bacteria; phylum Bacteroidota; class Bacteroidia; order Cytophagales; family Cyclobacteriaceae; genus Chryseosolibacter. Next base: position 4,812 of record JBBEBN010000164.1, read on the forward strand.
AGAACAGAATCCGTGAAAATTTCGAGTTTGAAGGGGTTCCTGTGAGGCTAATTTTCCGAAAAAAGTAATATTTTCTTACCCGCAAGTTGTGTTCTATTCAATACTCTTATATTTGCTGAGAATTAAAACCTGTAAACTATGAAAAAATTAATCGCATTATTAATGGTCTGCGGCTTTGCAATGAGTTTTATTGCTTGCGGTGGCGGCTCCCAGAAGGAGGCTGAAACCGAAGATGCAACGGAAGCTCCTGCAGCTGAAGAACCAGCTCCGGCTGAGGCTGATACAACTCAGGCTGATACAACCGAAGTACAATAATGATCTGAAAGGATTATTTATCCCAAAAAGGCTTTAGAGATCTAAAGCCTTTTTTGATGCCCTATGAATCCCGAACAGATCTATTCCATACTTCAGGAACACGTTCCCGGTACAGCGATCCATTATTGTTGTCAGTTATGGAATGAGACACCCTTTCAACTTAAAATAACCCGTACCAGGCAAACCAAAGTGGGTGACTTCACCAGCAAAAAAAGTGTCGCCCATCCACGCATTACCCTTAATCACGAGTTAAACCTTTTTCTGTTCCTGATAACCTACATCCATGAAGTTGCCCATCTACGGGTACACCTGCAGTATGGAAACCGTGTGGATCCGCATGGCGAGGAATGGAAGAGATGCTTTGAACTCCTGATGCGGCCGATGCTAAGCTACGACGTTTTCCCGGAGGATATTTTGATCGAATTACAGCGGCACATGATCAACCCGAAGGCGAGTTCCTTTGCCGATACGGAGCTTACAAAGATCCTGAGACGTCATGATAAAAATGCCGGCCAGTACGCCACCTTATCTGACATTCCTGAAGGCAGCATCTTCCGCTTTCAGGGAAGATTCTTTAAGAAAGGAAAGATCCGCAGAACCCGAGTGCTCTGCCATGAAGTAAAAACGAAACGCCATTACCTCGTTCCGGCGGATGTTCTCGTCAGCGGTGTTCAATTGAGCCTCTTGTAGTTCTAAAGCCACCGGAAATTCCATTTACACTTTAAGAAACTAGTATTTAGTTGTATTAGCCAGCGTATTTGATTTTCCTTCGACCCCATTCGTCATGCGCAACTTCGTATCGGCTTGACGCGCTGGTTTTTCCGGCA
>JBBEBN010000165.1:0-5949 GCA_040882305.1 Cyclobacteriaceae bacterium
CTCGTTGGTGAGAGGGCAATGAAAAAGGATTGCGTTGGATCTGATGATCAATTCTTCCAGCGATACATCTGTGGCATTAAATTGCCTGAACCTTCCTTTATCAATATAGGGATCGGACGCAATGATATTGGCGTTAAAGCCGTTTGATAAAATTTCTGCGGAACGAGAACCAATATTTCCAAGACCGATGATGCCAATCGTTTTTCCCCGAAGTTCCATACCTACCATGTGGGAACGGCTTGCCCACTGGCTGTTTTTTACTGCCTGCGATCCCTGCGGAAGTAGTCTTGATGCAGCCATCAGCAGTGCTACCGCATACTCTGCCACTGCTTCTCTTTCCACAATTCCTTTCACCCTGGAAACCTGAATACCCAGTTCGGTCGCTGCCATCAGATCCACATTGTCGCAACCGATACCGTGCCTGGCCAACAGTTTAAGTTTAGTACACTGTTCCAATGTTTTTCGTATAAACCTGGGTGTGACACTGGCGATAATGCCGTCAGAATCTTTAATTTTTTCCGCCAGTGCATCGGCATCTATGTCGGCTGGAACAGTAACATGCTGTATATCTGCAAATTTTTCGAGCGTGCTGATATGTTCTATAAAATGCTTGCCGAACGTGCTGGAGTTGACAATCGAAATAAGTGGTCTGTTCATTTATCCTGATCTTTAAAACGTCGATGCCTTGCGGTTAATAAAAAGATACCGCTGCTATCGCTCATAAAAATAACAAAACCTGAAGAAAGACATCGGAAAATGGCATCTACATGTTTCACAAGTTTGCGCTCACCGATAGATTGAGACCGCTATAGTGGTTCTGATATTTTCGCCGCATGAATAGAGCGACAGCCGATCTTGGCCATCAAATGACACCCCCGCTCCCCACCTGAATCTCGTGTCAGGAAACTCTTTGAACTTCCGGCTATAAATTTTCGTCAGCACCGGATTGCTTCCAGATAAATCGTCGACGGTGAAAACGTCGATGACATTGCCGTTTGAATTTTCGTCTCCACCTAATCCCACCAAATAAAGCTGATCCTTCAGGCGCAACAAGTTGATGTTCTGAAAAGCTCTGGTAACCGGATCTTTCCAGTCATCCTTGGAATGGTTCGTCATGTCAACTTCACCTGTCTTATGAAATTGAATCTTCCCATCTATCGAACTGATATCAGCCTTATAAAAATCCATGTGCCGGTTGGACCAGTCGCCCACCACGACCCACAATGCCTTTTCAAGTTGATAAATAGCAACAGCCCCTGCAGTAGCTCGTTCTCTCTCTCCCGAACGTTCAATTACGGCGACCGGCTCCTTCAAGTCGGATAGAGGATCTCCGAGTTTATAGATCTGAACTACGGAAGCATTCCTGGCATCGTTGTCTTCGACGCCCACAGCCAGCCAGTCTCTGTGAATCTGAAAACCACCGGCGTGCTTGAACGGCTTGAACATCAGCCGATGCAATTTCCTGACTTCATCGCCGTGCGCTACTGCCAGGTATCCGAAAGTGCTCGAACTGCCCGAAAAAAAAACGTACTCCTCCCCTTTGAAATAATACGGCTGTATCCCCTGTAAGTGCCCTCCTTCGTTATTAATAGGTATCTCGTTGATAAAAACAAGCTGCTCCGGGTCCGAAGGCAGATGGCTAAATAGTTTCTCGACGTCAATTGACGCCGCCATAAGGAGAGCAGGTATGACAAGAGAAATCCATACCATCAGGCGAAATGACATCATAGGCGAAGTTAACAAAATCGGGAGGTCCAGAATAACGGACTTATCCGGGAAAGTTGACGGTCTACTCAAATGAGATCGCGACTGTATGAGGATCGTGTCTATTTGCCGAAGCGGCCACAAAGGAACGGATTCTGGCCGCAAAATGACGGAAGACCCTCTTTTTTTGCGCTCCAGACCAGTTTTTTAGAGTATTTACGACAATTGTCGTAATTTTCATTGCATCTACGACAAGTGTCGTCGTATATTTAATCCGTCATCACAACCAACAAGCATTTTATGGAAGCAGCTATCCCCAAACCGTCGGATGCCGAAGTAGAGATCCTTTGTATTCTTTGGGATCATCAACCTGCCAGCGTACGTTTCGTTCATGAAGAGCTCTGTAAAAAGAAGCAGGTTGGCTACACCACCACGCTGAAGCAAATGCAGCGCATGCAGGAAAAGAAAATGATCCGGCGCGCAGACAACGACGATAAAACGCATGAATATGAAGCGATCCTTCAACGCGATGCAACGCGGAACTCGTTGTTCGATCGCCTGGTGGAAACAGCTTTCCAGGGTTCCGGTATGAACATGGTGCTCCATGCAATCGGGCGAAGCACAACGTCCCCGGAAGAGATCCGGGCGTTGAAAGAGTGGTTGGATAAAATGGAGGGCAAAAAGTCATGAGCTTACTCGCCATCCGTTTACCCGAAATGATCGGGCTCACCATTCTACAGACGAACCCATCAGGCTCAAGGCACAAGAGGCCACGCCGTTGTACATCGTCGACGGTGTACGGGTGGGCCGAACGCAGAGCCACATCGTGCTGAATAAAATCCATGGAGCTTCTGTCAGTTCTATCTCAATTTACCAGATTCAGCATGCAATAGCTCTTTACGGCGATGAGGGAAAAGACGGAGTCGTATACATCAGGTTAAAACCGGGAACATCCATTGAAGAATTCACGAAAGGCCTATTCGTGCAAGTCTTTCCAAACTCAACAAATGGCCATCTGAACATCAGCTTTACGCCAGCACGTAACAACTCGCGGGTAAAGTTGGTTTTGGTAGACTCAAATGGAAAGGTGGTAAAAGAAATTACCGATTCGACATACGACAAATATTCCCACAGCGCTGCACGTCGACGTAAGCAGTTATAAGAAAGGTATCTACATTCTGCAAATCAATATAGACGGCGCAAAGTCACAGCAGAGAGTTGTTGTAGAGTAAACTTTGTTATTGTACAGCGTCTGATTAGATTTGTTAACGTAACCTTGCAATAAAACAGTGAATAATAGAACTCATGCGATGTTATTTGTTGCTGCCGCAGTAGCCATTGCAGCTTGTTCTTCGCGGGATAGGCAATTTCACATCAGCCAGGGGAGCAATGCCCAGGTGATTCCTGATACTGCCTTTGAATCTTTCGAAGACCTTTTGAATCCAAAATTTGCGGCGTTAAAACAAAGGTATCAGCTCGACACTATTTTCCATGGGGAAAAAGACGAAATGAGAAGGGTCTTGTTGTTGCGGAACTGGATCAGCCGCATTATTAAGATCGATGATTATGGACCTTACGCAGGTGATGGTTCTGTGGAGAGTATTCTCGATGAAGCCCTCAAGGGCAACGGATTTCACTGCGGACATTATACAGCGGTGCAGAATGCCGTGATGAACGGGTATGGATATGTCACCAGGTGTCTGCTCGCCGACGTAGGTGAACCGATTGACTATCTCGTCGGAGGTGGTCATCATGCAATAAATGAAATTTGGCTTAATTCTCATCAGAAATGGGTCCTGTCTGACGCGAAATACGATTACCATTTCGAAAAGAATGGCATACCGTTGTCGGCGCTGGAAGTACGTGACGAATATTTGAAAAATAAGGCGGCGGATATTGTCCTGGTAAAAGGGCCGGACAAGGTTCATACGAAAACGTATCCGCAGTTAAACATCAGTAAGGAACAGATGGCCCGCGTGTATACATGGTTGAGTTGGGGCAAGTACAATAATCGGTATTCGAACTATCCGAACACGCAGACCGACTTCATGCTTTTTTATGAGGATGATTATTTCAAAAATCATGTGTGGCTGTGGGACGGAAAACGACTTTGGGCTTATGACACCGAATACATGATTCTCGTGAAGGACCGGAAGGCCATCGAGTGGACACCAAATGTGGTAGCTTCCGAGGTTAGCATTGAAGGTAATTCCGCCCGCATCGCATTGAACTCTGTTACTCCTAACTTTAAAGCATATCAGATGAAGCAGTCGGATGGCAGCTGGCAGGATGTTGACAGCCCGTTAAGTATTGAGCTGGAACGGGACACGAACACGGTGGCCTTCCGGGCAATAAACCGTGCAGACGTTACCGGACCGGAGCACACCGTGATCATCTCGCGGTAGGAAGCCTGAGCCGACCCGCACATGCGGCAGCCTATACTTCTGTATTGAGGACAATCAATGACTTACAAATTGAAGCTATGATTAAAAATGGAATCTTACTTGGATTAATTTTTTTTTATATCGTTGGACTCCCGGCAATGGCACAACCAACCATTTTGCATAACAATTCCGTCGCAAAGAAAAAGTTAATTTTTTTCGGTTGGAGTTCCCCCTCTACGATTGCCTATCGTGACAGTCTGAAAAAGTACGAAAACACCCCTTTCGATGGTGTTGGTATCAAGGCTACGAAAGATGTTGGCGCAGGAAATATTTTTATGGTCGATGTTTGCAAAAATATTACTAAGGAAGCGCGGGAAAAAGAGATGCGGATTGTTTCAGGCATTACACAAAGTTCCGTTCTGACAGATAATTTTTTGGTAATTTATGGCGCCTCACAGTTGAATTGGTTTTCGGATGAAGACTGGGCAATAGTTGATGTAAACCTGAGATACTTTGCAAGACTTGCCAAGGCAATGAAATGCAAAGGTATAATGTGGGATCCAGAAGCCTATAAACCAGGTATTAACCCCTGGCAATACATTAAACAAGAAGGCCGTGAACAACATTCATTTCAACAGTTCTACAATCAGGCTCGTAAAAGAGGTGCGCAATTTATAACAGCACTTCAGGAAGAATTTCCGGGTCTGGTAATTTTTTCGCTTCGGGAGTTTTCCGATTTTCAAAAAGGCTCACCATTTTCAGCAGGCATTTTGCCCGTGACTGATATTAATAAGGCGGAATCGGAGCTTGCCGATGCCTGGTGGGGCCTGCATGTGCCTTTTACAATTGGTATTCTGGACAATATTGCTCCTAACGTGAGGTTCATTGACACGAACGAAGAAGCCTATTATTACACGTCAGCACTTGAGTTTTTTCAATTCCGCAATATAATAGAAGTTGATGCCAGAGCTTTTCTTCCGAAAGATGTGCAACAGAAGTTTGCATCAAATTATGAAATTGGCCATGCTATTGCCCCTGAGTTCATTGCAGGCAACTGGGCCGGAATTTTAAATGGATTTCCATTTCGGTTAAGCGGACAGGCAAAAATGTTGACCCGACAGGAACAAGCAAGTTGGTTTGAGCATAATTGTTATTACGCATTACGAACTGCTGATGAATATGCTTGGGTTTACGGCGAGAAAATTAGTTGGTGGAGTGGTAATAGTATGCCTGAAGGATTTGCCGATGCGCTGATTCAGGCCAAGAAAAAAGTCGCTAACTATGAACCTCTCGGATTTAAGGTAGAAGAAATGCTAAAGAAAGCTCAGGATGATGCTGAAAAGTCACAGCGTGAAAATAAATAGAACGAGTGTTACCGGTCTTAGTTCTAGCCTATCGCATGTTCAACTATTGCGTCTCAGTCTGATCAAGTCTGTCTATTACCATCAATTTTGATCAAGGAGTCGAAAGACAAATTCTTAATTTGTAACTATACATAGTTTCAAACTTTACCAAAATCAACTCACCATGCCTGATACAATTCCCAACCTGACTAGAATAGCCATTCTGGCCTGCTTACTCGTCGTCGCTACATTTGCCATGGCACAGGATGGAACAATCTATCCGCTCAATGCCCCTGCTGAACCGAACGCTATTCCGCTCGCCACAGGCGGTGTGGAGGGCCAGACCGCGCCTGAGACCTGGTTCCGCCAGTGGGGCGATCCGATGGCGCGGAACATTTCCAATGCGACGCTCACCCCGTTCTTGCCCAAACAGGGCAAGGCGAATGGCGCGGCCGTCATCGTGGCACCCGGCGGCGGCTTCAGGTGGTTGTCGATGGGCAACGAAGGCTGGGAAGTTG
>JBBEBN010000166.1:0-4483 GCA_040882305.1 Cyclobacteriaceae bacterium
GAAAGGGAAAAGAGCATGCCAAAGGCCGGAACACCGGCGACCTGAAGGAATTTCTTCACATAGGCCAGGAGTTGTCTCAGAACGATCTGTCGAGAGAAGGGTACCCGGCTAACATCTGGCCGGAGGAGGTGCCTGAACTGAAACAGGTGGCAGTAGAGGTGTACTGGTCATTGGAAAAGACAGGCAATTTCCTGCTGCGTGCCATCGCCCTCTACCTCGCTCTGCCTGAAAATTATTTCGACGATAAAATAGCAAACGGGAACAGTATTCTCCGTCCCATTCATTATTACCCAATCGAGCGGCCAGACGCTGTTCCGCCGGATGCAGTGCGCGCCGCGGAACACGGCGACATAAACCTCATCACCCTGCTGATGGGCGCAAGCGCCGATGGCCTGCAGGTGCAGCGTCATGACGGAAAGTGGATCCCGATTACGGCGCCGGCAAGTCAATTGGTGGTCAATGTCGGGGACATGCTTGAAAGACTTACCAACAGGATTCTTAAGTCGACCGTGCACCGCGTGGTCAACCCTACGCGCGCATTGATGAACACCCCGCGATACTCCATACCTTTTTTTATGCACCCCCGCTCGGAAATGAGCTTGGCTGCGCTTCCCGGATGTGTGTTTGCTGAGAACCCTAAGCGCTGGGATGATATTAGCGCAGGCGAATTCCTGGACGAGCGGCTTGCGGAAATAGGGCTGAAGAAGTGAGTTGTCAGTTGTGAATGGTGAGTGATGCTTTTGTGAATCGTCAGATGTGAATGGCCAGTGCTGATGACTTAGTTGACCTTTAGTCGACCTGGTTTTCTGTTAACAAGTTTTTTGGATAATGCATAGCAGGCAGTTGAGAACGGTTGAAACGCTAATGAATCGCAGGCTCTCATTCACGATTCACGATTCACGCCTGACGATCTCAAGCAAATTGAAAATAAGTAGAACCGCACACTACCCTTGGTCCAACGCGTCAGATACTACATTTTCTTAAGGGATGTTTTGATCCTTGCCCTCACAACCTTTGGCGGACCGCAGGCGCACCTCGCGCATTTTCACAAGGTGCTCGTAAAGAAAAGAGCTTACCTCACTGAGGGTGAGCTTATGGAAATAAACTCCCTTTGTCAGATCCTTCCCGGCCCGGCATCAACACAAACGCTCATTGCCGTCGGCTTCAGGATCGGTGGACCTAATCTTGCCTATCTCACGTTGTTGGTGTGGATACTTCCCGCAGTAATCTTGATGACTGCCGCCGCGCTGATGATGACCAGCATTCAGGAAAAGAATTGGTCGACGGAATTTACGCGCTATATACAGCCCATGGCCGTTGGGTTCGTCAGTTACGGCGCCTATATGATAAGCCTCAAGACCGTTAATACAAAAACAGGGATCGTGCTGATGGTTGTTTCAGCGGTAGTGTCATATTACATTCAGACACCGTACATCTATCCCATTCTTATTCTCGGCGCTGGCCTGGTCACTGCCATGAAGTTCCGGGCGCAACCGAAAGAAGAAAAACAAAAGTTGAAAGTAAACTGGTCCAATCTTTTGCTTTGGGCGGGAGTGTTGATCTTCGCCGCGGCACTGGGAGGGATTACGAAAGCGCTTCCGGTGAAATTGTTTGAGAACTTTTATCGCAGCGGTAGCCTTGTATTTGGTGGAGGCCAGGTGCTTGCTCCGCTGTTGTATACGGAATTTGTTGAAGTGACGGATGAAGATGCCAGTAAGGTCAGCGCCTTGCGCTCCAGGCTCAAACAAAAGTATTCTCCAAAACCCTATCACCGGCCAATCTCTCACGATGAATTCCTTTCCGGATATGCGCTAGCCCAGGCGTTACCAGGCCCGGTGTTTTCTTTCTGCGCCTATGTCGGCGCCCTGTCTGCGCGCAACTACGGCGTGGGGGGAGAGATCCTGGGCGCGCTGATGTCGGCTATCGGAATTTTTCTTCCCGGCACGTTCATGATATTTTTTGTGATACGATTCTGGGATGGTCTTAAAAAGTACCGGCCTGTGCGCGCTTCACTGGAGGGCATCACCGCCGCGGCCGCAGGGCTGGTCGCGGCTTCAGCCATCATATTATTTCAGCCCCTTGAAAATACGTTCCTGAACTTCAGCGTGACCATCGCCACATTCTGCCTGCTGGTCTTCACAAAAATTCCATCCCCCCTCATTATCCTGGGAGGCCTTATTCTGGGATTTGTCATGCGGTAAGGGAGGTATTACGGGGTGACGAATGTCTCATGCCGGCCGAATGATGAAGCTACACGCCACGGTTAGATGTAAATTAGGATTCTGTTATGTGGATAGTCGCATTCGTCAATCCACACTCGTCATTCGTAATTTAAAAATTGCTATTTCCGTCCGCCGTAGAAAAGGGTAAAGAAGAAAACGGGAAACACGGAATAATTCTTGGCCGTAGGGACAAGTTCGATCCTGGTGGTGTAGGCATCCAAAAGAAATCCTGCCTCGAAACCTGTGACCTGACTTTTAATGGTTCCCAATTCGAAATTCACGGCTGCCTTTGCGTTTGCGCCAAGTTTCAATTTGGATTCACCGAGGCCTTCAAACAGTCTCCCCGGACCATATATCTCTTCAAATCTGATGGAGCTGTCGTATTTTTTTCGAATGGAGACTGCACCTCCTGCATCGGCTCCCTTTTCCACGTAATAGGGTGTTAAAACACCAATGGATGGGCCAACAGCAAATACGCCTTTGATTTCGACCCCTTGCTGCGGCGCTTTCTTGAAAAGGATAATGTCTCTGCCGTATTGAAACCTCAGGGCATACAAGTAATTGCTTTTGCCATAGATAAAGAGGTTGCCGGTACTTTGAGAATGGTAGCGCTGTTCCTGAGGATGTTTTACGTTCATGACCTCAAGTCCAAAGGTTTCCAAAACCCTTTCGTTGAGCTTGTGTGCTTTTTTGAATACGAAACCGCCAATGAGTCCGCCAAAAGTATTTTTGTTAATACCCCAGGTAAATTCAGACTGGTAATCATAACTATCCTGGGTTTGAGCATTCGCGGAAATCGCAAATACCAGGCACACAAGGGTGATGAAAGAAAGGCGGCGTTTCATCCTGATTAAACTAAGGATAAAATTAAATTATATGAATAGTCCCAAAATATACTCTAAACTCGTACCAACCCCAACTTTTCAGGCTAAATCTAAATGGCAAAAAACGGCATAAAGTAACCGATGGAGGGCTAATGCCGGTTTGTCATATCAATTTTTCCCGCCTGGCAGTGTTCCAAAACTGATTTTATCTGGTCGAAGTCAATATCGTAATGCGAAAGGTCGAGAACGGATTTTCCTTGGGAAATGACCAAAATCTGAGGAGAATGATGTTCAACCTGGAAAATTTCCGCGATCTTGTTTGAAATATCCCGGTAGAATATCAGGTCAAGGAAATATCGTTTTACGCTGCCAACGGCGGAAGCATTCCAATTCCTCTCCAAACGGTCAAATGTTGCCCTGCTGATATTGCATCGGGTGCTGTGCTTGTAAATCAATACGGGTCTTTCTTTTGATTCAGCAACGATTTCCTCCAGTTGCTTTGAATCCTTCAACGAGATCCAGTCCATTTCCACCATTATTATTCATACCACAAACCGGATTCTCCTTTGTCATACCTGGGCGTGTGGCCCTTTTCCTTTAAGTGATCAGGTTGTGTTTCGCTCTTTTTAAATAAACGCGCCCACCAGAGCTTAAAGTTCGTGAACATATCTTTTTCTTCGGGAACATTGTTTTTATTCAATTTTACAAACTTCGCGTCGGGATGAAGGTTGTCACGTTTTCCAAACAGATCAAACCTTTGCACTTTAACGTTGCCGTGGTAACCTGCTGACCGGTAAAAAGCCCGTCCAGGTTCACGGGTGCGCTGAGCGTCATCATCGCTGCTGGGATTTCGAACATACTCCCAATCCCGGCGGGTACCTCGTGAATAGGTATCTGCCTTTTCCGCCGAAGCGCTGGCCTTTATCCCACGCAAGGCGGCCTCTGCGGATTTAGGATTCCGGCTGTAATGGTTTCGCGCAATTTTAACATTACCTGAAAAATCCCCGCTCTTGTCGTCCTTAGGTGTTCGAACTACAATGGGCCGTTCCTCATTGTTCCAGAGTTTTCCGCTGACACTTCCTCCGCCTTTGTCAGGACGTTTGGCCTTCATATTACCGGCGAACCGGGTAACCCGATAAGCCTGGTTGCCATACGCCTTTCCCGAAATGGGTGTTTCCTCATTGTTCCAAAGTTTGCCACTCACACTTCCTCCTCCTTTATCCGGTCTCCTTGCCTTGATGTTGCCGGTATACTCTTCACCCTGGTCGCTGAATCCGCGTCTTCCCGCCCTTATGTTTCCCGTGTATTCCTCACCCTGGTCGCTGAATCCGCGTCTTCCCGCCCTTATGTTTCCCGTGTATTCCTCACCCTGGTCGCTGAATCCGCGTCTTCCCGCCTTGATGTTCCCAGAGTATTCTTCACCCTGATCCCTGAGGC
>JBBEBN010000166.1:4583-5934 GCA_040882305.1 Cyclobacteriaceae bacterium
CCGCCTTGATGTTCCCAGAGTATTCTTCACCCTGATCCCTGAGGCCGCGTCTTCCTGCCTTGATGTTTCCCGAGTACTCTTCACCCTGATCCCGGAAGCCTCTTCTTCCCGCCCGGATATTCCCGCTGTACTCCTCCCCCTGATCCCGAAAGCCCCGTTTGCCCGCTTTGATATTGCCACTGAATTCTTCACCCTGGTCCTGGAATCCGCGTCTTCCTGTCTTAATATTTCCGCCGTACTCTTCGCCCTGATCCCGGAAGCCTTTTTTCCCAGCTTTGATGTTCCCCTGGTAGTTTCCAATACCTTTGGCGCCGATACCAGGCGCTCTTCCGGCTATCCGTGAACGAGGACCCGGACCTGTTGCTGAACGAGAACCTCCGCCTTTCAAAAACCCAAGGAAAGCTCTCTCCGCTCCTGGTGGCTTGCCACCCCTGATCCTGTAATGTGCCACATCGCCTTTCCATGCTCTTTGTCCAGGCCTGGGACGTGGTACGTAGCCGCCTGCAGCCGGGCCTTTATAGGGGCGTTCACCAGCGGCGACGCGCTTCTGATAATTAAGTGTGGGATTGGTAAGCACAGGTCGCTGCGTCTCATAATTTTTTTTTCGCAATCTCTTACCGGCGAGGTCGGTAGTGTATGCCTTCTCCTGTTTGCGCTTTGGTCGTGGAAAGTGTGCCCACGTGTTCGTACTCCGGCGCGCCATATAAGCTGCAGAAGCAGAGCGCGGTGCGACCTTGCCGTTCTTGAAGCGTGGCCTTTGCTGGCCCGGGTCTGAAAGCATTCTGCGAGCAAGGCGATTGGATCCACCCTGCATATGGGGAGGCTTGCGCGATTGATTGTTGACATAAAAACTTCGCCCGGAAAAAATATTTCTCGCCCTTCCGGAAACGCGCGATGGAACCACGCCAGCCCTTTGAACCCTTCGAGGCGCTCCTCCGGCCATGCGTGGATAATTACTTATGATTCGGGTATAGGTCTTGCCTGCCGGGGTTGCGCGAATTTTCCGGCCCGTAAGATCACCTCTCCAGGGTCGTTCTTTATGCTGTGGTCCTGATTTATGGAATACCGGTCGGATGGGTCGTCCCACATGAGCCCGTCTCCCTTCCTCGCGCTGCATGCGCCTGACGCGCTTAACGATGGGGTTGACATTGTTTCTTGGACTGCGTCTTAACTCACGCGAGGAGTAATTCGTCGTTTTGGGTTGGGGATAAACATGAGCCGCCCTGCTTTCTCCCCTTGGTTTTATCCTGCGTCTTGTGATATCACCTTTCCACGGTTTTTGCTCATCACTTGGTTTGGACCTGGAGAACATCGGACGGGTCGGTTTACCCGGTCGCTCTCCCTTCGCCCG
>JBBEBN010000167.1:0-5922 GCA_040882305.1 Cyclobacteriaceae bacterium
AGCTTTTCGTCTCACCTCACGGCACCGGCTGCTCACGCTACGTCGCCACTTTCGCGGATGAAAGCGGCATCTTCGCGACCTGGATTTCTTACTGGACGCAAAATTTTACATCATCCCCCTGCTGGCCTCCCCGGATTCAGTTGATGTCGTTGTACTGACCCGCGACGTTTTCAGTTTGGGTGGAACGCTGAACCCGGCAAACCCCTCCAAAACCAGGATAAGGTTATACGATGCAAACCTCGGTGGTTGGGGTCAGCGCCTCCAGTTCAATGCTTTGATCGAACCTGATCGCCATCCTGATTTTGCATATGAATTCCTCTACCGCAAGAACAGTATTGCAGGATCCTTTATTAACGGTACGGTGGGCTACACGCAATTGAACTCCGGAAGCGGCTATGGTGAAGAGGAAGAAAAAGCTTATTACATCCGTTTCGACAGACCGCTGGTTTCACCTTACACCCGCTATGCCGGGGGAATGGAGATCAGCGGGAACTGGTCAGAAAATTTTTTCAACGTCAATGATTCACTCTTCAGGGACTACCGCTACGTGGTCAATGACTTCTGGATCGGATATAATATTGGTGCGAACAGAAACTTTGAAAATCGAAGCCGCCATTTTATTGCCATTCGGGCCTTTGATCAACACTTTACCCGTGTGCCAATACAATCCTGGGAGCAGGCACAACCGATATATAATGACCAGACATTCATTCTGACATCGGCAACTTTCTTTAAACAGGATTTTTATACCGCACGCTATATCTACGGTTTCGGTCGGACGGAGGATGTGCCGTATGGTCATCATGTTTCTCTGACGATGGGCTGGTCCCGTCAACGCGGCGTTGATCGTCCCTATTTCGGCGCAGAAGCGGAGAAGTCACTCGTTACCCCGCTGGGTGAATTTTATACGCTGGGTTTACGGGCCGGGGGATTTTCAAATGATGGCCTGGAAGATGCCACTGTTCTTCTTTCCGGCTCGCTGACAAGCAGACTCATCCCCCGGGGGCAATTTCTCTTCAGGCAATCCATTCAGCTCGATTACACAAGGGTCTATAATCAGCGCACGTCCACACCACTGGATATAAACAACGAATTTGGACTGCAGTACTTCAAGGCTGACAGCCTCTGGGGAACTAAACGGTTCAATATTCATTCGGAGACCCTCGCGTTTTCGCCATGGCAACTTCTCGGATTTCGTTTTGCCCCGTTCGCTTTTGGGGAAATGGCCATGATCAACGGACCTGACGGAAGCATATTTGATAGACCATACTTTGGGTTTGGTGGAGGGGTCAGGACGAGAAATGAAAACCTTATTTTCGGAACAGTTGAAATGCGGATCATTTATTACCCGCGAACCGTGGAAGACATCAGTCAGTTTAATATCCGGTTTACAAGCAACCTGAGAATTAAGTACAGTGGCAGCTTTGTTCGCGCTCCCGGCTTTGTGCGGTACAATTAGTTTTTAGCCGTTACCAGATTTGGTAACCCAACCATGGCTTGTCCACGCGCATCTTTAAGGGCAACCCCTTCAGAGGGGTGTATACTTGCTTTTCGTATATTTGCGTATAGCTAAACCCCCCTATGAGAAAATCTTTCGTTTTTTTCAGCGTTGTCATGACGGCGTTGATTCTGGTGTGGGCTTATTTTCAAAGAGAAGCTCTTTTTGCCTTTGTAGTGGTCGGCCCTTTGCTCTACATGGGTTTTGCCGATATGCTGCAAACCAAGCAATCCCTCAAACGCAATTTCCCCTTGCTAGGCCGGCTTCGATATGTATTCGAAGACCTGAGGCCAAAGATTCAGCAATACTTTGTTGAATCCGATACGGACGGAGCGCCGATCAACCGGAATGACCGCTCCGTCATTTATCAGCGGGCAAAAAAACAGGTGGATACAACCCCTTTCGGAACGCAGCTAAATGTCTATGCCGAAGGATACGAATGGATGAGTCACTCCATTGTACCGATTGATTTTCATAACGTCGAACACCATCCCAGGGTGAAAGTGGGAAACAAAGATTGCAAGCAACCTTATCTTGCCAGTATACTGAATATTTCCGCTATGAGTTTCGGCTCCCTCAGTGGCAACGCCGTAGAAGCGCTGAACGCGGGAGCCAAGATCGGCGGGTTTGCTCACAATACGGGCGAAGGCGGGATCAGCCCCCATCATACGAAATATGGGGGAGACATTATCTGGCAGATCGGAACAGGGTACTTCGGCGCCCGGAATGAAGAAGGACATTTTTCTCCTGAAGCCTTTCAAAAGAACGCGCTTCGCCCGGAGGTCAAGATGATTGAATTAAAAATTTCACAGGGCGCAAAACCCGGTCATGGCGGTATTCTCCCCGGAAAAAAGAATACACCTGAAATCGCCGCCATCCGCGGTGTTCAACCTGGCACTACTGTTTTCTCACCTCCATTTCACAGCGCATTTCAGACACCGCGTGAAATGATCCTGTTCATCGAGAAGCTGCGCAAGCTTTCTGACGGAAAACCGGTGGGTTTTAAACTATGCATCGGCCGGAAAAGCGAATTTATTTCCATTTGCAAAGCCATGGTGGACCTGGACATATTTCCGGATTTCATTACCGTTGATGGCGGTGAAGGAGGAACCGGTGCCGCACCACCGGAATTCTCAAACTTTGTCGGCATGCCCTTACTCGATGGCCTTGCGTTCGTGGATAATATGCTCTGCGGATTTAGTATACGGGAACATATTAAAATATCCGCTGCCAGTAAGATCCTCACAGGTTTTCAAATGGCACGCGCCTTTGCCCTGGGCGCTGATATGTGTGGCAGCGCCCGTGCCATGATGATGGCATTGGGATGCATTCAGGCACTGGAGTGCAATAAAAACACCTGTCCTACCGGAGTGGCTACGCAAAACCGGGAGTTGACAAAAGGCCTTGTAGTGGAGGACAAGAAGGTGCGGGTTGCAAACTTCCATAAGCATACCGTTGAAAGTTTTGTCGAGCTGCTGGCCGCAGCCGGTATCGACAGTCCCCGCAAAATGAACCGTCATCAGATCTATCGGCGCGTGTTTATGAATGAAGTGAGAACCTTAGAGGAGGTCTATCCCTCCGTCCTTCCCGGTTCGATGCTGAACGGGGCAATTCCGGAGCGTTACCGCATGTCTTTTCAGGCGGCCAACAGCGACAAGTTCTGATTGGTACAGGAAGACTGCACCCAGCAGTGAAACGGCTAACAATGGTTTTCTAAGGGCCTTCGCACATGTAGGCCTTTTTTATTATTTTTGAAAAACCAAACGGCAGTGCTTCGAAAATTCTTTCCACTAGATAAGAATTACATCCTGGAAGAGGCACAGCTATCCCTTGAACCTTCCCTGCTGCAATACCTCGTTGACTTCGTGAAGGTCGAGTACCTACTGCGTTGCAACCCTCTTGGTATGATGGATGCAATGGCGTTGAAGATCAAGGAACACGACAATCCGGATTTCAGACACCTTCACGAATTTTATGTGAACCTGATGGGTCTGTTCCGGTACAAATTTTACAACGATAATCAGCTTGAATTCTCATTCGAAGGGAAAGACGCCTTTCACCAATACCGGGAAGAATGGACCGGTCAATTTAAAGAGTGGGCAAAGTCTTTTTGCAGGCACCATAACTTTTTGCGCGCCGTGCTCGATCTTACGGTCTTTTATCCCTCCGACAGCCCGATGTTGATGGTCGACAACCGGATGAATGCTTTCATCACCCAGTATTTTGAAGTGAGGTTCCATCCCCAGAAGGGGATCACGAAAAAGATAGCATAACGCAAGCCTTGCCGGCGATCACCTTTTGATAACAAAGCGGCTAAAGTTCTTTACGGAGCTTTCCCATACCTCGCACTTTTCCACCTTTGCAAACGGCGGTCCATGATGACACCATCCTATAAACACCTTGAGATCTTCGTCTTCACCCTCCGCTTCTGCGTAGACAGTTCCATCGGGTTCATTTCTGACAAAGCCGTGAAGATGGAGAGAGTCTGCTTTCGCTTTTGTCGAAGCGCGAAAGAAAACCCCCTGGACAAGGCCGGATATTTTGATGGCAAAATGCTTTTTCATGGCGTCGGGAATAAACGCAACGCCGGTCGGGTCGCGTTGGCCGTCCTGACCGGTATCTTTCTTTGTAGCTGAAATTTAAAATATGTAGTCCGTACTGAGGAACGCCGATTCACGGTTTCGGATGATCGTACTGATCATCTGCTTGTTTGAATCCGTATTTTTAGTAGCGACCAGCGTCCGGATAGAGAATACCCGAAGGGCGTCTGAAACTGACAGCGTGCCTTCGGCGGAATCTTTTCTACCGTTAAAAGGAAAGGAGTCCGGTCCGCGCTGCGCCTGCGTGTTGAGATTGATCCGGCCTACCTGATTGACAAAAGCATCCATTAGGCGCGCCACCCGTTTGGAGTCGGTGCCAAAGATGCTCACCTGCTGGCCAAAGTTCGAGTTGACCACATAGCGGATCACCTCCTGGTCATCGGAAAAAGACATAATGGGTATAACCGGTCCGAACTGCTCTTCATAATACACCCTCATCTGACCATTCACCGGATACAGGATAGCTGGATAGAAAAATGTCTCAAGGGTATCTCCACCGTTTTCATTTACAATCTCTGCTCCATGCTTCCGCGCATCATCCACGAGACCTTTCAGGTAAGCCACTTTGCCAGGTTCGGGTAGTGGCGTCAAGCCGACTCCATCTTCCCATGGCATGCCCGGTTTTATTTTGCCCACCTGGACCTTGAATTTTTGAATAAAGGCATCAACGATATCCTTGTGAACGAGTAAGATCTTCAATGCCGTGCAGCGTTGACCATTAAAAGACAGGGACCCAGTAACGCACTCCGCTACAGCATTGTCGATATCGGCATCGGGTAAAACGATGGCCGGATTTTTTGCATCCAATCCCAGGATGGCTTTCAGCCGATGGGGTTTTGGATGAAGTTTCTTCAGGTCGTTCGCACCCTTGTTCGTTCCTATAAAAGCAAACACATCGACTTTGCCTGTTTCCATCAGCGCGCCTACTGTTTCCCGGCCGCGTCCATAAATGATGTTGATGACACCAGGAGGGAAACTATCCCTGAAGGCCTCGAGAAGTGGTCTGATCAAAAGGACACCGTACTTGGCCGGTTTGAAGACAACTGTATTCCCCATAATAAGGGCGGGAAAAAGCGTCGTAAAAGTCTCATTCAAGGGGTAGTTGTAAGGCCCCATACACAACGCTACCCCTAGTGGCACGCGCCTGATCTGGGCCATGAACCCCTGGTCCTCGATGAGCTTGGCCGAGTTCCGGTCCAGATCTTTCAGCGCCTTGATGGTATCTATAATGTAATCCGCGGTGCGATCAAATTCCTTTTCCGAGTCTTTTAAGCTCTTCCCAATTTCCCACATCAGCAGTTTTACCACCTCGCCGCGTTTTTGACGCATCGCCTGCAAAAAATTTTCTACGTGTTCGATGCGTTGGGCGACGCTCATGGTGGGCCACACACCGTGCCCAAGGTCATAAGCCCGCACTGCTGCATCGAGCGCTTCGAGCGATTCCTTCGACGTGAGCAGCGGGGTACTGCCAATGACCTGTTGTCTTAATTCATTTCCCTCTTTAGTGCAAACCGGGCTCAACACCGGGTTTAAATTTCCTGTCCAGCTCTTTAATTCACCGTTGATCAGATATTCACGCTGATCGATTGGTTGCCGGATTTTAAACTGATCGGGAATAGCGTTTTCAGCAGGGAAGACACACTGGAGTAACTGGTTCATTTTTTATTTCAGCCTTTAGCGTTAGTTGAAGTTACAATGGATACACCGGAAGAGGTGCCGATGCGCTGAGCACCAGCGCAGATCAAAGCCTCAGCATTTTTCAATGTCTTGATTCCTCCCGAAGCTTTAATCCCCACCTGTTCGGGTAGTGTTTTTTTCATCAGC
>JBBEBN010000168.1:0-5919 GCA_040882305.1 Cyclobacteriaceae bacterium
TCTTTTGTAAACTGCCTGTTTCCTTTCCGGTTCTTTTTCGGCTTGATGAGATCAAATTCAGATTCCCAGAAACGGATAAGAGAGGGGGCAACGGTGAACATTTCAGCAACTTCTCCTATGGAGTAGTAAAGCTTTTCGATTTCTTTTTCCTTATACGCCATGTTACTGTCCAAGATAGGTAATTAAACCGTTATCGTCAATCTGAATTTCTGATTCCGGAAAATCTTTTTTCGAAAGATCCTGAATGATTTTAACGACGGATTTTGCGGGGTCAATTTGGACGCCCGTGGCATGCGATTGCACTGTCGGAGTGATCTCACCCTTCAAAAATTCACCGGAAGGGTTCGTAAATACTTTAATAATAGGAGCAAGGCCGTTCACACCCGCTACATTGATACCCTTGTACGTACAAAAATTCCCAAGGCTATAAGAAATGAACCTCTTGTTATACACTTCGATGCCACGGGTGACATGAGGCCCATGACCGAACACGATATCTGCACCCGCATCAATTAAAGTATGGGAGAATTTGTAAACATCTCCGCGGTCCTCACCATAGAACATTTCGTGTGCGCGGGGCACATGCTGGAATTTAGCACCCTCTGCGCCGCCATGAAAGGACACAATCACGATATCCGCCAGGGAATCAAGTTGCCGGACGATATTCCGTGCGCCCTCCAGATCATTGATCGGTACACAGTTTGTATTGGGAGCAAACGCTGCCAGCCCATATTTAACACTGTCCCGAATGAGAATGGTTGTTTTCATGGACAATTGTCCCGCATGCAGGATCCCGGCATTGATGAGGGTGGTCATGGTTGTATCGCGGCCTTCATTTCCCATGTCACCCGCATGGTTGTTGGCCAGGCTGATAATATCAAATCCGGCGTCCAGGAGATTTTTTACATATCGAACGGGGGATCGAAAGGCGTAACACACTTTAGGATTGCTGCATTTTTTTGCCGTGCCACCTGAATCCAGCAATGTTCCCTCCAGGTTTCCAAAAGTCACATTCGCATCGCGAAGAATGGCGGCAACGTCTTTCAGGAGGAATCTTCCATCGCCTGGCGGCAACCTGTCCTCCGGATAGTTGGTACCCATCATGATGTCTCCCACACCGATGATGGTCAGGGTGTCTTTCCGCACATTCGCCGCTGAAACTGGAGTGTCGGTAAAGGTATCTCCTACAATATGTATTGAATCGGATGCGACCTTATGATCGGACTTTTCCTGCGAAAAAACAGGCATAGAAACAATCCAGCACAAAACTAACAATACAAGCCGCATGAAGATCCAATAAAAATTTGGAGTGCAAAGAAAAGGAGAATTCAGAACAATGAGAATAATTAATCGAGGGATTCGGTATGTTTGCTTCCTTCCTCGACTAATTTTTCGTACTCCTTGTTGCTCAGGTCCCGCTGAAAGAAATTGATGGGATTGATCTGCTGGCCTTTGAAAACGACTTCATAATGCAGGTGGGGGCCGTGAGAAAGGCCGGTGTCACCCACAAACCCAATGATTTCGCCCCTTTTTATTTTCTCGCCTTTTTTGGCATTAAAGGCCGAAAGGTGTGCATAGCGCGTTTCGTAACCGTAGCCGTGGTCAAGAAAGATCACATTGCCAAAGCTCAAAGAGAAGTAGGCGATCTTGACGACACCATCTCCCGTGGCGTAAACCGGTGTTCCAATATCTGCAGTAAAATCAAGCCCTTTGTGATCCCTCACATATCCCAGCAGCGGGTGAAAGCGTTCGCCGAAAGTGGTGTGGAGGTGGGTTAAAGTTTTATTGCTGACAGGCTGAATGGCGGGTCTTGCGGCCCACATCGTAGTCTTTTCATCAAACATTTTTGCGATCTCGTCATAGGACTGCATTTCTACGTCCAGCTGGTGCTTTAATTTCTCCAGGATGAGGTATTCCTTCAGCACCATGGGAAATTCCTGCAGCTGCGAGGTATTGATCTTTTCACTACCGCCAATACCCGCTTCCCGGATGCTCGCGTCAAGCGGTTCGGAATCGAGAATGACACGATAATTGTGATCGCCTTTTTCAATCAGCGTGAGGAGCTTATGATTCGCTTCCTGTATCTGGTCATGGAGAATATCCCACTCGATCTTTAATCGCTGACTTTCGTCGGTGAGCAACATTTCATCCAGTGACGGAATATATTTCAGCACATAGAAGTATGGTCCTATTGCAAGGGCGAGCGACAAAGACAAAAAGAGCAGCATCCGGTTCGTCATAACCTTTCCTTTTATGTAGAAAGGTTCATATCGACACGTTTTTTCGTTATACCGGAATCGGGCCTTTGCCATTAGTCGAGCGATTGATTTTGTTTGTGACTGATTAAAGTTAAGTGATGATGCTGCTCACTTGTCAGTCCTTCTACCATGTAATGGATCGGATCAACATTCTTTCCATCGCGCAGTATCTCGTAATGGACGTGGGGTGCAACCGATCCTCCGCTAGTCCCTATGGTCCCGATCACCTCTCCCTTTTTTACCTTTGCGCCAAATTTTACATTGATGTCCTCGAGATGAGCATAGCGTGTGACCAGGCCGTGGCCATGATCAATTTCGATGTAATTCCCGTAACCCGCCTGCAGGGGACTGCGTTTCAACTGCAGTACAACGCCAGATCCGGTTGCAACCACCGGTGTTCCGCGGGGCATCGCCAGGTCAACCCCCAGATGGTCATATAAGCCCTTGTGAAAGGGATTTACTCTCAATCCAAAACCGGAAATCACCCTGTCAGCCTGCCAGGGGCTGATGGGCTGAAGTGTAGGCAGGGAGTTGTTAATCGCCATTTCAAAGTCATTCAGCTTGAGCGTATTTCCAAAATAACGGTTGGTGGACGACGATTTCCTGATCCACTGCTGCGAGGTCTCTTTCATGGAAGAGATTTGCTTGCGGAAGGCTTTGGCATCTGCCAGCAAAAGGTTTTGCTTCGAGGCGCGGTCAATACTCTGGAGCGGCTGCTCGGGCGCTCCGCCGAAGAACCGCGCATGCAAAATCCGATCTTTGTTCTGAAGGGAAGTCAGGACAGGCTGCAGGTCCCTGAGTTCCTCTGACAATATCGCGTGGTGTTGTTTTAAAGCCCTGTTTTCCCTGCGCAACATTCTTTCATTATCCGTGTTAACCACAAGATCATGCAACAATAAAATCCCCAGGAGCATCCATGAACCTGTGACCACCAATCCCAAAAAATACCAGATGATATCTTTGGCCTTGATCCTCACACGCTCATATTGGCATGTTTGAGTATTGTAACGATAGGTTGTATAACGCATCGAACGCAGTTGGTACTTCAGGTTATTTAGTCAGGCCATAAAAAAAACAGCGCAATCTGCGAATTCTCCACCAACTGCCATTATTTTTGTGGCTTATTTCCCGCTCATTATTGTTATCTGGAACGGGAGCAGCCGGCTAATATAGTAAAAAAGATGAAACTGACGCTTAAACAGCCTTTTGGATGGATTCAGGAACGATAAGACGCTTATTTTTGAGGTTCTTTGAACGGAAAGGCCACCTGATCGTGCCTTCGGCCCCCCTCGTCTTGAAGAATGATTCCACCCTCCTTTTTACCAATTCGGGAATGGTTCAGTTTAAAGATAACTTCCTGGGCAATTCAACGCCCAAAAGCAGCCGGATTGCCGACACCCAGAAGTGCCTCCGCGTAAGTGGTAAACACAATGACCTCGAGGAGGTTGGCATAGACACCTATCACCACACCATGTTTGAAATGCTGGGCAACTGGTCCTTCGGAGACTACTTTAAGAAGGAGGCGATAGCATGGGCGTGGGAGCTGCTCACGGAAGAATATAGCCTGCCGAAAGACAGGTTGTATGTCACCGTATTCGAAGGCGAAGCAAAAGAACAGCTTGACTTCGATCAGGAGGCCTTTTATTTCTGGAGGGAAATACTTCCGGAAGAACGCATCCTGAGTGGAAATAAAAAAGATAATTTCTGGGAAATGGGAGAAATGGGTCCCTGTGGCCCGTGCTCGGAAATTCACATCGACCTACGATCTGACGAGGAGGTCTCAAAACTTTCCGGCAAATCATTGGTGAACACTGGCCATCCGCAGGTTGTGGAGATCTGGAACCTCGTGTTCATGGAGTTTAACCGGAAGGCTGATGGATCGCTCGAAAAGTTACCTGCGCGGCACGTAGACACCGGGATGGGCTTTGAACGTCTCTGCATGGCCATTCAAAAAAAGACGTCCAATTACGATACCGATGTCTTTACACCCTTGCTGGAATTTATCAGCCACGCGGCAGGAGTTTCTTACAAAGCTGCTGAGCAAACTGACATTGCCATGCGCGTGATGGCCGACCACGTTCGCGCAGTCTCTTTCGCTATCTGCGATGGTCAATTGCCCTCCAATACCGGCGCAGGTTATGTGATCCGGAGAATATTAAGGCGCGCCGTTCGCTATGGATTTACTTTCCTGAATTTCAAAGAGCCTTTCCTTCATCAACTGGTTCCCGTGCTTGCCGAACAATTGCGCGAACCCTTTCCGGAATTGAAGTCACAACTGGATTATGTCAGCAAAGTGATCTTTGAAGAAGAAACTTCCTTTTTGAGAACGCTTGAAAAGGGATTGAAAAGAATAGAACTGATCCAGTCTGAGCTGAAAGGCAACACCATTTCCGGCGAACAGGCCTTTGAACTCTATGACACTTTCGGTTTTCCCTTTGACCTCACATCACTCATCGCCCGCGAGCGTGACATCTCCGTGGATGAAGCAGGCTTCAGAAAGGAAATGGAAAAGCAGAAACTCCGTTCAAAAACAGATGCGGTAAAAGAAACGAGCGACTGGGTGGCTGTTGGCGAAGATGAAAAAACCGAATTCATTGGCTATGACCATTTGTCCTCCATCGTACGTATTGTAAAATACCGGAAGGTCAAGCAGAAAAATAAAGAACTCTTCCAGCTCGTGTTCGACAAAACCCCTTTTTATGCCGAGAGCGGAGGTCAGGTTGGGGATACCGGATACATTGAAAGCAACGGCGAGAAGATTCCGATCATCGATACAAAAAAGGAAAATGAATTGATCATTCACCTGACGGAAAGCCTTCCAGCCGATGTTGAGAAAAACTTCAACGCCGTGGTGGATGCAGGTAAAAGGATATCCACCATGAACAACCACTCCGCGACACATTTGATGCATGCAGCGTTGCGGCAGGTACTGGGAAAACATGTGGAACAGAAAGGTTCACTCGTGAATGACGAAATTCTCCGTTTTGATTTTTCTCACTTCGCAGCAATGACGCCCCGGGAAATTCAGGATGTGGAGATCATCGTCAATAAGAAGATACGCGAAAATATCGCGCTGGATGAAAAGCGGAATGTACCGATCGATAAGGCGAAGGCGCTCGGGGCAATGGCGCTTTTCGGTGAAAAGTACGGTGACTTTGTAAGAGTGATCACTTTTGATCCGGCATTTTCTGTCGAACTTTGCGGAGGCACGCACGTACCGGCTACTGGCAATATTGGCTTGTTCAAGATCATCTCCGAAAGTTCCGTAGCAGCAGGTGTCCGCAGGATCGAAGCCATTACGGGAGAAGCCGCTGAAAAATATGTAAGTATGGAACTCACCTTGCTGGATGAGGTGAAACGCATGCTCAAAAATCCAAAGGATGTGATCACTTCCCTGAAAAATATGGCGGAAGAGAAACACGTGCTGGAGAAGAAACTCGAGATCCTCCACGGTGAACGCGCGAACGAGATAAAAAATGAACTGGCCGGTAAGGCAATAAGGAGCAACGGCCATACATTAATAATAGAAAAGGTCACCGTGCCGACTACGGATGCGCTGAAGAATATCGCCTACGCGTTGCGCAATCAGTTTGAGGACCTGTTGCTGATCCTTGCTGCCGACGTCGACCATAAACCACAGGTTACGGTGATGATCGGCGAC
>JBBEBN010000169.1:0-5909 GCA_040882305.1 Cyclobacteriaceae bacterium
ACTATCTGCTGATGTTCGGAAGAAGCCGCGGGCGACATTCTGAAGATCCTACCCATAATGAGTTCAATCCTGTCTTTTAACTGCCAGGTCAAATAATCAGCATAGGTATAGGTCTTTGACTGATCTAACTGATTGATATCGATGATGGAACGCATCTTACTTATTGGGCTGGTGGTGCGAAATTACTGATAATTTCCCAGCCTCGCTGGGATTGGTGGAAAGGTCTGTCCACGGGACTCCTTTGGGGAGAGGTTTGAAAGGTTTGAAAGGTGGAAAGGTTATGGCGCCTGCCCACTTCCTGAAAGTTGTACTTGCCGTTACAGAGGTTTGCCAGGTTCCTCAAACCGACCTACCTGCATTTAAACTTGCATTTAAACCCCGATAATCATGCCTTCTTAATGACCTCTATCAGTTTATTTTTAATAGCGAATTTCACAAGCTGCGCTGTATTGGCAAGTCCTAATTTGTCCTGGATGTGCTGCTTATGGGTTTCCACTGTCTTCACGCTTATAAATAACACATCTGCTATTTCCTTTAGCGACTTGCCCAGGGCAATCTGGGTAAGCACCTGTTCTTCCCGTTCGCTGATCACGGCTTTCATTTTATAATGAATAGATTTTTCCTGCAGATAGAAGTCCTGAAAGACCAGTGCCTTGATCTCCGGACTGAAAAATCGCCTGCCACTGAAAACAGTCTGGATGGCATTCTGCAGCGTCGCCTGATCTACATCCTTATCCAGATATCCATCGATGCCGGATTTGATTCCATCCGATATGAATTCTTTATTCACCTGGCCGGAGATCAAAATGATCTTCATGCGGGGGTTTTGTTCCTTGATCCACCGGGTGGCCTCAATTCCTGACATGCCTGCCATTAGAATATCAAGCAGGAAAACATCGGGCTTATGTTCCCAGGCGAAGTTGACAGCTTCTTCACCGCTGGCGACTTCGCCGATCATTTCAACGCCCTCCATTTTTTCAAACAAGCAAGTTATTGCCTGTCGCATTAGTCGATGGTCATCAGCGATCGCCACCTTAATCAGCTTATTCATTTTATCAAAAGTTTATTCACTGCAACAAGAAGGGCTTCAACCGTGCCTGGTTTTTTGAGGTATGAATTGGCCCCCAGATCAAAAACGATCCTTTCATTTTCCTGCGCCGGCATCGCCGAAAAAACCAGGATCGGAATGGCGTCCCACATAGTTTCTTCCCTGACTTTCCTGATCAAATCAAATCCATTCATTTCCGGCATCAGCAGGTCTGTGATGATCAGATCAGGCCTGGCCATTGGCAGTAGCTTCAGGGCTCTCACGCCGTTTCTTACCGCCGATACCTGGTACCCCTCCATCTGCAGAAGCTCCTGGATACCAGCAAGCAAGTCAGCGGTATCTTCGACGACCATGATGAGTTTATCCATGGGGCAGGGGTAAATTCAATAGGACTTCTGTACCTTTTCCGGCTGTGCTGTTCACAGCGATGGTGCCATTCAGGAGGTCAACGGCCTTCTTTACTATCGAAAGGCCCAGGCCTGTTCCTTCAATGCCTCCGACATTGTTCCCTCTCGAAAAGGATGTAAAAAGTTCCTTTTTGTTTTCGTCAGGGATCCCGATGCCGTTGTCCTGGATAGTTATCGTTAGATTGTCCTCATCACACGCCACCGTCATGCTGACAAATTTTGCCCCGCTTGAAAATTTCACAGCGTTCGTAATGAGGTTGATGATGATACTGCGAATCAGTTTTTCATCGGTCATTATTTTACCGTACGGACAATTCAAAGAATAGCGGAGTTTATGTCCGGTAACCAGGCTCTTCATCGCTTCAAGGGCCATTTTTTCGAAGATCTCACAACTCACCTCTCTGAATTGCGCTTTGATCATTCCGGCATTTCCACGGCCCACATCCAACACGTCGTCGAGCAGGAAGGTCATGAGGTTCACCTGTTTCTCGATGTTCTGGAGTTTTTTGCTGATCTCTTCGGGTTTTAAGCTGGCGTTGTACTTGGTCATAAATCCCGTTGCCAGAAGAATCGTGGAAAGCGGCGTCCGGAATTCATGGGAAGCGATTGAAATAAACTTGCCCTTCATTTCCACCAGTTGCCTTTCTTTTTCCAGAGCCTCGCTCTTGAGCTTGTTGGCCTCCTGAATTTTCCGCTCTGAAATATCAACAATGGAGGCCAGCACCATATTCCCCTCTGGTAGCTCAATGGGATTCAAGCCAACTTCAACGGGAAATTCAGTATTGTCCTCCCGCACCCCAAACCATTCGACCTCCCTGGCCGTGAGTTGTGTGTGCGCTTTTTCAAAGAAGGATTTGATGACACCCGAAAACTGGCTGCGGAACCGCTGCGGAAGAAGGGTCTCTACTTTTTTCCCAACCAGGTAATGGCGCTGGTGTCTGAAAAGTCTTTCAGTGGCGGAGTTGATCAGTGTGATGACTCCTGCTTCGTTGATCAGGATCATGGCATTGGGCGACGATTCCACTACCATCCGGAATTGCCCAACCGCCAGCTTCAGTTCGGAATTGGCAAGGCTCAGCTCCGCAGCCCTTTTTTCCTTTTCCTCATTCTGGAAAGCAAGTTCTTCGTTGGCAATGATCAGCTCGGCGGCGCGTTTCTCCTTTTCCGCGTTTTGAAAGGCCAGCTCCTTGTTGGCGACGATCAGCTCTGCCGCTCGCTTCTCTTTCTCTTTGTTTTGAAAGGCGAGTTCCGTGTTTGCGATCACCAGTTCTGCGGCTCTTTTTTCTTTCTCGCCATTTTGGAACACCAGCTTCTTATTGGCAATCATCAGCTCCGCTGCCTGTTTTTGCTTTTCTCTATTCTGGTAAATGAGTTCCTTTTTCGAAATTACTAACGAATGTGTTTTGATTTTTTTATTCATATTTCTCTCTGGAACTACATGAGCAAAAAGTTCTGTTGCATCTTGCGGAAATGAAATATGATGAGTACCCTATTCCTGTAAAGATGTTACGATGATATTGAATCCATATAAGATCCGGCAGGTGTCTTGTGTTAGACACACGGATCATACCTTAAACTAAAGCATCAGGATATAGGGGCGACCTGGACGTCCGGGTAAACAAAGACAGGCAATGATCTTCTACGGCCAGTTTTGGGCTTACAACAATATGAACAATTAAAAGGTCAATAGCTAACTATTAAGACATTACTTTGGGTTGAAAGGTTTGAGAAGTCTGAAAAGTTTGAAAGGTTTGAAAGGTTTGGGCCCGCCTGCCCGACAAAGCTAGGGGGCACGGTGCGGAGGAATCGTAGTTGGGTCTCCCGAAACTTTAGTGTAGGTAGATGCAATAGCCTGGGCATGTGCAGGGAAGCGTAGGTTAGAAGAGTAGAAGAGTTTGTCCAGAGGGTGGAGCGGGCGTTAGCTGCGCAGCCCTCGGAGCCCCGTAAAATAGTTTGAAAGGTTTGAAAGGTTTGAAAAGTTTGAGAAGTGTTAAGAAGTCTGAAAACTATTCAGCCCTGCGTGCCCGCCATAGCATGGGTTGGTATGAGGGAAGGCGGGAAAGGGCGGCATATATCAGCCGAGGTGGAGCAGCGTTAGCTGCGCAGCACTCGGAGCCAATAAAGATAGGTTTAAATGCAGGTCTAATGCAGGTTTAAAAACAGGTTTAATCCAGGTTAAATTAAATGCCAAGTAGTTCACACCAGCTCGGAGAGTTCCTCAAACCGACCTACCTGCATTTCTACCTGTCTTTTTAACCTGCATTTCTACGACCTGCCTTTCAACCTTATTAAAAGGGCGGCAGGTGTTCGCTGTTTGAAACACGTTCGTGAAGCCGCTTTAATTCTTCTAAACCTTTCCCCGGCTATTGCGTGTACCTTAAAGTCCAAGATAAGAGTGGAAGGTTCCCTATTTAAGTGCCTCTTGCAATATGGCTTATAACACAAATAATGACAACATCTACACATTAGGCACTGTCATTGCAGCGAAATCAAAACCTGATGTTAAGCTGATCATCAGAAAATACTATCACCGCACATATTATTGCGACGTCATGGACGATCTCACTCAAAAACCAATGGAGTATTTTGAGAAAGAATTAATTCCTCCCTCCCTTCACAAGACTGTGCAAGGCAAGAAAAGTCTGATATAAATAAAAGCGCCCACTTCGAAAGACGTTTCCGCTGAATGGATCGGTCGGACCCCGAACCGTCTGTCACCCTTTCGGGGCTTGGTTTAATCTCGCCAATTTTTACACAGGGCTTCACCCTGTGCTGATATCTTTCGCGCTTTCAGCGCTGGGAATACAATTACACACACTTTCATTTGATCCATTGGAATTAACATAGAGCCCTGCCCGCGCTTCGAAAGACGTTCTACTGGATGATCAGTCGTACCGCGAACCGTATGTCGCCCTTTCAGAGCTTCGTTTAATCCCGCCAATTTTTTGCACAGGCTTCACCTCAAAAATAGGACATGCACACGAGTGTTATTCGCAACCTGCACTCACCACCTCATGCTTCTTAATAAAATCAGGATCAATATTAATACCCAATCCCGGGCCAGTGGGAACCTTTATTTTGCCGTCCACGACTTTCAGAGGTGACGTCGGGCATTCGAAGGGCACGTGCGTTTCCAATCCGTGGGTCTCGTGATGCGCGCCGGCGTTCGGTAGGGCGGAAACAAAGTGAATGTCATAAAGATATCCCAGGTCCCCTCCCGACATGTGCGGAGTACAAATCTTCCCGACGGCATGCGCCATCCGCGCCACCTTCATGCAGCGGATATATCCCCCAAAGTAAAAATTATCCGGCTGCACAATATCAATGCCGTCATTGGCGAGCAGCCAGCGGAAGTTGTAAAAGCTCTGATCCTGCTCTCCGTTCGCAACGGGTATGGTAAGCGCATCCGCAACCTTTTTGATGTCCTCAAAATGCCAATACAACACTGGCTCTTCAAAATAACTATAGTCATACTCTTCCAACAGCCTGCCGATCTTGATGGCGCCGTCCACATCGTAATAACCATTTGAGTCCGCATAAAGGAAAAAATCATCGCCATACGTTTTGCGGATAAGAGGGATCAGCTTTTCCGATTTCCCCGGCAATCCCCCATAATGGATGTCCGTGGTTCCGGCATGCTGATAACCGATCTTGATCTTCACAGCATGCACGTCATATTCGGCAACGTTTTCCTTTATTCGCGCAAAATGTTCTTCCAGTGGCAGATGTCGAAACTCGGTAGCCATGTACACGGGAACTTCAGGATTGTGGATCTCGCCGATCAGCTGGCCCATCGATTTATTGGCGATCTTTCCAAGCATATCCAGTATCGCAAACTCAATAGTGGCCAGCGGCATCCCCAGCGTGATACCGTTGTATCTGAAATTGAAGCCGTAGATGTACACCCTGTCCATGATCAGGTCGAGCTCACGTGCATCCTGGCCGATAAAAAATCGCTGAAGCTTATTTACAAAGACAGGGAAAAGCGTGGAAAGCCCACCGTGCCCGACGGAAATTCCCTCCGCCCCATCTTTCGACCGCACGATGCACAAGAAACTTCCCTGGTGACGCAGCAGTTCGAGCGTTTCAATGATCACCGGGTTCGTAAACAATTCCGCTTTCAGGACAGGCTGTTTCAGCGCGTCATCAAGCTTGTCATACCTGGATTGCAGGTCAGGTGGTGAACACGGATCCTTTGCTTCCGATCCGCAGGCTGACAGCGGCAACGCGCTGGCTGCCAGCCCGCTTCCAACTGCTTTGGAAAGAAATTTGCGTCGATTAAAAACCATATTATTATGTTTTGAATTAGTAGGATCGTAATCCATTTATTATTTCCGTATGGCGCCGTAGGGCAATTCCACGCCATGGGCGTGGCCTTGCCACAATTCTGCAATTCTGCCAGTGTTGTCCGGGGAAAAATCTAATCGCATCAAAAACATCGAATGGATTAAACG
>JBBEBN010000170.1:0-5889 GCA_040882305.1 Cyclobacteriaceae bacterium
ATGAAATCTATTTCGCCTGTACCAACGGCGGTCATTTGTCGAACGGACAGGTCTTCAGGTACATTCCCGGTGCAGAAGAAGGAAAAGGCGGTGAAAAAAAATCGCCCGGCAAGCTTGAGCTATTCGCAGAATCACCGGACAAAGAAATCCTCAAGAGTTGCGACAACCTTACCGTTGCGCCCTGGGGCGATGTAGTCTTGTGTGAGGATGCATCGCATCCGTTCGTGGTGGGCATCACACCGCAGGGTGATTACTACAGGCTTGCAGAAAATATCGGACCTCAGAGCGAGTTTGCCGGTGGGGTTTTCTCTCCTTCGGGCGAGACTTTTTTCGTCAATATTCAGGGCGCCGGCCTGACGTTTGCGATAACCGGCCCATGGAAAAAATCATAAGCTTTGATCAAATCGAAATAAAAATCATTCATAAAAAAAGGCTCTCGTCCGGCTTTTTTAATATCATACATTCCACACATTAAAAGCCGCCGATACAGACGCTAACGCCGCGTCAAAGAGAAAAGAAAGGCTGCAGGAACAGGTAGGTGGCCGCACCGGCAAAATATCCGATGAGGGCGATGGTGCTGATCCTTTTTACATACCACATAAAGTCGATCTTTTCCATTCCCATCACGGCAACACCAGCGGCGGATCCAATAATGAGGATACTGCCGCCCGTACCCGCGCAATAGGCAAGATATTCCCAGATCATATGATCCTGGGGATAAACATCCATGCTGTACATACCCATACTGGCCGCCACCAGCGGAACGTTGTCGACAACGGCGGAAAGTATTCCGATGAAAGTAATGATAATGCGATTGTCACGAAGTGTTTCAGCGAGGTAATTTGCAAAATGTTGCAGCGTTTGCATGGACTCAAGTGCCCCCACTGCCAGGAGAATGCCCAGGAAGAACAGGACACTTGGAACGTCTATTCGGGAAAGCGCGGCAGCGGCAGTATAATTTTTCTTCACCGCTTCGTCAAGTTCAGGATGGATGAGTTCGGGTGTAACCCATAATACCCCAAGGCCGGCCAGCATCCCGACGTAAGGTGGCAATTGCGTATAGGTTTTGAAGATCGGAACAGAGATAAGTGAGGCGATTCCCATAAACAACATCAATCTTCCGCCTCCAACAACCTCACGGTGTACAAAGTTTTTCCCATCCACTTCACCAAGGGTCCCTTTTAAAGTGAAATTCAAATACAAAAGGGGTGCAAGCATGCAGACCAAACTGGGAATAAGAACGGTCTTCATAATATTGAGCGTGCTAATTTGTCCTCCGATCCACAACATAGTGGTGGTCACATCCCCGATGGGTGACCATGCTCCTCCGGCATTCGCAGCAATGACAATCATGCCTGCAAAAAACAACCGCATTTTTGTGTCAGAGATCAACTTCCTGATCAGGGACACCATCACAATGGATGTGGTCAGGTTGTCAAGAGCGGCGGAAAGGAAAAACGTTATCCAACAAACAACCCATAAGAGGGTTTTTGGATTTCTGGTACGGATCCGGTCAGTGATCAGGCGAAAACCGTGATGGGCATCGATCAACTCTACAATAGTCATAGCACCCAGGAGGAAAAAAAGTATCTCCGATATTTTTCCAAGGTGGTGAGACAACTCCGACACAACAAAAGCGCGGAAGATCTCATGCTCACCCAGGGTTGACACTTTATCTCCCAGTTCTATCTGCGAAATTTTCAGAAAATCCAGAAAGTGCGAACTGCCAGACACAGCCTCGGTGGGCCCAGAGAGCACAAACAGCGTCCAGCAGATAACACCCGTCAAAAGCGCTGACGCTGTCTTATTGATTTTTATCGAGTGTTCCAGCGCAATGGCCAGGTATCCAATGATAAAGACCACTACTATGATGATTTCCATTCTTCAGATACAGGTATTTGCCAATTAGTATTCCACCGCAGCTTTTTCCGGCAACGCAATTTTACTCTTTATCCTGAAAATAGAAGGCATTTTTCCGGAACTATTATACAAAACCCCTAAGTCCTTGACCAAACCGGTATTGAGTTGGTATACCCAGCCATGTATCTTCGGCTCCCGGCGTTGTCTCCAGGAATTTTGTATAATAGAAGTCTTGGTAAGGTTAAAGACCTGCTCCATTACGCTCACTTCCACAAACCGGTTACTCCGTGCTTCGGGATCTGTTATTTCATTCAGCTCTCTGGCGTGGAATTGATACACATCCTTTATAAAACGGAGCCAGTTATCCACCAATCCGTACTGTTTATTGTCCATGGCTGCCTTTACCCCTCCGCATCCGTAATGTCCGCAAACAATAATGTGTTTAACGTGAAGGATATTGACCGCATAATCCAGTACGCTTAGCATATTCATATCAGAATGCACCACCATATTGGCAATGTTTCTATGTACGAATATGTCCCCGGGTTTTGTTCGGGTAATCTCATTGGCGGGAACACGGCTATCAGAACATCCGATCCACAAAAACTGCGGACGCTGTCCTTTGGCGAGCTTTTCAAAATACTCCGGATCCTGTTGTGTTCTCTCACGGACCCATTGTTTGTTTCCTTCGATCAAAGTTTTATATAAATCCATAGGTGTTATCCCGTTATATATTTTGACTCCCGTTCAGATACTTCTTCAAAGTCACCTTCGACGTCCTGAATAGACCAGAAGTGTTTGCAGACATAAAAGATAATAGTGCCAGAGACGACAGCGACATTTAAGTTTATCAGCACTGTCGCCGCGGTCGTATATAAAATAAAAATGAGTTGGATGTTCCTTTCAAGGGACAGGGCCCAATTGTACCTGAGGTAGAACCGCGGAAAATCCTTATCGCATACATCTAATCCCACTTTCACAAGCACTCCGACGAAAACGGCAGCAGGAACAAGTGCCAGGTAATCTTTAAAGAGAACAATGCTTAACAAAGCAAAAACCCCGATCAACACACCGGCGAGTCGTGTCTGCGCACCTTCCTTTATCAATAATACCGACCGGATAGTGGCCTGGGCTCCTGGTAAACCTTGCAATAAACCGGACACTCCATTAGCAAGACCCTGGGCAACCAGTTCGCGGTTCAATTGAGATTTTTCCCCCGTCATCCTGTCAATGACCAACGCTGTAAGCAATGAATCCAGATACGCCAATAGGGTCAGTTGGAGCGCAAAAGGTATTGCCATTTTCAGATATTCAATCTGAAAAATAGCTGCGGAAGGGAAATAAGCGGCCACCAGGGAAGCGAATTCACCAAATGAGCCGATCGTTGCTCCCAATTGAACCTTTTCAACCTGAAGGCCAAGCGCAGCGGAGACGATGGTAATAATTATAATGCTCCACAATACACCCGATATCAAAGATCTGATTACCGGCCGAACTGCAAACACCTTCAGTAGCCGGATTATGCCAAAGATCAGTCCAAAAGTTACAACAGCAAGGAAAAGGTTCAGCGCAATCCCACCCTCCATGATCGGTTTACCTGCCAACGCAAAAACCTTTGCAACCTGGTCTTTCCAGATGAGTACAGCGATTCCATTCATGAACCCCAGAATAACGACGTTCGGAACGAACGAAATTAATTTTCCTAATTGCACAAGCCCGGCTATTATCAAACAAACTGCATTTAAAATAAACACGAGCGTGATAAATTGTTCCGCCAAAACCCTGTCGGGAAAATGATCGTAGGCATAAGCAATTATAAGTGCAGTCACTGCGGTCATCGGCGCCGTGGGACCGGATGCCTGTAACCGCGTACCGCCAAAAATCGAAGTTATAATAGGAATGACCGCGGCGCCGATCATCCCTGCAAACGCCCCCCTCCCCGACATGGCGCCAAAGGCAGCGCCCAATGAAATAGCGGCAAAGCTTACCGTCAAACCTGCGGTAAGATCTGCCAGGAATCTTCTTCCTTGCATGGTTCTTCGAAAGTTTAAAATGAAAAAATGTAAACAGCAGAAATGCTGTTCAGACAGAATCCGAAAACAGGATCATAAGGGGACCTTAAGACTCGGGAGGGGGTGTAACGGTCTCATAGATACCGCCCAGCGTAACACTGTGGTCGCGTATCCATTTCGCATTTGAGAGTACAATATAGACGTCGAATGGGTGACAGTGATCCTGAAAGACCACTTCGATTTTTTTAGAAGCGGCTTCCTCTTCGGTTGTGTCGCCGCCGGTTTCCTTCTCTTCCTCGAAGCAGGTTCCTGAAACGATCAGGGCAATAATCTTGCTAAACCGGCCGTCTTTTTCTAATTCAAGTAACGAAACCTCCGCAAGAAAGAAACTCATATTCAGAAAGATCGCAGCCGTTAGGACTGTCAACACCTTGCTGAAAAAATGTTCTCTGAAGCAGTTCATGATGGATCTTGCGGAATTTTTACCAGTCTTGACATCGGCTGTTCAACTGTTGTCTCATTCCAATATTAGGTTAAAATACCATAACCTGCTAATCGGCCTTTAATTTTTTTTTCTTAAATTTCTTTTTTAACGGGCATTTTGACATGAGATCTCAAGCCTCATCCGTGGAAGACTACCTCAGCACCCTGCCTCCGGAGCACAGGGAAGCCATCAGTGAAATGCGAAAAGCGATCTTAAACAATATTCCGGAAGGATTCGCCGAAGTGATGGGTTATGGAATGATCGGTTATGTGGTACCGCATTCGATCTATCCATCCGGTTATCATGCTGATCCGAAACAACCCTTGCCCTTTCTCAACCTTGGCTCACAGAAAAATTACATCGCATTATACCATATGGGTTTGTATTCCGACCCCGAATTGTTGTCCTGGTTCACATCGGAATATTCTAAACGTGCGACACAAAGGCTGGATATGGGAAAAAGTTGTATCCGCTTCAAGAAACCGGATCAGATCCCCTTCGACCTCATCGGCGTGCTTGCATCAAAAATAACGGTGAAGGATTGGATTGCCCGGTATGAGAGCGGGATGAGGAAATAGGGATATGAGCATACACGGTATAAGGGGTCGTAAAGGTTGAAGGGTCTGAAAGGTTTGAAAGGTTTTTGACGATTGGCGAAAGGTACAGGACATAGGGTATAAAGGCATAGAGGCATTCATTTAAAAAAACAGCCATGAGCCAGGCATTTGTCAGAGAAGGTGATGATCAGTCACTGGATGAGATATCCCCCACCCTTCAGGCATTAATCGTATTTCTTACCCGGGACAACAATGGCATCCGCGTATATGAAAAGAAAACGTATGTCGATAGCGATCGCGAAATTCATGTGATGAGCAACGGGTTGTCGTACGCGAAGGGTGAACAGGGCAGATGGGTGATTGTTTAGGCATTAGGCTGCACGCTGAAGCTTGTATCGACACGAGGGCCGCAAGCGCAGGCGGGAAACAGGGATTAGTGGTCCCAGCCACCCTCTATTCCCAAACCAAACAAAGCAAAATCGTATTTAACAGGGTCATGGGGATCGAG
The DNA here is from genome assembly GCA_040882305.1 of Cyclobacteriaceae bacterium. Classification (GTDB taxonomy): domain Bacteria; phylum Bacteroidota; class Bacteroidia; order Cytophagales; family Cyclobacteriaceae; genus Chryseosolibacter. The sequence continues at coordinate 5,422 of JBBEBN010000170.1, forward strand.
TTTGCGCAAATTTTCTGTTAATTCAAGGGCAGTTAGCCAGTCGGTTTGTTTACGCCGGATAATTTTGAGTCTACGCGCCACGCGGTCAACATGCACATCGCAGGGACATACGAGTTTTGCGGGAGATATTTTTTTCCACACTCCGAAGTCAACGCCGTTCCTGTCCTGACGCACCATCCAGCGCAGGTACATATTGATCCTTTTGCAGGTTGATTTCCTTTCAGGTGTCGGGAGGTGTTTTCGGGTGCGATGCGGATGATTCTCCAGGCTAAAAAAACGGTGATGAAATTGGATGAGCCCTCTTTCAATGTTGTCATCGGCGGGTGGTACGACAAAGACTTCCTCAAGCGATTCATGTTGTCTGTAAATCGATCGCAGCGCCTCGATAAAATAAAGGGCATCCGTGCCATTAAAGGTGCGGTGTTTAAACGCTTCGAAGCGTCTCAGGTCGTTCGCCTTGTGATGCAG
>JBBEBN010000171.1:0-3009 GCA_040882305.1 Cyclobacteriaceae bacterium
GGGCCCTGGCCGGCCAGGACCGCATTGCGATGTACCCAGGTGGGCGAAAGCTGGAGGGAAAAAGATGGCGTGAATTTTCTGGCAAGAATTGCCTGATAGGCATAAGCCAGTCGCGAGTTGACTGAAGGCTCATCAACGGATGTACTCGATTTCAGTGTCTTCAGGGCAATGCTCGTAAATGCGACGATCGACAAGGGAACATTGCGGCCAGCGCTGTTCTGTTGCCTGAGGAGTTTGTATTTCAGGAACCCGTCATACGTCTTTTCGAATGAACTTCTGCCCACTCCGATGTTTAACCTGTCAGTAATACCATAGTCCACGCCAAGCCTGACCTGAGAGTCATCCAACCCGAAAAGGTCATAACCGCCGGAGTTCAGACGTCCAAACCTATGGCCGATGATGAGGTCGAGGACGCCTTTCTTCCTGGTTTCAACGGAGTGACCATTGATAAGCCTTGTGCCTTTGAAGGTCTGCTCCGTATAGATCGATTCCCCTTGAATTTCCTGGTCGGCGATTTTCATAAGATCGTCCTGTGCCACAGCGCAGAGGGGAAAGATCAATACTATCGCGGCAAAAAAATGTTTCATACTTGAGTGATAGGGTTTGAGAAATAATGCTGCATGTTTTATGATGACCAGCCTGTTGTTGCGGACTAGGGATTCATTTTTTGATAATTGAAAGCCACGGTTACCTCAACCACTTCGGCAATATTATTGATGACAAGCCTCGGGATCCGGATCTTAAAGTCTTTTACCGTAAGGAGAAAAACCGCCTTTGTCCGAATGGTTCCATTGTTCACCACCGCATCCGCTTGCACCTGAACAGGCTGCGTTACACCGTGCAAAGTGATTTCTCCCGAGATGTTGAGGGTGCATGTTCCGTTCTTCCCGATATCAAAATCGCTAATGTTTGTCACTTTGCCTTTAAAGGTAGCCTTCGGGTACTTATGTGATTCCACATAGTTTTCGTTGAAGTGTTCCTCCATGAGCGCTTTTCTGAAATCGAATGACCTCATCAGCATCGACGCGACAATTTCTCCGGATTGAATATCCAGGATACTCACCGCCTGGTCATTGTGTGCCTCAATGTCTTCCACTGGTGCAGAAGAAAAGAAAGATGCTTTGCCGCTCCGGTCAATATACTTTGATTGGGCCGAAATATTCACCAGCAAACCCATGAACAGAACGACGGTCAGAACAACCGTCCGGCTTACTACCTTTTGTAGTTCAAATAATTCGGTTTCATCGTTTTTCATGGCGCATCGGGTAAAAGAATGCCTTTATCCAGTACCACATCCATAAGCATGCCATTGCAAATACCTTTCACACGCACCGTTTCTCCCCGTCTTAATTTGGTGTACTTTTCTTTCTGGTCCTTTTGGAGGTAACAACTTATACCCGTCATTTGGCTGCTGTCACCCATCAGCAAAACCAGCGTGCTGTCATTCATTATAATTTCTTTTAAGGCGCCCTCCACTTCAAGGACCTTTCCGACGTAGAGAGAATTGGCCTGATTTTCATCATTTGAAAAGGCATCGACCAGTTCGGTCACTGACATTCTAAAAGCTGCTTCTTCCTTTCTCACTGACCGATGGGGTTTATAGTACATGAAGGCAACTATGACAGAGGTGATCAGTATTACTGAGGATATCATATAAACAGTGATTTTTTTTTTCATGTCGAATAGGTTAGTTCGCCAGGGCGCCGTCATCAACCCAGCAGGCGATGAGATCGATCTGTTCCTGAGTTAGAGAGCCGTCCTCTGGCATGGTGCCATCCTGTGTTAACCGCTTAACTTCAGAGGCATTGTCGTGAATATTCTTAAATACACGAAAATCGGGAAACTGTGTGCCGTTATGACAATCGTCGATGGCGCAGTTGTTTTCAATGATGCCGGAAATAGAACCTGAGAAGCTGATACCTGATTTAATTCTCACCAATTGGTTAACCTCACAACCGCTGGCATCTTTCACAGTCAGGTGGTGTTCACCCGATGGCAGGTCTGTGAAAGTATTCGAAGCCGTGAAGTTTCCCTGATCGAGTTTAAACTCATACGGTTCCGTTCCACCAAAAGTCATCACCGTGAGTGTGCCGTTTGAAGTTTTACATCCCGCTTCTGTACTGGTGAAAGTAATATTGACCCCGCTCTTATTTATCACCGTAGCCTCCAGTGTCGCAGAGCAATTATTCTCATCCACAACTTCAATTTCATATAGTCCCGGACCTACTCCGTTAAAAACAGAAGAAGTCAGCAGATCTTCGCCTCCCAGTTGAAACGTGTATTTGCCACTGCCTCCTGAGGCAATCACTTCAATACTTCCATTCATCACATCACAATCCGAATCCTGAACCGTACCCAACTCCACGATGACAGGATTTTCATTACAATCCACCGGGCCAGGTATAACTTCAGATTCACAGCCTTGCCAGGTAACGGCATTTATCACGACCATCATTACAAACAGTTTCTTCATCATTACAAGACTTTTATAAAACCGTGGAGCCGGGCTCCACGGTAACATCTGCATATTTATTACTTAAGGAACGTTTGATCCGATATTCCCCTGCGAAAGAAGCGTAGTCAGATCCAACTCGCTTGCGTGAACATTTATGTGTCCATTGAAGGTAGCCAGTTGATCATAAGTTGCAGCTGTGCCGTCGTTTAATGTATCGACACTGGTCGCACTCATGCCCGTTGCACCACTGACATTTTTTAAGTTGAGTACTATATTTCCGCCCGTAGCCGCATTGTTGGAATGAATATGAGCTGGGTGGCTACCACCTGCTGTTGTGCCGACCATTGCCAGCGTAATTAGCGCTTTACCGTTTTTGCGTTTGTCAAAGGCTGCCATTCCGCTTACACCAGATCCGCCTACTTCAGCCAGATCGTAATCCTGATGGTCACCGGTCAGTTCATTCTGCCCGATGTCTGTCTGCACCACATAAGAACCGAGCCCGTGAACATTGAAATGACCATTGTAGTTTAGCAACTCATCATAAGTAATAGCAT
>JBBEBN010000171.1:3109-5882 GCA_040882305.1 Cyclobacteriaceae bacterium
CCGTGAACATTGAAATGACCATTGTAGTTTAGCAACTCATCATAAGTAATAGCATCGCCATTGTTAAGAGTATCCACACTCGTAATCGCCATACCGGTTGTTCCATTCACAGGTTTCAAATTAATAGTAATCGGTCCACCGGATGCAACCGTCCGTGAGTGAAAATGTGAATTATAGGTGCCTGCTGGTGTTCCGGTAAGTGCAACGGTTACAAGCGACGTTCCTCTCTTCCTCTTTGCGATGGTCAGCGTTCCTCCTATTGAAGGATCAGCAACCGGCGAGGGAGTATACACCTTGGTGTCGCCTGTAAGTTCGTTTCCTCCGATGTCTGCCTGCACGAGGTAGGAGCCAAGGCCGTGAACATTGAAATGACCATTGTAGTTTAGCAACTCATCATAAGTAATAGCATTGCCATTATTAAGTGTATCCACACTCGTAATCGCCATACCGGTTGTTCCATCCACAGGCTTCAAATTAATAGTAATCGGTCCCCCTTTTGCAACAGCATTTGAGTGAAAATGCGAATTATAGCTGCCTGCAGGTGTTCCGGTAAGTGCAACGGTTACAAGTGACGTTCCTCTCTTCCTCTTTGCGATAGTCAGGGTTCCTGCGATAGCAGGATCAGCAACCGGGGAGGGTGTATACACTTTGGTGTCGCCAGTAAGTTCGTTTCCTCCGATGTCACCCTGGGCGATCAATGTTGCCAGGTCGCTTTCGCTCGCGTGTACGTTCACGAATCCATTAAAATCAAGAAGACCTTCGTAGGTCATCGGCGTGCCATCATTCAGCGCATCTACTACCGTTTCGCTTTTGCCATCGGCTCCGCTAACGGGGCTTAGATCCAGCACGATGCCGCCGCCTGCAGCGGCAGAGTTAGCATGGATATGTGCTGGATGCGAAGCCGTCGCCTGTGTTCCCGTCAGCTGGATGGTAACAAGAACTTTGTCATCATCACGCTGAGCGAATGTCACGTTTCCACTGATTGCCGGATCAGAAACAGACGCCAATGGATATGAGTGGCTGTCTCCTGTAAGCTGCGGAGCCGGATCACTCTCATCGTCGCAACCAGAGAAGTAAAAAACAACTGAGGCTATTGCGGCGACCATCAGAAATTTTTGTATAACGTTTTTCATACTGTTAAGTTTAGGTTTTGTAAATAAAGTGCCAGTCTAGGTTCGTTTTCAGAATCTATTAGTTGATGTCAAAGCTTAAAAGGAGAAATCAGGTGGGAGGTTTTAATCGGGGCCCCGACTAAAAACAGGCAAAAGTGTATTCTTTTTTCCGAGAATCTTGTAGCGCAATGTAAATGATGCGCCAGTACTGAAGAGTCTGATGTTGGACCATCCTATCTCTTCCAGCGGAACCTTCACATAAGGCTCTATTCCAACCATCAATCCCGGGAAAAGCTGGTGTTCGTAGCCAACGGAGATATTGAACATATTAAAATAAAAGCGCGACTGGCGTTTGGAATCCCATCCCTCTTTTGCTCCAGGGTTTGGTTCATCGAAGTAATAGCGATATGATTCATTCAGCATCAGATAATTGGAAGTCCCCGCGCTCGCGGTCCATCTGTTCCTTCCATTGCTGGCGATGGTATACTGAATCATGACAGGAAACTCGAGAACAGCGCAGGCTCCGTCAACGCTTTCCGGGACGATTCCATTGGTATAATATTTCCAGTATCCCTTCGGCGGGCTGTAATCCTCGCCGGCGCCGGTGTATCGCTTATTATTTCTGATGATGCCGGCGGATACACTCCAACGTTGGAACACATGGTAGTGAATCACGGCGCCGAAAGCGTTGCCGGGTGCCGAATACTGATTTGAAGTACTGCTGAAATCAGGGGCGAAAGAAAGCAGAAGGCTCAACCTCGGCGCGACCAACTGTTTAACAGAAGCATCCTCCTCTGCAACAATGGTTTTCGCCTTACCTGTATCCCCTTCCTCCGCACCAGGAAGATCAACATTGGCCCTCTGCTTTATCTTTTCTGCATTTGCAGGTGTTATCTCTATTAATTCACGAAATACCTTTTCATTTCCCAACGTCGCTGTCTTTATGAGTTGATCAATTACTAAAACAGTCATTCCTTCCGTTGGATCATCCTCCCTGTACTTCATATCTTCAGATTCTTCGCTTGCATCATCTCTTCTTCTTCCCTGATCGGTGGTTAAAATGGTAGCAGGTTTGGATATTTCAGTGTCCCTCTTCAAAGGCCTGATTTCATCCGTTGTCGAAGATTCACCTTTTAAAGGCGCCGATATCTGTAATTGTTCTCCATTATTATCCGCATTCTTATTTTCATCAGATTGAAATGATTGATGATCGTTTGAATCTTCAATGGCAACTTCATTTTCTTCATTAAAAACCTCATGTGCAGTCTTGTCCGTTTCAAAGTCAATAATTCTATCTTCGGAATTGATCCAAACAGCACCCGTGAACAGCAGTACCACGCCCACGACAACAGCGCTTGCCACTTTCCCTCCGGCTTTCTTCGCTCCGGAGATCCCAGAAGGATCCACAGCATCAAGGCGCGCCTCAAGTTTCTTCCAATCCATTTCATTGAAAGGAACATCCGCCCTGACGGAAGCTTTGCGAAAGAATTCTTCCAATCTATCGTGATCGTGTTCCGACATAGTCAACTTCAAAAAAATCTCTTAATATCAACTTTAATTGTTCTTTGGCTTTGAATAAATTAGACTTGGACGTACCCGGAGCGATGCGCAGCATTCCCGCAATCTCCTCGTGCGAATATCCTTCAATCACATAAAGGTTA
>JBBEBN010000172.1:0-35769 GCA_040882305.1 Cyclobacteriaceae bacterium
TTCTGTATCCGGCATTTGTACTCCAACACATAACCCGGCCTTGTATGCCACCGTCGGATCCCAGCCTGACAATTCACAGTCATTCGCTTTGCAGACGGTAAATCTGACTGTAAATGATTCACCTTCTTTTCCGAAACCGTTGATATCATCAACTTTTAATCCATACAGGCCGGTGGTCGGATCCTTTCCAAATTCCATTTTCCATCCTCGTGAATTGGAGTAATTACTTACCGTACCACAGGGGATCGCCAGTGTCCAGTGCGATAGGTCGTGACGACAAAGCCCGTTCGTGTTTACCTCCATTTCGTATGTGCGGCATGTTCCTGCTTCGTCAATCACTTTCACTATGGTGTTAAAACACTCCTCACAGGTCTGATCACCCCCTTCGCCGTTGCCAGGGTCTTCTCCGGGATCTTCACTGCCCGGGTCACTACCTCCGCCGTTGTTCTGCGCGGAGCAGGCGGAAACTGTATAGGTACAGGTTTCGGTACATCCTTCTTTCACAATCGTCAGTGAAAAGGTTGCGGAACTATACTCGCCGCCGGCGGTGAACGCTATTGAGGAAGAAGCGCTGGATGCAATGGACCAGTTGCCATCTGTGCTTTCCACGCTCCAGGAATATGAATCGGCAACTGTAACAGATGTTGAAAGCGTATTATTCGCTGAGCCGCAAAGTGGCATCGAGGTCAGTTCATTGATGACGCATGACCAGGGTGTTCCCAGCCCCTCAACAATAACTTCTTTTGAAATACTGCAGCCACGGGCATCGGTGATGACAACCGTGTAAGTTCCGCTTTGCAGACCGTCAATGTTCTGGGTATTGCTGCCGTTGGACCATTCATAGCCATAGGGCGTTGTTCCGCCGGAGATAGTGAGATCCACTGAAAAGAAACCGTCCGCATTGCATTGGACATTTGAGACAGTCGCATCGGCGAAAATTTCTGTCGGGTCTGTGATCATAGAGGTCAACGTTCTGGAACAACCGGTTGCATCCATGACGGTAACGGAATATGTCCCGGCATCGAGACCTGTCAACGCTGTCCCTGTCTGCTCGTTAGACCATAAGTATGTAAATGGGCCCGTTCCGCCAATTGGAGCCTGGAGTGTGATTGACCCATCGGCACCGCCATGACACGAAGGCTGTACAACTATGCGAGGAACCTGGAAAGTCGTCTTTGTTACGGGGAAGGTTGCAGTCACGCTGCAATTCTTTGAATCTGTTACCGTCACAGTATAAGTACCCGATGTGAGACCCGAAAGATCTTCAGTGGTCGCACCATTTGACCAGGAGTACGAATAGGGCGCTGCTCCGCCTGCCACAGTTAGATCAATAGCACCGGAAGCGTCATCCACACAACTTGTAGCAATGGACTCCCCTTTTAATGTTAATGTCACAATGTCGCGGAGGAAATAGGTGCCTTGTGCAGTACATCCTGCGTTGTCTGAAACCGTCACAGTATAGAGCCCGGCCTTCATGTTCTGAAGGTCTTCAGTAGTTGCGCCATTGGACCAGCTAAACGAGTACGGTCCTGTTCCACCGGAGGCTGTAATGTCGATGGAACCATTGGAGCCATTGCAATCCGGTCTCACCTGTGCGGCGGTGATATCGATCTTTGAGACCGTTCCAATAGAAAAGGTAGCGGAAGCCGAACAGTTCTTATCATCCGTTACAGTCATAGTATACTGGCCGGGAGCCAGGGCCTGAATGTGCTCACCCTCAAGCCCATTGCTCCACGCAATGGTGTGGGCGCCTGTTACCCCTGATACCGTCAGGTCGATAGAGCCATCAGCCACGCCGTTGCAGCTGGCCGCCCCGGTAACGCCGGAAATCGCGATCTCTTCCGGCTGAGAAATGGCTTCCTCCAGGATGAGTTCCGCTCCGGCTGCATCCCTTACAACAACGGTATAGTTACCCGCTTACAGACCGATGCGCGATGCTTCGGTTGAGTTGTCAGTCCACAAATAGGAATAGGGTTCGCTGCCGCCGTCCGCCAGCACTTCAATGGATCCGTCCCCGGAACCATAGCACGAAGCATCCATCTTTTCAAGGGAAGCCTTCAGTGCATTGCAGCTGACGGTCAGTGTCTCAAAGTTTACGCAAGTCGAGGCCTTATAGGCCACCTGCGGCTGCCAGCAGTTCAATTCGGTGGCGCAACTCTCGCCGGTAGCGCAAAGAGTGAATTTCACCGTGAAGGATGTCAGCGCGCCGTCTCCGAAATTAGCAATATTATCGATCTTCAAACCGGCCAGGCCGGTGGTAGGATCGGTTCCTATTTCCTGCGCCCAGTTTTCGGAATTCCATACTTTTTCAATTTTTCCACATGGAACTGCGACAGTATAATGCGATAGTGCGTGCGCGCAGTCACCCGAAAAGGAAACTTTTAATTCAAAGGAAGTACAGGTGTCCGATATTTTTTCAACGGACACCACTTCAGATGAAAAGCATGTCGTGCCGCAATCCTTTTCTTTTTTTGGTTGCGCGCAGACATACACCGAATACAAAAATGGAATAAGGAAAAACAGTACCCACAAAACAAACTTTCTCATAATAATTTAATGTTTTTCAAGCACCATAGATACGGCTGCTATATGAAATTTTCCGGGCACTGTTTTTAAGCGCAATAGACTGCGACAGGCCGCCGTAGGAAACGACTAATGGCTGGAGAGGATGGTTACTCGAAAAAGTCCCTTTTTTGAGCGTTTTAGAAGGAAAATGCGCTTGAAACTGACCAGGTTACCGACGGTTGGAAGAAGAAATCGCCGGCTTGCATTAATGCCCGATCAGCAAGAAAAAAGCAGGTCGTTTCAGGGGAATTATCCTGGCGACCTGCTCAATAAAATTCACGCGGAACGTCCGCACTTAATTCTTTTTCCGTTTCAGAAGATTCTGAATTTTCTGCTTCGCCTCTTCTTCAACTTTCTGCTTTACTGCTTCCTCCGTGGTGGGCTGAGACTTCGTCGTATCGGTCTGGCTGGTATCCTTTTTATTCGTACCCAAAATATCCTTCACTATTTTTTCGGCTTCAGTTCCCTTCACGGCTTCCTCGATAGCCTTCGTTCCTTCCTCTTTCGCCGCTTCTTTTACGGCTTCCTTCGCCTGAGTAGTCTGTTCTTCCATTGCAAGTGTCGGACGCGGGTCGCTGTAGCTGCCGCCCAGGGCAATCGTTAACGGAATCGTGCTGTTGGGATCGGATTTTTGGCCGCTGTATTTTGATATCAGAGCATTGAACTGTGTACCGAGTTTTCCTGCAGGCACATCCATCTTCAGGTTGTAATCAATGCTTCCATCCATGTACGTGCTTCCCGTAACGGTGGTCTTGTAATTACCAAAATTAACGTCAAAGGGTTTCACACTGAGCTTGCCATCTTCAATCGTTGCCGACATGAGTACATCTTTCAGCGTTACCTCATCCGTATTATCCAGTTTTGTCAGTGATGTGATGCCCGAAACAAGTTTTGAGTCCTGCAGCGTGGCCTGCGCTACCTTTATCAGGCCTGCGCCATCAACGGTACGCATATTGGGCATCATGTTTTTGAGCAATTCACCGTCGATTTTAAAATCGGTAGAGAACTTACCTTTCACCAGACCCGCAATCGGCGCATAAGTCTTGATGACTGAAAATGAATTGGCGGCATCCTGAATGGACAGGTTGTCGATCTTCAATCCGAGATCGTACGTGGGATGGTCAAGATCCCTGGTGTTGTATGTTCCGTTTACTACAAAGTTCCCGCCCATCATGTTGAACCGCAGCCCATTGAGGTTAGCGACCCCATCCCGGATGATGATATCACCGGTGGCATTGCTGATGGTAAGGTCCATGAGCTTTGCGGTCTTGATGCTGGAGTTCAAGACGAAATCAACGTTGCTGGGCACGGGGATGGTTGAAAACGAAGTAGTGTCTTCTGCTACCGCTTCCTCTTCTCCAGACATAAATTCATTCAGGTCAAAAAGGGTTGAAATGAATTTTACATTGCCTTTGATCACTTCATTGTCACCAAAGATATATCCAAGATAATTCGCGACCGAACCGGTCACATTAAAATCACTCTTTCCGATGGTGCCATTCATTTTTTGCAGGTCGATCTTTTTAGGATCAAAGACCATGGAAGCCTGGCTTAAAGAAACAGCAGGGAGGTCAGCCGTGACATATTTAAAATCCTGGACCGACGCTGTTCCGCTAGTGGGGAGGCGTTCATAACGTTCAGCTTCTACGTCAGCATAATTACCTTTGGTCTGGATGTTTGCTTTTACCTTGCCGGCCAGGGTCATTCCTTCTACGGGGAAGATCTTCGTGATCTTTTCCAGGTCGACACCACCGTTGACCTTAAGGTCCCAGGTATAATTATCGAGGTTTTGAAGGATCAGGTCAGCGGTCAGCTTTTCGCCGTCCATCAGCATGGAGAAATCGTTGACGCGAATGAAGGTCTCCGCCATTTTGCCGGAAGTATTCTTTATGGAAGAGGTGAAATGCATATCATCCATTGGGACTGGGAAGTCCGCTGATTTAACGTATCCATCCGCCAGCGTCATATTCGCGTTGATAGCGGGGATCAATTTCTTCAGACTGTCATACACGCCCTTTGCCTGCAGATCGATGGAATAATTTCCTTTCATTTCCAATCCTTCCATCGGGAACATCTTATTCAATTCAGAAAGGTTCAGCTTCGCATTGAGATCCACATCGATGTTGGTAGGATAGAGCCTTGTAATACGCGCGCGCGCGTCGACAGGGTTTGATCCAAGATCGAGGTGCATTTTTTTAAGATCCATGACAGTGTGCTCAAGATCTCCATCCTTGTTATCAATAAGCAGGTCGACGTTGATGTTATCCACAGCCGTTGGCAGGTTTGGATACTGGAACATGGCGTCTTTCACCAGAAGTGTGAGGTTGAAGGCGGGAAGTTGCTTTTCACTGTACGTTCCTTTGGCAAATCCATTGAAGGACAATTCGCCTTCTGTCCGGATATCATCAAAACCTTCAGTATAGATACCGGGTACCAGCGAGAGGATGCTTTTGAAGGAATTTTCCGGCGTATTGAAAGCGAGGTCCATGTCCATATCATTCTCATTCAATTTCAGCCAGCCATCTACATGCAGGGCAAAGTCATTCACTTTTGCTGTATTATCCCTGAAAGTGTATTTCGAATACTCTTCGCTGATATTGAGCGTAGCGTCGATCTCAACCTTTTTGTTGGTAAGGTACGCTACATTGTCAAAGGAAGTAGAGACACTGTCGGCGACAGTTTTCGTCGTCAAGTCAAAAACATCCTGGGTAAAATCTCCGCTGCCGGAATGATTCAGACCGGTAAGGGTAAGTTTCAGGTTCAGTGATTGATCATCGTATGTGACATCGCCATCGAGAATTTCCCAATGGTCGATGCCGAAGGAGAATTCGCCGGGCTCCTCCGTGGTGATGGTATCGACGGAGGGAACGGCGATATCGTAGTTCGCCCGTCCGTCTTTCAGCACTTTGACGTTAATAACGGGGCGGATAAGCGAAATGCCTTTTACCTGGATGGCGTCGCTGAATAGAACGTCGGCGAGGTTAACCTCCACTTCAAATTTTTCCGTGGCGAAAAGCACTTCGCCTTCGAATGGTGCGCGATTCATCACCCCCAGATCTTCAAGGCTTGCGGTGATGTTTGGGAAATTGGAAAAAAACGAAAGGTTAAAATCCTGGAACACCACGTCGGCATTGACGGACTTAGCCACTTCCTTTTCCAGAAGAGCCTTTATGTCATCCTTGAAAACCGCTGGCACGATGATGGCAACGGCAAAAAACAGGATGACGAACGCACCCAAAACGATCAGCAACCACTTCAAACCTTTATTCATTTTTATTATTGATTATTTGTCAAAATCTTCTTCGAGGGCCGCAAATTTACAAAACGTTGGAAGTATTCGCGTTTAAGGCGGCAGTTGTTTTTTTTCTTCTTAAAACAACCTCAAAAACCAATCCATAAGTTTCTTTGTCCTGCTGGTAAATGGCGGGTAAAAGGCTTTCACTGTGGCAACACCGCTTTTTTGTTTTAAAACGGGCTTTTCATTTGAAAAAGCCTGAAACCCAAATTGTCCGTGCGATTTGCCGATGCCGCTTTGATTTACCCCTCCGAATGGCAGGTCATGGTGTAAAAACTGGATGGCGCAATCATTGATACAGACAGTGCCGGATGAGGTTTCTTTCAACACCTTTTGCTGGAAATCTTTTTCCCGGGCAAAAATATAGAGGGCAAGGGCTTTTGGCTTTGAATGTATGATGGCAAGGGCATCTTCAATTTTCCGGTAGGTAATGATGGGAAGGACGGGTCCAAAGATCTCTTCATCCATGATCCGGCTCTCGGGGGGCACTCCTGTCAGAATTACAGGGTGCATAAACCGGGTAGCTTTGTCGGCCTTTCCCTGCCAGTGTATCCTCGCGCCGCGATGCACTGCCTCCGCCAGGAGTTCCTCTAAGCGTGAAAAGTGGGCTTCATTGACGATCCTGGCGTAATCGGGTGAACTTTCGAAGTCGCCATTGGCAGCAAACATACTTTGCGTCTTTTTGATCACCTTTTCGACAAACAGCCCGGCGATCTTTTCATCGGCGAGGATATAGTCGGGTGCAATGCACGTTTGTCCATTGTTTATAAATTTTGCTAATGCCACCCGTTCGGCGGCGTCATTTAATTGCGCTGACGCCGAGATGATGGCAGGTGATTTTCCGCCGAGCTCAAGTGTTACGGAGGTGAGATGTTCGGCGGCGGCTTTCATCACGACCTTCCCAACGGCAGGGCTGCCCGTAAAAAAGATATGGTCAAATGGAAATGCGAGAAGTGCCTGCGACACGGAAACACCCCCTTCACAAACAGCTACGATCGAGGGGTCGAAAATTTCACCGCACATTTTTTTTATCAATCCCGAAACGGCAGGTGTGATCTCCGAAGGCTTGATAATAACGCTGTTGCCTGCGGCGAGGGCAGACACCAGTGGCCCGGCAGCAAGACCAAAGGGATAGTTCCACGGGGAAATGATCAGGCACACGCCGCGCGGTTCATATTGTATCCATGAACGGGTGCCGGCCAAGAAGAAAGGCGCATCGATTTTGATGCGTGCTGTCCAGTGATCAAGAGCGCCAAGCGCAACCCTTATTTCATTCAACACATGAAAGATCTCGGAAGCATCCGCTTCCATGGAAGGTTTCCGGAAATCAGCATATACTGCCTCATGGATCTGCGACCGGTTTTTGCGTATCCATTTACGCAGGGCGGAAAGTCTTTTTTTTCTCTCCGCTATCGGTTCAACGCGCAGCGAAGGAACTGCCTGCTGGCAGCGGGTAAAGACCTGTTCTGGTAACTGGGTGGTCGTAGTCAAGGTATTGCGAAGCAGATGGTAAGCGCCCGTGATTGCGGCAGGCGTACCGCAAAATTATTGGTTTTCCAAAATCCTTACCTCCACCCTTCTGTTCAGGCGGTGGGCTTCAGGCGTATTGTCACGTGACAGCGGTTGATTGCCTCCGTAGGCTTTCGTCCTGATCCTGGTTTTTGAAATGCCTTTGTCGGAGAGATAGTTCTTTACAGACTCAACCCGCTGCTGGGAGAGTTTCATATTCGCGCGGCTGTCACCCAGGTAATCAGTGTGTCCTTCAAGCTGGATGATCATGTTGGGATTTTCCTGCATGAGATTCACGAGGATATCAAGTTCTGAATAGGATTCCGGATCTATTCGTGAATTTCCGACTTCGAAGATCAGGTTGTTAAGCCGCATCACCCTGCCGGCAGTAGGCTTCGGTTTTGAACCCGATGACAATTCAATATTCCGGATCACTTTGTTTTCGCCATCGGCAGAAGCCGGGTCAAGCATATACTTGGCGGGAGAAAACCCCGGCGCTTCTACAGTAATGCTGTAATGTTCGCGATCATACAGAGGAAACGAGTAAAAGGTATTGTTGATCACTCCGATCCTGCTTCCATAAGGAAGGCTTTCGTAAACAATGCGGGCATTAATGGGTTCTCCGGTATCGGCATTGATGATTTTTCCCTCTGCCCGGAGAAGGGTGTCAGGAGCGCTGTCGTCCTCCTGTCCCATTGCTACGGCCGTACCCAGGAAAAAAAATAAACCTAATAAATGAGCGCGCATTTTCATGGCTTAAGTTTTTGTTATTTTGAACTCCACCCTTCTGTTTCTACGTCGACCATCCACGGTGGTGTTAGGGGCAACGGGTTTGCTTTCTCCGTGGAAAATCGTGGAGATCCTGTTTCCCGAAATCGCGTTTTCGGTGAGGTAATTAACGACAGACCTCGCCCGTTTTTCAGAAAGTGCCAAGTTGTAAGCTTCGGGCCCTGTGGCATCTGCATGTCCTGCAATTTCAATCTCCATGCCAGATCTTTCTTTCATGAGAGAGATGATCCGGTTCAGTTCAGGAAATGATTCCGGTTTTAGCGTCGCCTTGTCGAAATCAAAGAAGATGTTGTTAAGTACGATGGTTACATTTTCTTCCACCGTGGTGAGTTGTATCGGATCCAGCGTAAAGTCTTTATTATCTATCACCTGGTCGCTGGTGATGTGGCTCAGGTCCAGGTTCTGATTTTCCGAGATCCGGTCGGGGGCTTCGGCCCGGATGCCGTACAGGTGACCACCAGGTAAGCGAATTTCGTATTCACCCGTCCGGGGATTTGACTGTGCAATACCGAGCTCTTTGCCGTCGGGAAGTCTCTCGTAGATGATCTTTGCCCCTATTGGTTCATTGGTTCTGCCATCGACGATTTTCCCTTTCACAATAACCCACGGTTCAGGGCCCCTCAGGATAGGAAGTTTGACCCGGAAGATGTCTGTATTGGTATCGGACACACCACGGGAGTAGTATGCGAATTCGCTGCTGGCCGGAACATTGAAAAACAGATCTTCAACGGGCGAGTTGATTTCGGGACCTAGATTCTCGGGATCGGACCACTTCGTCCAGGTGTCATCCAGTCTTTTGGATACGTAGATGTCGTTACCGCCATAACCGCTAAAGCCGTTGGAGGAGAAATACAATGTAACATCATCTGCGGCGAGGAAGGGTGCTGACTCGTCATTCGCGGAATTGACCACGTCCCCGAGGTTAAGGGGTTCGGTCCACACACTGTCATCCTCCATGAAGGAAACATAGAGGTCGCGTTCACCATAGGAGTCCTCACGCTCCACAGACATGAGGAGTGATTTTCTGTTGTTGGTTAAGAAGTAATTGGCTCTTTCGTTAAAGTTGTAGTCGTTGGTGATGTTGAGGGCGACGGGCCGTGACCATGTTCCATCGACATTAGAACTGAGAGAAACACCAGCCTGCATTTTTCCTTTGCCTGTATATTTGTTACCGAGCAGCATGACGGCAGTGCGTCCATCTGGAGTAACGGATTGAATACTGTTGATGAAGTTCGGTTCCTCGTTGTTTAAAGGCCGGCCCATATTACGGGCAAGTGACCACTGGCCAGTAGAATCGAGTTGTGAGTACCAGATGTCTTCTTGATCCTTTGTGCCGCCGATGTTTTCCGGGTGATTTTTCCTGCTGAAGTAAAGGGTCTTCCCATCGGGCGACAACAGTGGATTCAGTTCGCTGTACTCGCTGTTAACATTTTTATCGAGTGCTTCCACCACAAGCCCCGAAGCCAGCAACTGCATTCTGGGGATGTCGGCAATAATGGGATAGTTGACATCGGATATGGCAATGGCATCAATGCCAAAATAGTCAGGAATGGCAGCACCATCGAATTCGATCTTTACCGCGGCAACCTTATACGGCGTCTTTTCCATAAAAAGGTTAAGCATCCTTCCTTTGAGCGGTACTGCTTTCGGGTTGAGGGTGTTCACTAAATATTCTTTACCGGCCTCATCATACACAAAGACTCTGTAAATAGCACTTGGATTATGTGACTCGGCAATGGCGACCTGCTCAATACTGATCGGGTTATCAAATCCAACCTTGAGGAATTCCTTGCGCCTGGGTCTATCGGGCGACCAGGCATTGGGGCTTGGGCCGCCAGAGGGTAAAACGTTGGGTTTCCCCAAAACCTGACGGGCAGAATACTGTACGGGCGTCAGTTCGGAGGAAAACTCGATTAGCTGAGTTGCCCATTGTACTTCCTGAGCTTGTAATCTTCCCGACAAGGCACAGAAGATACAGAAGATCAGGATCGGGAGTAGCGTTCTTTTCATCGTTAAAGAGGTGAGAATCATTCTAGAGGATAAACTTAAGAAAATTTTAAT
Organism: Cyclobacteriaceae bacterium; assembly: GCA_040882305.1. Taxonomy (GTDB): domain Bacteria; phylum Bacteroidota; class Bacteroidia; order Cytophagales; family Cyclobacteriaceae; genus Chryseosolibacter. Next base: position 10,220 of record JBBEBN010000172.1, read on the forward strand.
TAGGCCGGGCGGCCTCTGTGGCAATAAATATCAGGCGGGAAGATGAAAGTTATCGCAAAAATCAATCAAGGGAATGCTTATTATAAAGCAGGTAACCAACATGGAGCAAAACTCCTATCTGATTCTGCTTGTCGTCATAATAATTCACGCTCAGGGAAATGGGTCCCATAGGGGAATGCAAGACCAATGCGGCAGTGCTTGCGAAATACAGGTTGGGGAGATTTTCTTTCACAACTGCCTCCTGATTGAGTCCCTGTTGCAGGTATTCGACAGGTTTAAAAACGTGGGCCTCAAGCCGCAGGTCAAGCCGGTTCCTGAGGATGAAAACGTTGCGAATGCCCGCGGAGATATAATTAAAAGACCTGAAATTTTCCAGCAGCAGCGAGGGGCTATCATGAAGGGGATTGAAGCCGGGCGCGTTGATGAGGGTGCCGAAATAGTTTTGAAAGAAAGGTTGGTTGGAAAAGACGGCCTGCGCGTAGTATCCCGGACGGTACCATCCCGCTTTGAAATAATGTTCGGCCGTCGCCTTGAAGCGGAACCATTGATGGCGATCTCTTACCCGAACATTTTTCACGGACGTATTTCCCGGCTCAAAATCTTCGGTTGTGTTAAAATACTGGACGGTAAAAGTAAAGGATTTGCCTGCATTGGCGTATTGTTTCCGGTTAAGGGTGTTGGTGGTAAAGACAAGTTCGCCTTTTGTGCCGTTGGTCCTCAGGGCATCCAGTGTGTCTGAGCTCACGAAGACATCACCGTTCACATATCGGTCAATGTTGTTAAACCCTTCCAATCGCAGGGTGCCTTTGAATTGATTGCCAAATGGCCGGCCTATATTCATCCCGAACTTCCTGTTGATCCTTCGCAACACTGTGGGAGTACTCACTTCGTACAAAAGATCATCGCTTTGCAGAAAATCCCAGCTATTAAATCCCAAAAAAGGTTCTACATAAAATTGAAAGGGGAAATCCAAGCGCGTCTTGATGTCGGCCGACTTATAAAAATTTCCTGTCTGAAAACCTGTGTAAACATGGAGAAGCTGGTTATTGAAATTATAGAAGTTGAGTCCGAGGTAGATGTTGCTGACGTTCCTGGTGGCGATCACTCCTCCGAAATCCACCTGAAAATTCTTCTGGGGCCTTCGGGTAAGTTTTAACTGATAGGTCTGAAGGGTGGTGTCAAAAAGAATGTTAGGGTAAACATTGCTGAAGTAATCCTCCGATACAAGTTTGAAATATCCGCGCTTTGTCTTTGTGTAGTAAAAGGATTTGGGATTCCTTTCATTATAGCGGAAGATCCGACGGATATACCGGCGCTGTTTCGAATTAAAGCCTTCAAACACCAACCTGTCGAATTCCAGCTCCGGGCTGCGGCTGTTAAAGGCGTTTCGCCTCGCCGCGATGTCTTCACACACTGCCCGGGATGCCACTTTCTCTTTTATTTCTTCAATCTGTCGAAGGGTTTGTACATAGCCGCTGTCGATGAGACTTTTTGCGTCGCCAAAATCAAATGATGTGTAGCCTGTGAGGTTAGGCTGAATGTAGACGCCGTTCTCCGGGACACTGCCGGGATCGGATTTGTCGAGCAGCAGGAATAGCAATGAGTTGGCGATGAGTTTCTCATCCAGGCTGTAAGGGTAATCGTTGTAGATCTTTGATGAAACGTTCGCGCCGATGATCACATCCGGTTTAAACTCGTTTTCTGCCACATCCACGGGAAAGTTGTTGTAGACGCCTCCGTCGAAGAGATATTTTCCGTCGACCCGGATAGGATTGTAGAAGAATGGTACGGTTTGGGTTGCCCTGATCGCATCGCTTAGGATTCCTTTTTTAAGGATGACCTGGTTCTGCGTAAAGATATCTGCAGTTACCACGCGCAGAGGGACAAACAGGCTGTCAAAATTGTTATTCGAAATTGCCGCCGCCCGCGAGAACATGTCGGCGAGTGCAAAGTTCAGTGACACGTCGCTGGCGATGCTCGTGTTCAGCTGCATGTTGAGGATGGAATCCAGCGAAAGGTTAAGCTTTAGAAAATGGGGGTCGTCCTCGTTTTGATGATAGAAGTAATTAAATCCTTTTTCAGGCATACCGTTGACGAGCCTGAGAAATTGTTCTGACAACGCCATATTCTCGATCTGGTCGGGGCTCATCCCCGCCGCGTAACATCCGGCGATGATGCCGCCCATGGAAGTGCCTACGATATAATCGATGGGAATCTCATTTTCCTCCAGCGCTTTCAATACCCCTACATGCGCCAGGCCTTTTGCCGCACCTCCACTGAGTACCAGTCCCACCTTCTGGGCGGAAGTGCTAAAAATGAGGAGGCTAATAAAGACGGTAAGCGGGAATCGGTTCATGAAAAAAGATCAACTGTTCTTTCCCTAACAAAAAAAGCCAAAGAAAATTGCCGATCCTAACCAGAAAGGTCTAAAAAAATGCTTTAGCGGATGGAGGCAAACGAATCGCCATCCTCCTCGGGGAAAGGAATGACGTTTAGTTTTTGGATCAGGTCCACCTTCACCAATTCAAAGGAATTCATGTATGCGTCCTTTATTGGCTGGCTGGCAGGAAGTTCCACGCGCAGGGCGTCCACCTGAACGCCGTTTTTCCAGAACCGGTAGCAGAGGTGCGGCCCGGTGGCAAGCCCCGTGCTTCCAACATAGCCAATCGTCTGCTCCTGCTTCACCTTGTCACCGCGGCGAAGCCCGGCTGCTATCCTTGACATGTGAAGGTATTGAGTGGTATAGGTGGCGTTGTGCCTGACCTTGACATAATTGCCGTTGTTGGATTTGTAACCCGCTTCCAGCACGATACCATCACCCACTGAACGGATTGGGGTACCGCGAGGTGCCGCAAAGTCTGTTCCCAGGTGTGCCTTCCATCGCTTTTGCACTGGATGGAAACGGTTTCTGTTGAATCTGGAACTGATACGGGAATACTGTATCGGATATTTTAAAAGCGCTTTGCGGAGGCTTTTGCCATCTTCGTCGAAATACTCAGGTCCGTCACCCTGGTCAAAAGGGAAAGCGTAGTAAGGATTGTCGAAATGCTCAAAATAAATGCCGCTGATCTTGCTGATGCCGATGGAAACGCCTTCAACCTGCTGTTCTTCATAGATCAGTTTGAACTTGTCGCCAGGCTGAAGCCTCTGAAAATCCACCTGCCATCCGAAGATGTCAACAAACCGGTCCGTCAGCTGCGCCGGCATGCCAAGCGATTCCATTGTCTGAGATAAACTTGAATTGATGATACCGCTCACATTTTTTTCAATGGTGGAGACCGCGCGCTGACGAACGTCGACTGAAAGGGAGTCCTCGAATCTGAAAACGATGTAGTCAATGGCATTCGGTTCATATACGAGGGCTTTGGCCTTTGTGATGGAATCCTGGTTGCAGATCACCGTGTATTTTGTATTGGGAGTGATCCTGCGGGGATCAAACACTTTGCGTGATAATTGGGACACCTGGTGAATGAGCTTAGCGGGGACGTTGTATTCTGCCAGTATCTCGCTGAAGAACTGATTGCGTTTGATCTTGTCTTCGATCACGATATGATCATCCTGCAACACCATTCCATAAAGCATTTTTGGTTCCTTGACTTCAAGGGGAACCAGCGCGGTTGAATCAATTGAAACAACTTCCAGTGAAAGAGAAGAAGGGTTGTAAAATTTGTTGAAGAGGAGGACGCCGCCTGCAAGGACGATCAGCACGATGAAACCAAAAACTCTTTTTACCATGTCACCATTAGATTAAAAAATTGCGAAGAGGATCAAATATAAGCAGTTTAAAAAAAATTCACTTCCCCAATTGTGTGGAAACGCCTCTTGGTCAAAGATATATCTTATGGCATTTAGACAAAAATAAGAGGTGTCAAATCCGGAATTTGCCCATTTTGGGCCTTTACAGGGCTACTTGAACCCTAGTTTACGTATAGCTTATTGTAAGTTTTTTTACCTGTTTCCAGAAATTCGATGAAATCATTTACATCTTTATCATAACCGTAAGGCCAGGCCAGCACGCGTTCGTCCTTTCCAACCAGAACGTAAAAAGGCTGAGCGTTATTATTCAGTCTTGTGATCTGGAGGTCTGCATTTTGTTTGCCGATCGTCTTCTTGATTTTTTGGTCATACTCAGAGGTGTACCACTCCGATTCGGGGAGTTCGGTTTTGTCATCGACATAAAGGGCAACCACCACAAAATCATTTCTCAGTCTTTCAAGGACCCCGGGGTCAGCCCAGACATTGGCCTCCATTTCCCGGCAATTGGTGCAGCCATGGCCCGTGAAGTCGATAAAGAGGGGCTTATTTTGCTCTTTGGCGCATGCCAGAGCCTGATCATAATCAAAATAACCCTCCAGTCCGTGGGGAAGGTGGAGTAACTCGGCGTGTTTCGCATCCTGGCAGATCTGGTTGTGCTGATCTTCCCGGTTCAGGGAGATCAGGTCGAAATCGTGGGTATGCATGGGAGGGAGGTATCCGGCAAGTGCCTTCAGGGGAGCGCCCCAAAGTCCCGGGATGAGGTAGATGACGAAAGTGAACGTGAGGATGGCCAGCATTAACCTGGGTACAGGTAATTTTTCCACTACAGAATCGCCGTGGAGGCGGATCTTGCCAAGGAAATAGAACCCGAGGATGGTAAAGATAACGATCCAGATGGCGATGTTGAGGTCGCGGTCCAGTATACCCCAGTGATAGGTCTGGTCGGCAATGCTGAGGAACTTGAGGGCGAGCGCCAGTTCCAGTAGCCCGAGCGTTACTTTGACCGTATTGAGCCACCCGCCGGATTTGGGGAGTCCTTTCAGCCATTCGGGAAAAATGGCAAAGATGGTAAAGGGAATGGCAAATGCCAGGCTGTAGGCCAGCATGCCCAGGACAGGCTTGATCACCTGTCCCCCTGCTGAGAGAACGAGTACATTTCCAATGATGGGGATGGTGCATGAAAACGAAACCAGCACCAGGGTGGCAGACATGAAAAAGATGCCGGCCATCCCTCCTTTTTCTCCGGCGCGATCTGCTTTATTGACAAGTTTATACGGGGCGTTGATCTCGAACAGGCCGAGAAAAGACAGCGCAAAGAAAATGAAGATCAGGAAGACAAACAGGTTTGGGATCCAGTGTGTGGCAAGGGCGTTTAACCCCTCGGCCCCAAAAAGCAAAGCGAATAACGTGCCGGCTATTGTATAAATGATGATGATGGAGATCCCAAACCAGGTGGCTTTGCGGATACCTACTGCTTTCGTTTGCGTATCCTTCAGAAAAAAAGTCACCGTCATCGGAATCATGGGAAAAACACAGGGTGTGATCAGCGATGTAAGGCCGAGTACAAAAGCGAGTACCATATACCCGAACAGGGAATCACTGGTTGAAGAAGCCTCCCCCTCGAGGACGGAAGGATCAAGGATCGGGCCACTGCTTGCAGTACCGGCGCTCGCGGTTTGCCCGGCGCTGGCAACGCTGTCTTTGTCCGGCGCAGCATCTACCGTCACGTTTTCGTTCCGGCTGCCCGGTTCGACAGTGGGTTTGCCGTCGCGTTTTGGTAATTCCGGCTTCGGCTGTACTCTGGGTGCCCCGCTTACGGCAATATTCTGAAAGGAAAAATTTTCTTCGAAATTGATACACTTCCCGTCTATTTCCGAACACACCTGAGCCTCAATAGAACCGGAAATAGTCATAGGGTTGCCCAGTACTTTGATGCGCTGCCGGAACTCTCCCTTTTTCTTGAAGATCTTCACCTCACAGTCAAAGATGTCATCGTGTTTAGAAAGAGAATTGATTGCCCTCAGGCCACCAACTGGTTCAAAATTCCTGATTTCTTCTAAGCGCAGCTCTGTTAGTAACGGTCCGCATTCGGGATCAAAATCGTTTGCGTAAAGGTACCAGACATCATCAATGGTCGCTTGAAAAATGATCTCGATCTCACCGCCCGCCTTCACATTTGTTTCGGAAAGTTTTATTTCCCAGGTAGTTGGCGTGAGGATCTGAGCCTTCAGGAAAAAGGATAAGAGAATAAAAAACAGCAGAGGGAGCTTGCGCAGTATCGGCTTCATAAGTTCATAATCGTGCTAAAGTAACCAACCAATTGGGAAAAAAGTTGACCGCGCCCCTATCCCGGCAGCTATCGGGACCCCTAAAGTGGAGGCACCTGCCTGAAAGAGATGACTACAAGTCCACTTCCGGCTGGTGCCTCCAGAGGTCTTCGAGTTTCTCCCGTTCGCGGATGAGCTTCGCCTGGCCATTCAACAGCAACACCTCGGCCGGGCGCAACCGGGAATTGTAGTTGGAGGCCATAGAGTAACCATAGGCGCCTGCGTTCTTTATGGCAAGAATATCTCCTTCCCGTACTTCATTCATCCTGCGATCGGAACCAAACGTATCTGTTTCACAGATATAACCTACAATGGTGTAGAGTTTTTGAGGACCACCGGGATTGGAAATGTTCACGATATCGTGCCATGCATCATACATCATTGGCCGTAGCAAATGGTTTAATCCGGAATTCACACCGACAAAAGTCTGCGACGGTGTGGGCTTCACAACCGTAACCTTCACAAGCAGAACGCCAGCCTCGCTGACGATAAACTTTCCGGGTTCGAAATGCAACTCCAGTTTCCTGCCGTAGCTCTGGCAGAACTCATTAAAGACCTTTGTAAGTTTGAGTCCGAGGTCGTACACATTGGTTACAATATCCCCTTCCTTATAGGCCACCTTGAATCCACTGCCAAAGTCGATGAACCTCAGATGCGGGAAGTCTCTTGCCACACTGAACAGGATGTCGGCCATCTTCAGAAACACCTCTGATTCGGTGATGTCAGAACCTGTGTGAATGTGCAGGCCGTTCACCCTGAGATCATACTTTTTTACAACGTCATGAATATCCGGTAGCTGGAAAACTGAAATACCGAACTTTGAATTGCTGTGACCGGTGGAGATCTTGTAATTGCCGCCTGCCATGATATGCGGGTTGAGACGGATGCTGCAGGGATAGGAGTTTTTAAATTTTTGCCCGAATTTCTCCATCGCCGAAAGACTTTCCAGGTTGATGGTTAGGTTCAACTTGACACCTTCCACGATCTCGGCGAAATCCACACCGCTGGGAGTGTACATGATCTGCGACGGCTCAAAGCCCGCGCGCAGGGCAAGGTGAGCTTCCTCAATGGATACAACATCTACATCCGACCCGTACATCCGGAGAAGTTTAAGTATCGAAAGGTTGGTGAGGGCTTTGGCGGCGTATTTTATCTTAACATCAGACCCCGAGAACGCAGTTTTCAAAGTCCTGAGCTGATGAACGATTTTTTCAGCGTCATACACATACAGGGGAGTACCGAATTCTTTTGTCAGCGACAGAAGATCAACATCCTGGATCCGGTAGTTTTCTAATAAAAGCTCCATTTTAAACGTTGAGAATAAAAGGCTTAAATATAAAGCCGATTTGAACATTATCAGGGATCGGGGGGTAAGATTCTTCCTATTGGGGCAATGATTGTTACTTTTGCGGCGTGGAATCGCCGGGCGATCTCGCGAAAGCAGAGGGCAGGTGACATTAGTGTTCAATCAAGTTATCCATTTTATGAAATTATTTTACCGGGAGTCCGGGCAGGGACAACCGCTCGTCCTTCTCCATGGAATTTTCGGATCTTCCGACAACTGGTTCACACAGGCGAAACTGTTGTCTGAAAACTTCCGAACCTATTCACTGGATTTGCGCAACCACGGACAGTCACCACACGATGACGAGTTTGACTACCCATCGATGGCCGTTGACGTCATGGAATTATTAGAAACACACGACATCAGGGATCCGGTGCTCATCGGGCATTCTATGGGAGGAAAAGTCGCCATGAACCTGGCCGTCGCGCATCCTGACAGTCTGCAAAAACTCATCGTGGTGGACATTGCTCCAAAAGCTTATAGCATGACCCACTACGCAATATTGGATGGTCTAAAAGCGATTGCCGTTGACCAGATGACCTCTCGCAATGGAGCGGATGAAGTGCTCGCCGTTTATGTGGAAGATCCGGATGTGCGACAGTTTTTGCTTAAGAATCTCCAGCGCACCGCCAAAGGCAGATTCAGGTGGAAACTTAATCTGGCTGTGATTGCTGCCAATATCGAGAAGGTGGGACTGGATCTGCAATTTGAGGGAAGATTTGAGAAGCCGACTTTATTTGTCAGAGGTGCGCGGTCCGGTTATGTGAAGGACGAAGACTTTGACCGGATCCGAGAGGTGTTCCCCGCCGCAACGATAGAGACGCTGGATACCGGACACTGGGTTCCGGCGGAAAAGCCGAAGGAATTTGTGGAGTTGGTGAGGCGGTGGTTGAATTAGGGTTCTGTCATATAGATAGTACCCGGCTACCTATCCCGATGGCTATCGGGACCCTGAAGGGGATTTTTAAGACGTTGTGCGGCTCAATAACAGGGATGCCCACGTTTCTCTGTCGTCGCGGTTGACCTCGGTGAGATGGTGACGGACGGCTTCCCGAAGGAGGTCGGGAATATCCAGGGTGAAAAAACCACTTAACAGCAGAAGGCCACCCGGTTGCAAATGGCTGGAATAGATGTTCAACTCATCCAGTAAAACATTCTTGTTGATGTTTGCCAGGATGATATCGAATTTTTCGCTGAGGTCAACTTCCCTGATCGTTCCCCGCTGGATGCGGATATTGCCGCAGTGGTTGACCTCCGTATTTTCGTTTCCGTTGATCACACTCCATTCGTCGATGTCGAAGGCCTCCACGTCCTTTGCACCCAGTTTCGATGCCATGATGGAAAGGATGGCAGTACCGCAGCCGGCATCCATCACCCGTTTAGCCCGGTGATCAATGGCCAGCATACTTTTTACCATAAGATATGTTGTCTGGTGATGCCCGGTGCCGAAAGACATCTTTGGCGTGATGATGATCTCATAGGGATATTGTTTTTCCGGCTGGTGAAAGGAAGCGCGGATAAGACATTTGTCATCCACCAGAATGGGTGCGTAACTCTTTTCCCATTCCTCGTTCCAGTTTCTATTCGGGATCTGTGAAAAAGAAAAATCCACGGAAGTGACGGACTGATATTTCTTTAAGATCGCATCCACCAGAGGTTTGTCATACGCTTTTTTCTCCACATAGGCTTCAAAGCCATGTTCATTTTCCAGGAAGGTATCGAAGTTCGCCTCTGCCAACTCTGCCAGGAGGATCTCTGAATACTGCGGGTCGCACTTAACCAGCAGACGGGTGTGATACATGAAAGGTTCAAGTTTGGGCATTAGAGGCGCGTGTTGTCGGAGAAGCAGTGACAAATGACCAATGACTAATCACTACTACATCGATTTAATGATCTCAGTGAACTCCCGTGATTTCAGGGAAGCGCCTCCCACCAGTCCGCCATCGACATCAGGATTCGAAAAAAGTTCTTTGGCATTTATTGCGTTCACGCTGCCGCCGTACAAAATGGAAATGTTGTCAGCTGCTGACTGGCCGTATTTTGAAGCCAGGTGTTGCCTGATGACAGCATGCATCTGTTGTGCCTCCTGGGAGGTGGCCGTTTTTCCTGTTCCAATCGCCCACACGGGCTCGTATGCGATGACAACTTTTTCAATGGCGGCGGCATCGAGGTGAAAGAGCGCTTCCTGCACCTGATCTTTCACCAACTTTTCATGTTGATTTTTCTCGCGCACTTCAAGTTGTTCGCCACAGCAGAAGATGGGCGTGAGCCCGTATTTCAGGGCGATGTCCACTTTTTTGGCCAGCAGCTTTCCGTCTTCTCCGAAATACTGACGACGCTCACTGTGGCCGAGGATCACATAGGGAATTCCCGTCGATCGCAGCATCGCGGCCGACACTTCGCCGGTGTAGGCCCCGGCTTCGTGCTCGCTGCAATTTTGCGCGCCAACTTCAAGGCGTTTTTTTTTCCCCAATTGATTCTTAATGGAAACCAGGTAGGGAAAAGGAACACATAAAACCACGCTGACATTACCTTTCACCTCGTCTTCAACCATGCCCATCACTTCAGAGGCAAGGATTCCCGCCTCTTCAAAGGTCTTGTTCATTTTCCAGTTGCCGGCAACAATCTTTTTTCGCATATCAAAATATTAAAGGGCCAAATATAATAATTACGCTCAGACCCCTCAAAGGAGAAGGACCTGTATTTATTCGCCCTTACCGGTTTTGCGGTTTGTAGTTTGAATCTTGAAACAATGCCTGGGCATCATCCATGTTCATCAGATCGGAGAGAGATTTTTCGGGATGGTTTTCCATATATTCTTTCACGATCTCCCAGCCTACCCATTGCCCGATCCTTCCCGGGCATTTTTCGCCCACCTGCGTTGTTGCGGGGCGGTCGCCCAAATAATCTTTTTTGTCGATCGTGCTGGTGGAGAACAACACTTTGTCCTGGATGAACCTGGCCCAGATCAGGTCTTCGTTCTCACGCGCACCACGGATCTCTTCCGCGGTATACCAGATCAGAACGCTGTCAGGCATGCAGGGAATCATTCGTTTGGCGAAATAAAATGATTTCCCGTAGGCGACCATATCGGCAAGCACCGACCTGTCACGAAGATCTGTCTTATTGAAGCGGTTGCTGATGCCGTAGATCAGAAGACATGAGGGAACGATGTCTTCGGGATCATAGCGACGCATAAGGTAATCGTATGTTTTTGGACGGTACCTGGCGTCAGGACCGAGAAAAAAATCCAGGCTTATCAGGATAAGGGAGTCGGAAACAAAAAGGTCGGTATCGAGCCCGGTGATGAGTGTTTTTACTTTTGGTGGCGTAAAATCCGGATAATAAAACCGGAGATTAGCAAAAGCTTCGCGGAATCTTGATTCCAGTTCGGAACCATCTCCGAACACGCGCCTTGCCTCTTGCAGAAGGGTATCAATTCCGGGATTGGTGAAACGTTTGAACATTTCATTGACGAAGACAGAATCGTTTGGATACTCGGCCCTCCGGAGCATCTCGTCCCTGATCACGGGATAGCGTGTGAGGAAATCAGTCAGTTCACTTCTTGACGCAACGTTGGCAAGGGAGTCTTCGAAATGGCGAAAGTCGAGCACTATCTCTTCGGAAGAGACCTCCGGGACAAAGACACATTCATCGGTCTCCGTTCCACCACACTTCCATAGAAGCGCTGCAACGAAAATTAACACCAATTTCTTCATCGGGGCAAAAATAAACAATTTCGAGACTCAATTTCAGACCGTCCGGAAACTGTGGACCGTCGACCATAGACTATCGATATTCAGTCAAACGCGAGTTTATCAGCAGGAGTATTCCGGGTGAGCCTTAAACTTTTCACTTTGTCCTTAACATAGACGTGGACAATATTCGACTGGTCATCATGCGTTGCCATGATGATATCATTGTGGATGGTAATGGATTTCCATTTTTTTACATTCGAAGCTTCGATGTAAAAGATGAAGGCATCCGATTCCCGCTCATGACCGAGGTACCTTGTCTTTTGAGGTCTGCTATCAAGGGAGATTTTAAAGTGCTCTCTCAGATATTCCCTGGCCAGATCATCCGTCGTCCCGCTTTTTGGGTCAAGGATATCCAATTCAGGGTTCTTAAGACTGTTGCGCAGGCTCAGTTCGAGGTCGTCAATAAAAACCCGCATCATAATTTCCAGTGCCTGCTCTTTTTCATCAAATTCAATTTCCGTTACGGAAACATGAATGGGATGAAGGTAAAAACACAGCGCAAAGACATTAATAAAGCCGCTAATGGTCGTAAACAAAGTCATATTCAAAGGTAATACCCGCTCTAACAAAACAAAGTCCAAAAAACGTTTCTGCCCCCCTTCAAAGAAACACGAACTTGCAGAAATGCTTTGATAACAATAAGTTTACCAAGGTAAACAAGAAATATTTTGTCAGTTAAGGATTAGGGGGTTTCAAATCGAATTTAGCCGTATACTTGGTGCCGAAAACCTGAGCAGGTAAATTTATGACCGAATTTGAACTCTATTTTGGATTGGGCAGAGACCACATACTGGATTCAAATGGTTACGACCATATTCTGTTTGTGATCGCGCTTTGTATATTATATTCGATCAGCGAATGGAAGCGGGTGTTGATCCTGGTAACAGCATTTACTCTGGGTCATTCTGTTACGCTGGCCCTGGCGACGCTCGAGGTCATAAGCGTAAAAGGAGAGCTGATTGAATTTTTGATTCCAATAACGATTTTAGTAACGGCCGTTTCGAACATTTTAAAAAAGACGGAATCGAATTCCCCCCGAAGTTTGCAGCTGAACTATGCCTATGCGGCTTTTTTCGGGCTGATCCACGGGATGGGATTCTCGAACTATTTGAAAAGTATACTCGGCCGGGATGAAAGCATTTTTACCCAGCTTTTGGCTTTTAACCTCGGGTTGGAATTAGGGCAGATCATTATTGTTGCCCTTTTTCTGGTGATCGGTTTTATACTGGTGGACCTGTTTGGCGTGAACCGCAGGGACTGGAAGTTGGTTATTTCATCAGCCGTTGCTGGAATAGCCTTGATTTTGGTGAAGGAAAAGATTTACTGGTAAACGGCCTCTGGCAATTGGCATTTTTTTTGAAAAAAGCTTGGCCACACTTGCCAGATCATTTTTTATGACTCATTAACCCAATTATACATGACGCGTATTTTTGCATTACTCTTTTTGTTAACCGTCAATCTGGGATTTTCCCAGTCACCGCAGTGGCAGGGGAAATTTGAACAGCTTGACCAGATTTTACCCACTCCCAACGAATACCGTTCAGGCTCCGGCGCTCCCGGGCCGAGGTATTGGCAACAGCAGGCTGACTATACCATCAGCGTAGAATTAAACGATGAGAATCAAAGTATTACCGGGACTGAAGCCATCACCTACCACAATAATTCTCCGGATGTATTGCGCTACCTCTGGCTTCAGCTGGATCAAAACATTCTCTCCGACGAGAACTCTCTAAAAGCAACGGCCACTGACAAGGTTGCCGATTCCGCTTCTGCTAAAAGTTATGCCGCTGAGGTTTCTGATTTTGAGGCGGGATTTAGGATCAAGACGGTCAAGGAGACCTCCGGAAGGCCGCTTAAATATTTTATTAACAACACCATGATGCGTGTTGATCTTCCGCAACCCCTTCAGAGCGGCGAAAAGTTTTCATTTGGGATCGACTGGTCCTACAATATCGTTGATCGCGGTATTTTCCGTCAACGCAGCGGGCTGGAATATTTTCCTGAAGATAAGAACTACGTTTACACCATTGCACAGTTCTTCCCGAGGATGTGTGTCTACGACGACTACAACGGCTGGCAGAACAAGCAATTTTTAGGTACAGGTGAGTTTACGCTGCCTTTCGGCGATTACAAAGTTCGCATTACGGCTCCCGCAGACCATCTTATTGCTGCGAGCGGTGTGCTTCAAAATCCGCAGGCAGTTCTTTCCAAAACGGAGATGGAACGATTTGAAAAAGCAAAAACATCGTTCGATAAACCTGTCATCATCGTAACCGAAAAAGAAGCTCTGCAAAAAGAAAAGGGCCGGTCGAAGGAAAAAAAGACGTGGGAGTTCCACGCTGAAAACGTACGCGATTTTGCATTTGCCAGCTCCCGGAAATTTATCTGGGATGCTCAGGCGGTGAAGGTCGGAAACAAAACTCCGCTGGCGATGTCGTTCTATCCGAAAGAAGGAAATCCTCTTTGGGAGCTGGAATCAACCAAGGCAGTAAAAAATACCCTGGAGGTCTATTCACGGATGACGATCGATTACCCTTATCCGGTGGCTATCTCGGTACACACGGCAAGCATCGGAATGGAATACCCAATGATCTGCTTTAATTATGGCCGTCCGAAGAAAGATGGGAGCTATTCTTCCTTGCTGAAACAGGGAATGATTAGTGTGATCGTGCATGAAGTGGGCCACAACTTTTTTCCGATGATCATCAACAGTGATGAACGCCAGACACCGTGGATGGATGAAGGAATCAACTCTTTTGTGCAGCTCATAACTGAACTTGAAAGATATCCTGATATAGAGTGGTCGCGGGGGAAACCTTACAGTGTCGTCAACTATATGCAGGGAGATCCATCGCTCATGCGCCCCCTGATGACAAACTCGGAGCAGGTGGTGCAATTGGGTGCTGAACAGTATACGAAAGCCGCCACGGCATTGTACATTCTTCGTGAAACCGTTATGGGCAGAGAGCTCTTCGACATGGCTTTCAAGGAATATGCAAATCGGTGGGCATTCAAACACCCCATGCCGTCGGATTTTTTCCGAACCATGGAGGATGCGTCTGCTGTGGATTTGGACTGGTTCTGGAAAGGTTGGTTCTATACTACTGACGCGAACGATCAAACACTTGAGGAAGTAAAATGGTACCGGTTGGACAAGGACAAATCGCAATTGGAGAACAAGGGCGTAAAAGCGAAGCAGGGTGATTTAGTCTCCGGTTCTTCAGATGAAAGCAATGAAGATTTTAGCGGTGGACCTCAACCTTTCCGCCTCATTAAAACAGAAGCGAGGTTTTACGGGGAATTTTTGAGCCGAGTGGATGATCAGGAAATCATGGCGAAGCTTCAGGACAAGAACATCTATGAAATCACTATTTCCAACAACGGCGGCCTGGTGATGCCTGTCATTATCGAATGGACTTATAAAGATGGGACGAAGGAGCTCGAAAAAATACCCGCTGAGATCTGGAGGTTAAATGAACACCGCGTAACCAAGGTCTTTGTGAAGGATAAGGAAGTGGCGAACGTCATGATCGACCCCAACCTGGAAACAGCGGATATCAACCTTGAGGACAATATCTTTCCGAAAGTGCAACAACCGTCCAGTTTTGACGAATTCAGAAAAAAATCCAGGTAGGCTTAATGTCAATAACACTGGCGGCGAGGCGGCCTCGACATCCGGGAATGTCTGAAATTGCCGGTCTTTCGAATTGTATTAATTTACTTTAGAACATTTATGCACAGTCTAACAAAGTATAAAGCGTTGATCTTTTTGGTCTTTTTAACTGTCGGTGCTTTTGGCCAGCAACCGTCACGGTGGGAAGGCAGGTTCGAACAGCTCGACGCCCTGTTACCCACACCCAACACTTATCGCACTGGTTCCGGCGCTCCCGGGGTCGCCTACTGGCAACAACGCGCCGACTATGTCATTGACGCTGAAGTCAACGACAAGACGCAGGAATTAACGGCGCATGAAACCATCACCTATTACAATAATTCTCCCGAGCCGCTGCGTTACCTGTGGCTGCAGCTGGATCAGAATATTTTTGCTCCGGAAAACCTCACCTCGAAAACACAGACTGGAGTAATAGTGGATTCGCTCCCCGCGGGTCTTCTCAACGATATTTCCGGGATCAACCCCTCTGATTACAAAGGGGGCTACAACATAAGAGCTGTGAAGGATGCTTCCGGAAAAGACCTTCGATACACCATTAACCACACCATGATGCGTGTCGATCTTCCCGCTCCTCTAAAGACGGGGGAGCAATTTGTGTTCTCGGTAGACTGGAGTTACACCGAATACAACAGGCAGGTTTTCGACGGTCGCGGAGGTTATGAGTATTTTCCGGCGGATGGGAACTATCTATACACCTTTGCTCAGTGGTTCCCACGCATGTGTGTCTTCGACGATTATGAAGGATGGCAGAACAAACAGTTCCTCGGTCGCGGGGAGTTTGCCCTGACGTTCGGGAACTACAAAGTGCGGATCACTGTTCCCTCCGACCATATCGTGGGGGCTACGGGATGGCTTCAGAATTCGAAGCAAGTATTAACAAAGGAGCAGCAGGAGCGTTTCCAGAAAGCACAGAACACTTTTGACAAACCCGTATTCATTGTAACGGAAAAAGAAGCGAGGCAAAAGGAAAAAGGCAGGTCCGCCACAAAGAGCACGTGGGAGTTTCACGCTGAAAACGTGCGCGATTTTGCGTTTGCCAGTTCCCGCAAATTCATCTGGGATGCCATGGCGGTGAAGATTGGCGATAAGACACCCCTTGCGCAATCCCTTTATCCCAAGGAAGGCAATCCGCTGTGGGAGAAAGAATCTACCAGGGCAATCAAAAACACGCTCGAAGTTTATTCCGAACGCACTATTGATTATCCCTACCCGACAGCCTATTCCGTACACTCCGCCAACCAGGGGATGGAATACCCCATGATATGCTTTAATTACGGACGTCCCAACAAAGATGGCCGGTATTCACAACAGACACTTAGCGGAATGATCACGGTGATCATCCATGAGGTCGGTCACAACTTTTTCCCTATGATCGTAAACTCCGATGAACGCCAGTGGTCGTGGATGGATGAAGGACTGAATACTTTCCTCGACAAGGAAACCATGCGTCTCCGATATCCGACATTATCGGGATCGCGCGGTACACCGAAGGGGATCGTGCCGTTTATGAAAGGCGATAAGAGCCAGATGCGTCCGATCATGTCTATGTCAGACAACATCCGCCAGGAGGAATTTGGCCCTAATGCCTATACGAAGCCTTCGGCTGCCTTAACGATCCTGAGAGAAACTGTCATGGGTCCTGAGTTGTTTGATGAGGCGTTCAAGGAATATGCACAGCGGTGGGCTTTCAAGCACCCGAGGCCGGCGGATTTTTTCCGCACGATGGAAGATGCTTCCGCCGTTGACCTCGATTGGTTCTGGCGCGGCTGGTTCTTTACCAATGACCATGTTGATGTGGAGGTGAGTGAGGTGAAGTGGTTCCGGTTGAAAACCGAGACCGCTGATCCGGAGAGCAAGAATGTGAAGGTCAGATCAGGTGATCTGTCTTCCGGTGGTGAAGGCCATGGAGGCGCGGGAGAAGATTTCAGCACGGGCCCCCGGGAGTTTACGCTTGTCAACACGCCACAAAATCTCTATGGCGAGTTCCGGAGCCGTGTGGATGATAATCAGATCCGCCAGAAGCTCAGCGATAAAAATATTTACGAGGTCACTTTTGCGAACAAAGGAGGGCTTGTGACCCCATTGATTATTGAGTGGACGTATAAAGATGGTTCCAGGGAGATCGAAAAGATCCCGGCGGAAGTCTGGAGGATGGATGAGCGCGAGGTCACCAAAGTATTTATTAAGGATAAGGAAGTCATCAACATTGTGCTGGATCCTAATTTTGAGCTTGCCGACGTGGAGATGAGGAATAATGTGTTTCCGAAGAAAGCGGAGTCGAGATTTGACAGGTTTAAGCAGGAGAATTAATTAGTAGAGACAAGGCATGCCTTGCCTCTACTAATTGATGGGTCATTTCAAACACTGGCAAACAGTTTCGCAGCCCTGACCAGATCCACATTCCCGCCCGAGAGAATAATTCCAACATTCTTATTCCTGAACCGATCTTTTTCTTTCAAGACGGCGGCAAAGGGAACTGCCGCAGAGGGCTCTACGATAATCTTCAAGCGCTCCCAGATCAGTCTCATGCCGGCAATGATCTCGACATCGGAGACGGTGATGATCTGCTTGACAGTTTCCTGGATGAGGGGGAAAGTTTTGGTACCAAGATTAGTAAGCAACCCATCGGCTACTGTATCCGCTTGTGAAGGTTCGATCATGCCGCTCTGCAGGGACCTGAACGCATCGTCGGCCCCTTCCGGCTCCGCGCCGATGACGGTGGTGTGGGGAGAGAAAAATTTTGCCGACAAACCTGTACCGGCGAGCAACCCTCCTCCGCCAACGGGAACGATGATAAAATCCAGGTAATTGATCTCCAGGGAAAATTCCAGCGCCGCAGTGGCCTGTCCTGCGATCACTTCATAATTATTGAAAGGATGTATGACAAAGGCTCCTTTTTCTTCTACCACCCGAAGCAAGGTTTCTTCCCGTGATCGGAGGTTAGGCTCGCATTCAAAGATCTCGCCGCCATAACCTTTCACACCCTGCTTTTTTATTTCCGGCGCCGTCCGCGGCATCACGATGTACGCCTTTGTGCCCATGATCTTTGCGGCGCGCGCGAGCGCCTGGGCATGGTTTCCGCTCGAATGGGTGGCGACTCCCCTGGCCCGCTGCTCCCTCGTCAGGGAAAGAACAGCGTTCATCGCTCCCCGGGATTTGAAAGCGCCTACTTTCTGAAAATTTTCACTCTTAAAGAACAACATGCAGCCGGAGATCTCATCAAGACTTGTGGAAGTCAACACAGGTGTCTGATGAATAAACGGCTTGATCCGGTTGTATGCTTCAGTAATGGTTTGCTGCGTAATCATTTTTTTGCCACTGAGACACTATTTTTTTTGGCCACTAAGACACAAAGACACAAAGGATTTTGATTTCATTTCTCTCAGGACGAATCTGACTTGTTCTTTTGACTTTTCAAACTTTTCAAACTTTTCAACCTTTTCAACCTTTTAGACCATTTCAATGCGCATCCAGCCAATTCTCCCCGACACCGACCTCCACCTCCATGGGCACTTCCAACTGAACGGCCTGGCACATCAGGCGGCTTACGTTTTCTTTGACGACGTCGACTTCCTTTTTGTGAACATCGAATACCAGCTCATCGTGCACCTGCATGGTCATGCGGGTTTGCAGTTTCTCTTTCACGAGCCAGTGGTGGATGTTTACCATGGCGATCTTGATGATATCTGCAGCCGTTCCCTGAATCGGCGCGTTGATGGCGTTGCGCTCGGCAAACCCGCGTGTGCTCGCGTTGCGTGAATTGATATCGCGCAGGTAGCGGCGCCGCCCCATGAGTGTTTCCACATATTCCTTTTCACGGGCGGTATTGATGGCGTTGTCCATATACCTTTTTATGGCGGAGAACTCCTGAAAGTAGGCTTTGATGATCTCAACCGCTTCTCCCCTTGCAATACGCAGGTTTTGGGCGAGGCCAAAGGCAGTGCTCCCGTACAATATTCCAAAATTAACCTCCTTTGCCTTGCGACGCATGTCGGGAGTAACCTGTTCTAAAGGAACTTTAAAGACTTTTGCTGCCGTAGTGGTATGGATGTCGCGTTTCGTCCTGAACGCTTCGATCATGGTCTCGTCTTTCGCAAAGGAGGCTGCGATGCGCAACTCTATTTGGGAATAATCCGCAGACATGAACAGGAAATCTTTATTGCGGGCGACAAAGGCCTTGCGGATGAGGCGTCCTTTTTCTGTCCGGATGGGTATGTTTTGAAGGTTTGGATTATTGGAGCTTAGCCTGCCCGTTACCGCCCAGGCCTGCCGGTAATCCGTGTGTATCCGGCCATCGTGCTGGCTGATCATTTTCGGAAGGGCATCTACATAGGTGGAGCGAAGTTTATCGTACTCCCTGTAATCGAGGATCCTTCGCGCGATCTCATGCTCGGCAGCCAGGCCCTGTAGCACATCCTCGCCCGTGGCAAACTGCCCTGTTTTTGTTTTCCTGGGTTTATCGATGAGCTTCATCTGATCAAACAGGATCTCACCGAGTTGTTTCGGCGAACCGATGTTGAATTCAACACCGCAGATGACATAGATATCTTTCTGGACGCGTTCAAGTTCCACCTTGAGTTCCTCCGACATTCTGTTCAATGCAGCCACATCCACTTTTACGCCTTCAAATTCCATGGAAGCAAGGACCTTTGCCAGCGGCATTTCAATGTCGCGCATCAGTTTCGTATGCGTGCGTGATTCCAGATCTTCTTCCACTGATTCCTTTAACTGAAGGATCTTGTCAGCGCGTTCACAAACCTGATTTTTTTGTTTGGAATCAGGATCTGCCAGTATCTCGTAGTCCAGATACTGGGAGCAAAGCACCTGAAGGCTGTGCGATGCTTCAGGTTCGATGAGGTAATGCGCAAGCATGATGTCAAACAGCGGACCGCATAGTTCCACTTCATATTTCTTAAGCAACAGCATCGCGCCTTTCAGGTTGTGTCCCACCTTGGCAATGGATCCATTCTCCAAAACAGGTTTAAATTCTTTTGCGATGTGATCCGCCTCTTCCGCGTTTGTTACGGGAACGAAGTGCGCTTCATTCTCCAGAAAGGAAAACGCCAGCCCCTTCAATTGAAAATTGAAATTGGGGGCATCGTCGGAAATAGTTTCTATCGAAATAAGCTGCTGTTGATCAAGTTTTTCAACAAGCGCCCGCCGCAACTCGGGCAAATCAACCAGGAAGTACTTTACTTTTTCGGAATCAAAATTCTGCTTTTCCACCGTTGCAGCAGCGGGCGTTTTGCCAAACATTGAAAGTTGCGGCCCCTGCTTCAAAGGCGGGGCGGCAACTGTTGAAGTTTCTCCAAAAGCTCTTGCCGCGATGCCCTTGAATTCAAGTTCATCGAAGATGGGTTTAAGTTTGTCCACGTTTGGCCCCGTATAGCGCAATTCCTCCTCGTGGAAAGCGACGGGCACATCGGTAATAATGGTGGCGAGCTTCTTCGAGAGGATGGCCTGCTCACCATACGTCTCAAACAACTCTTTTTGTTTTCCTTTCAACTCACTGGCATGGGCAACAATGTTTTCCACCGATGCGTATTTCTTCAACAGAGCCGCCGCGGTCTTGGGACCAACGCCCGGAACGCCGGGGATATTATCAGAGGTGTCTCCCTGCATACCCAGCATGTCCGTTACCTGCGCAACGTTTTCGATACCCCATTTTTCACAAACCTCCTTTGGACCCAGCACGTCTACCGCGTTTCCCATGTAGGCGGGTTTGTAGAGGAAGACGCAATCATTGACCAGTTGTCCGAAATCCTTATCGGGCGTCATCATGTATACTTCGAAGCCCTGTTTGCAGGCATGCGCCGCCAGGGTGCCGATGATGTCATCTGCTTCAAATCCATCGAGTTCGACAATGGGGACGTTGAAGCCGCGAATGATCTCCTTGCATATGGGGATGCCGTAGCGGATGTCTTCAGGTGTTTCCTGCCGGGTAGCTTTATACTCGGCGAAAATTTCATCCCGGAATGTTTTTGCGGAAGTATCGAATGCGACGCCGATGTGGGTCGGTTTTTGTTTTGTGATAACCTCCAGCAAGGTGTTTGTGAATCCAAATGGAACCGATGTATTGAGGCCTTTTGAGTTGATTCTCGGAGTTTTCGTGAACGCAAAGTGCGCCCTGTAAATGAGCGCGTATGCATCCAAAAGAAAAAGTTTCTTCAACGGTTTGTCCATGTGCGAAAGTAGGATGTTCTCTTTAAAGAATTCAAAGATTCAAACAAATAAAAAATTTATTAGCTTTCAGCATGAGCCAGCCGCAGGAAACCCCTCTATCTTCATTTTTTCAATGGGAAAAGCAGACCCCTCAGCAGACTTTTTTGAGACAGCCTGTTTCGGGCGAGTGGAAATCATGGAACTATCTGCAGGCTGGCCGGGAAATCAGAAAGATTGCCACAGCCCTGCGTGCGTTAGATCTTCCCGCGGAATCCACCATCGCCATCCTGTCAAAAAACTGCGCCCACTGGATCATGGCTGACCTTGCCATCATGATGGCGGGATATATAAGTGTTCCCATCTATCCCACACTATCAGCAGCCTCTGTAAAAGAGCTTCTTCAACACAGCGAAGCCAAACTTATTTTTTTGGGAAAACTCGATGATTACGAAACACAGCGAAGTGGAATCGGTTCCCAAATGCATAAGATCAGTTTTCCTTTTTACGGACCGGACGACGGATTAAAATGGGACGACCTTCTCCAACTGCACCAGCCACTGCAGGGTTATGAAACCGCCGATCCCGACAGACTGGCCAGCATCATGTATTCATCCGGCACTACGGGAACACCTAAAGGGGTGATGTTGTCTTTTGGCGCATTTGGTTACGCGGGATTGCAGGTAAAGAAATATCTGCGAATGAGCTCGCCTCAAAGATTTTTTTCTTATTTGCCGTTGAGTCACATCGCGGAACGTGCGTTGATGGAAATGGTCAGCCTATCTTCGGGCAGCGCGATTTCCTTCACAGAGTCAATTGAAAAATTCCAGGAGAACCTTCAACATGAGCAACCCACCATTTTTGGAGGTGTGCCTAGAATTTTTTCGAAGTTTCAACAGGGAATTCTGGAGAAGATACCCCAGCGAAAACTCGATCGACTGCTTTCAATTCCGGTTATCAACACTCTGATTAAACGATTGATCATAAAGAAACTTGGATTATCTAAAGCTTCCATCATTGTTTGCGGTGCGGCACCCACACCTGTTGCGTTGCTGGAGTGGTTTAACCGCCTGGGAATGGAAATACGGGAGACATACGGGATGACCGAAAACACCGCCTATTCACATTCAAATTACCGACTTATCAAAAACGGAACAGTAGGGCAGCCGTGGCCGGAGGTGGATGTGAAAGTGGCTGACAACGGGGAAATCCTCATCCGCCACAGGGCCCTGATGCAGGGATACTTCAAAGACCCTGTCACCACAGCCGCCGTCATGACGGAGGAGGGATTTTTGCGAACAGGCGATCAGGGAGCGGTGGACGCGCAGGGTTTCCTTAGCATAACCGGACGGGTAAAGGACCAGTTTAAGACAGACAAAGCAAAATTCATCGCGCCGGCACCGATAGAATTGAAATTATCCGCCAACATCAACATTGACCAGGTATGTGTTGTCGGCACAGGTCTGCCACAACCAATTGCTCTGGTGACGTTATCAACACAGGCCCGCGAAAAATCTCAAGAACAGGTTGAAACAGAGATCCAGCATGTCATCCATCATGTAAACAAAACGCTGGAGAAATATGAACACATCCAGATGGCAATTATACTCAAGGATAACTGGAGTATTGAAAACGGCCTGATGACGCCGTCGATGAAAATCAAAAGGAACGCCGTAGAGAAGCGGTATGAGCCCCGGTACATTGAGTGGACAAAACGGGATGAGACGGTTATTTGGGAATGATCCTCCCGCGTTCCGTCGGAATTTCATAATTCAGCAATCACCGTTGGGGAAACATTTTCTTTAATTGCGCCCTTCGGCAAGCTCCGCTCCCGAAGTCTCACCTTCCGACATGACGCAACCGGTCCCCGAGCTTGCCGAGGGGTGAATCGAACACCAAATATTAAAGAGTTGGGGCTTTGCTTTCGACGTCCACAATAAATCCTTCTTCAGTCATCGGCACAGCACCCAATCCCTAATCCCTAATGCCTGATGCCTAATGCCTCAACTGGCCGGTAATGATCCTGTCATAGGTGATGAAGTCGGTATTGACGGGCTCGAGACCCTTTTGACGGAGAAGCAGTGCAATTTGCGCGCGGTGATACGAAGAGTGGTTGACAAGGTGGATCATCACCATCTCTACATTGTTGGTATAATCGTCACCGACATAATTTTTGTAAGTCATTTCACGGTTAAAGTTTTCAGTGCCCTCGACGAATTCAAGCCACTGTTTGCCGGCCCTTTCAGCAAGGTCAACCAACTGATTGAGCTGATAGGAGCCCCATAATTTCACGTCTGGTGCCGGAAGACCCCTGATTCGATGCAGCCACAGAAACTGGGCGGCTACGATATGGCCCATCAGGGTTAGTATTTGTTCGTCATCGACGCGCTGACGGGTGAGTGCATCGAGCACGCGTTTATCGGCCCAGTCGTTATACTGATAAAGTTTGAGGAAGTATCTTTTCATAGGGCTGCAAGGTAAAAAATGAGGAATGATGAACGCAAAACAAATCTGGCGAAAATACCACTGATCATAAAGGCAGGAAAAACAAGCGTGCGGTGCATCAGAAATGCTAAATTTGCATTCCCTGAATTCCAGGGCAGACGGTGAAATATTTTTGGCGGGATAGAAAATGTCGGGTTGCGGCGGGCGTTGCACCTCCAGTAAACCCCTTTCAGCTTTTTTCAATAATTCCTAACTTGAAGGACTTTTTAAGACCAGATTATGAGATTTTTGGCAAAATATTGGTACTTGTTGGCATTTGGTTTCCTTTGCGCGGTGGCAGCGGTTATTTTTATCCGCAATGCCTCATCACCTTCAACCGCTCAAAGAATTCCGGAAGTAGTTGATTTTAATTTCCACATTCGCCCGATCCTGTCAGACCGCTGCTTCAAATGCCACGGTCCGGATCCCAACCACAGAAAGGCCGATCTCAGGCTGGATACTGAAGCGGGGCTGTATCAGGCACTCAAAGACAATCCCGATGCCCATGTGATCGTCAATGGAAAGCCGAAGGAATCGGACCTGTACAGACGCCTTATTAGCGAAGACACCACACAATTGATGCCGCCGCCGTATTCGAAACTCTCAGTTAGCGAGTTCGAAAAGAAATTGATTAAGAAATGGATCGACCAGGGCGCAAAATATGAGAAACACTGGGCGTTCATAAGTCCCGAAAGCCAGGAGCCACCTGAAGTTGACAGCGACTGGATCTCCAACGACATTGACCGTTTTATCCTCGCCAAAATGGGTGAACAAAATCTTGAGCCGAATGAAAAAACCGATAAGGATCGCCTTTTAAAGCGCGTTAGCGTTGATCTCACCGGCCTTCCCCCTTCCATTGAACTGCAGGATCGATTCGTTCAGGATAATTCTCCCGATGCCTACGAAAAAATTGTTGATGAATTGCTCTCCAGTCCGCACTACGGCGAGAAAATGGCCGTGTACTGGCTTGACGTTGCCCGGTACGCGGACTCGCACGGCTATCAGGATGATGGATATCGCACCATGTGGCCATGGAGGGATTGGGTGATCCATGCCTTCAATCAAAATTATCCCTACGACAAATTCCTGACGTGGCAACTTGCCGGTGACCTGCTTCCCAATCCAACAAAAGAAATGTTGCTCGCCACCGGATTTAACCGCAACCACAAGATAACACAGGAAGGCGGCGTGATCGATGAAGAATACAGGGTGGAATACGTTACTGACCGGACCAATACTTTTGGAAAAGCCTTCCTGGCGCTTACCCTTGAATGCGCAAAATGTCATGATCATAAATACGATCCCATTGCGCAAAAAGATTATTTCAGAACATTTGCTTTCTTCAACCAGGTTCCTGAAAAAGGATTGGTCGGCGACATCCAGCTCGCTTCCCTGGCAGATCCTCCAAGAATATACATCAATGATGACGATGTAAAAAACGTTTTGTCTTTCGTCAATAAAAAGGAAAAGGAACCGATTCCGGTAATGGTGATGAAGGATAGCTCCGTTGTCCGCCCGACGTATGTTCTTGTACGCGGAGTTTACGATGTCCATGGCGAACAAGTGGACTTCCAGGTACCGCAAGCTATTTACCCATTTGATACTACCCGCCTTCCCAAGAACAGGCTCGGCCTTACCCAATGGCTCCTTGATAAGAACCATCCGCTCACTTCCCGAGTATTTGTGAACAGGATCTGGCAGGAATTTTTTGGAAGAGGGATAGTAAAAACAGCCGGGGATTTTGGAATGCAGGGGGAGCTGCCTTCTCACCCGGAATTATTAGACTGGCTGGCCGTTGACTTCGTGAACCACGACTGGGATATCAAGAGGTTGGTAAAACAAATTGTCATGTCATCAACCTATCAGCAATCAGGAGAAGTATCGGAAAGGAAGTTATTTATTGACCCGGAAAACAAATACCTGTCGCGTGCTCCGCGCCAGCGACTGACATCCGAATTTGTGAAGGACCATGTTCTTGCCAGCAGCGGATTACTGGTAAAAGAAATTGGAGGTCCCAGCGTTAAACCTTATCAACCGGATGGCATCTG
>JBBEBN010000173.1:0-5866 GCA_040882305.1 Cyclobacteriaceae bacterium
AGGAATGGATGGCGTGATCGCAACGAACACGACGATCTCACGCGAAGGCCTGGAAACAACTGAAGAGGAGCTTCATCGTATTGGTTTCGGTGGTTTAAGCGGCAAGCCCCTCCAGAAAAGGTCTACGGAAGTCATAGGCTACCTTCGGAAAGCCCTTGGCCCCGGGTTTCCGATCATCGGGGTCGGTGGAATCATGTCTCCGCAGGATGCCCTGGAGAAATTAAAGGCGGGTGCTGATCTGGTCCAGCTTTACACAGGCTTTATCTATGCAGGCCCTGGCCTGATGAAACGCATCAACAAAGCAATCAAAAAAAGCCTCGTCTAGATCTTTTGGAAATGCAGGGTGGCTTTTAAGTCTCCCGAGATGCTTTGACCCGTGTCGGGATCGCTAATGGTCTGATTATCTTTTTCGAGGTAGAAAATAAGGGTGGTTCCCGTGAGTCTTTCGACCGTGTAGGTACCTGATAGGCCTATGAACTCGGTGTTGAAATCGATGTCTGTCACGAGTTTGTTGCCATTGAGCTTCCAGGTTCCTTCCGTGGTTTGCGAATCCTCATATACAATGAGCTTCCCATCAGATCGGAATTCGATTTCCGTGTGGAAGCTTTCATCTTTTTTTGAAACCGGGATGGGAAGACCAAACGGTTTTACCTGAATTTCCGCCATCGTACCTCTCCACTTGCCTTCAATGGGCGCCAGCTGTTCATCATCGTCATTGCACGAGAAGGCCGCCAGCAGTGCGAACAGACCGGCTGTTACTCTTGTTTTCATGATTTCTTCAGTGTTTCCCGAAATGCGGCTAAAATCATGCCTTGGTTTTAATGCAAGGTTTAGATACAGGTAAAGTGAAAGCCTGAGGTAAACTACTATCCCTGACTTTTTAACCTGACTTTCCACCTGTATTTTAACCTGTCTTTCTATCTGGTTTTGACTTGCTTTTCCACCGCTCACTCACTCACTCCGGCAAGATCGAGAAGAAAAGCATACTCTTGCGCAATCTCGTGATAGACCTGAAACCTTCCGCTCGCGCCGCCGTGGCCGGTTTCCATGTTGGTGCGGAGCAGCAGAAGGTTGTTGTCTGTTTTCATGTCGCGGAGTTTCGCAACCCACTTGGCCGGTTCCCAGTATTGCACCTGCGAATCATGTAGCCCGGTCGTGACAAACATGTTCGGATATTCCTGCGCCTGCACCCTGTCGTAAGGTGAATAGGTGGCCATGTACAAATAGGATTCAAGCTCATCGGGATTTCCCCATTCGTCAAATTCACCCGTCGTCAGCGGGATGTCGTCGTCCAGCATGGTGGTGACCACATCGACAAAAGGCACCTTCACAACCACCCCTTTATACAGGTGAGGTGCTATGTTCACCACTGCACCCATCAACAATCCACCCGCACTTCCGCCCATGGCAAACAATTTTCCGGGATTAGTATAACCTTCTTCTATGAGGAATTCCGAGCAATCGATGAAATCGGTAAACGTGTTCTTCTTTTTGAACATTTTTCCATCCTCATACCACTGCCTGCCCATTTCCTGGCCGCCGCGGATGTGCGCGATGGCATAGACAAAACCGCGGTCGAGGAGACTTAAACGCGTGGAGGAAAAGTAGGGATCGGTGGTGGCCCCGTAAGATCCATAACCGTACAATAAGGTGGGATTGCCGCCATCCTTTTTTATTTCTTTTTTATACACAATAGAGATGGGTATCCGAGTGCCGTCCTCAGCGGTGGCCCACAACCTTTCAGTTTGATAATTCTCCTGTGTATATCCTCCCACCACTTCCTGTTGTTTCAGGAGCTTCTTTTGCTTTGTCCGCATGTTG
Organism: Cyclobacteriaceae bacterium; assembly: GCA_040882305.1. Lineage (GTDB taxonomy): Bacteria > Bacteroidota > Bacteroidia > Cytophagales > Cyclobacteriaceae > Chryseosolibacter. The sequence continues at coordinate 1,822 of JBBEBN010000173.1, forward strand.
TAATCGAATGTGGAATTTGGGGTGGTAAGGGAAGAATAGCCGTAACGCACCCACTCGGTCTCAAAATCCAGGTTCACAGAGGTGTAAACCGTAAATGCAGGCTCGCCAAAATTAAGGTAATGTTTGGCGCCAGTCTTCTGGTCGATCACACGCATCACGGTGTTTGCCTGTGCCCGTTCAACCAGCACCATATGATCCCGGAAAATTTCAATTCCCTCCAGTAAAGTATCTTTCCTGTGCGGGATCTTTTCCTTCCATTGCGATCTTGTCGTCCTGCTTTCCGCGGTTTCCATTAACCGGAAGTTCGGCGCGTCAAAGTTTGTCACAATATAAAATTTATCGTTGAAGTGAGCGATGGAATACTCCAGCCCGCGTTCCCGTGGACTGAACGATTGAAAATCTCTTTCGGGGGTGTTCGCATTCAAGATACGGTAGTCATTGGTGAGCGTGCTGCCGGACCAGATCACAAGATATTTTTTGGATTTTGTCTTGGTGATGCCCGTATAGAATGTGTCATCCTTTTCGGTATAAACCAGCACATCCTTCCCGGGATCCGTCCCCATTTTATGGCGATAGATCTTGTCGGAGCGAAGGGTAACAGAATCCTTCATCGAATAAAAAAAAGTTTTGTTGTCGTTTGCCCAGGTCACGTAACCTTCAGTGTTGGGTACGGGACGGTCGATAATCTTTCCTGTCCTGAGATCCTTGAGGTAAAGCGTGTAGCGTCTCCGGCTGACAGTATCCACACCGTATGCCAGCACGTTGTTATCTTCGCTTACTTTCAATCCCCTCACCTGGAAATACGCGTACCCTTCCGCCATCTCATTCACGTTCAGCAGGATCTCTTCCGGCGCATCCAATTCGCCTTTTTTCCGGCAGTAGATGGGATACTCTTCTCCCTTTTCGAAACGGTCGTAATACCAGTAACCGTTGTCCTTATAGGGAACGGATTCGTCATCCTGTTTGATCCGGCCCACCATCTCGTCGTACAATTTTTTCTGCAAGCCCTCCGTGCGTTTTAATTTAGCTTCGAGGTATTCGTTTTCGGCCGTGAGGTAATCCATCACCTTTTTTGTCTGCTCATCTTTTACAGAAGCATTTTTCTGTTCCTCCGAAAGCTTCATCCAGTAGTATGGATCCGTCCTGGTGTTCCCATGCGCGGTGAGTTCATGGGGAATTTCTTCCGGAACAGGAGGCAGGATATCCTTTTCGCCGGCTTTATCCCCGGAAGAGCATGCGAGCATGGATCCGGCTGTGAAAATAAAAAGTGAAGGGATGGAAATATGTCTCATGTTATGGTCGTTGAGTTCGGTAAATATAATGAAAGCGCAAGAAGGTCGGTTCCTTTGAATGCTGTCTTCAAACATTTTTGATTTGAGAGCAGCGCGATTCCAATCATCGGAGTATTGTGAAAAAATGCTTTCAAATCCTGCGGCCAAAGATAAACCGAAAGGAAACTCCCACTTCCAGCGCGCGATTCAATGTTTTTCTTTAGTTTTACGCTTTGAAACATGGCGAAGAATACCTATAAATCCAACACGTTCAAGAAGCCTGACAAGGATAAGCGCGGCAAGTCAGGGTCATCCGGCTCTAAGTTTTCTTTTTTCAAGGACAAGCGCGTTAAGCTGGCCATCGGATTCTTCCTGATCATCGCAGGATTGTACATGTTCTTTGCTTTGCTGTCGTATATGTTTACGGGACAGGCGGATTTCAGCGAGGTGGGCAATCACCAGAGCATGAGAAGTATCTTCGAAGCGCTCAGAGAAAAGGATATCAGCAACTGGCTGGGCTTGTACGGCGCCATCATTTCCCATTTTTTCATCTTCCGCTGGTTTGGAATTTCCTCATTCTTCATTCCGCCATTATTATTTCTTCTGGGATTCCGGATCGTCTTTAAAAAAGAGATCGTCAGGCTATCATCCTATACCATATTTGCCATTTTCTCCATTTTTTGGCTCTGCCTCATGCTGGGCTATATGGTAGAGATCAATCAGGGCGGCCACGCATGGCAGATCCTCGGCGGCGGCTTTGGACTATTGCTCGCAGAACTCAGCTTTGGAATGTTCGGCTGGGGCACCTTCCTTGTCCTCATTCTCACCTTGTTCATTTTTATCATTTTCTATTTCAACATCACCTCCATTCCCGCCTTTCAGTATAAGGATCCAAAACCAATGGGCTCAGATGCTATTGTAGACGATGAACAGCTATACTCCGGCTATATAGACGATGAGGACAAGTGGGTGGAACCGGTTAAGGGAGAGGTGAATGGCGAACTTGTGCTGGAAGGAGATAAACAGGAGCCTGTGCCTGAGCCCCAGATTGTTACCAATAAGGCACTGAATCTCGAGGTCATTCCCGTTGCGCCTTCGAAAAAAGAGGTGCAAAAACAATCCGAACCCGAGTTCACCGTTGAGGAGCGAATGGAAACTGATCAGATCGCCGAAAATCTAGTAGAGGAGCACGGCGAATATGATCCAACACTTGAACTCAGCAGTTATAAATTTCCTACACTCGATCTGTTGAATGAATACGATTCGGGGAAGGCCGGCGTAACACAGGAAGAACTCAACCAGAATAAAGACAAGATCGTCGCCACCCTCGTGAATTTTAAGATCGGTATCCAAAGCATCAAGGCAACCATCGGTCCTACGGTCACCCTGTACGAAATTGTTCCGGACGCCGGTATAAAAATATCGCGGATCAAAAATCTCGAAGATGATATTGCGCTCAGCCTGTCAGCCCTGGGTATCAGGATCATTGCCCCCATCCCCGGCAAGGGTACCATTGGTATAGAGGTGCCCAATAAGAACCGGGAAATGGTGAGTATACGCTCCATGCTTGCCACGCCCGCATTCGCCAAGACTGACAAGGAACTTCCTATCGCCCTGGGAAAAACCATTTCAAATGAAGCCTTCATTATTGACCTGGTCAAGATGCCTCACCTGCTGGTGGCAGGCGCTACAGGTCAGGGTAAATCTGTCGGGCTGAACGTGATCCTCACATCCCTGATCTATAAGCGGCATCCGTCGCAGCTGAAGTTTGTGCTGGTGGATCCAAAAAAAGTAGAGATGTCCCTTTTTACTAAACTCGAACGGCATTATCTGGCTAAACTTCCAAACAGTGAAGAGGCCATTATCACGGACACCCGTAAGGTGGTGCACACGCTAAATTCCCTCTGCATCGAAATGGAAAACCGGTATGAGATCCTGAAGGACGCCGGAGCCAGGAATCTGAAAGAATACAACACGAAGTTTGTGGCCAGAAAGCTGAATCCGAAGGAGGGTCACCGTTTTCTCCCCTATATCGTGCTGGTGATCGACGAACTTGCCGACCTGATGATGAGCGCTGGAAAAGAGGTGGAAACGCCCATTGCCCGCCTGGCTCAGCTGGCCCGCGCGATCGGTATTCATCTCGTGGTGGCTACCCAGCGGCCTTCCGTCAACGTCATCACCGGTGTGATCAAGGCGAATTTCCCCGCCCGGCTGTCCTTCCGGGTGACTTCGAAAGTCGACTCCCGGACGATCCTGGATACAGGAGGCGCCGATCAACTGGTAGGGCAGGGCGATATGCTGTTAAGTTCGGGTTCAGACATCATTCGTCTTCAGTGTCCTTTTGTCGACACTCCTGAAATTGACAGGGTTTGTGATTATATCGGCTCGCAACGGGGCTATGACTCGGCTTACCTGCTTCCGGAATATGAGGGTGACGACGAGGGCGGTGCGAACAGCGTGGATCTGTCAGACCGGGATGCCCTGTTCGAAGAGGCCGCCAAAGTGATTGTTATGCACCAGCAGGGCAGTACCTCCCTCATCCAGCGGAAGCTGAAATTGGGATATAACCGCGCCGGAAGGCTCATAGATCAGCTGGAAGCGGCCGGTGTCGTGGGCCCTTTTGAAGGTAGCAAGGCCCGTGAAGTTTTAATCAGGGATGAAATAAGTTTGGAACAATTATTGAATAATTTGCGGGAAAAACACAGTCAACCATAACTTCTAAGTCATTACGATGAAAAAAACGTTTCTAGCCGCCTTTTTACTGGTTCTGGTAA
>JBBEBN010000174.1:0-5865 GCA_040882305.1 Cyclobacteriaceae bacterium
ATACGCTTTTTACTTTTTGTCCTTTCTGGCAGTGTTGAACGCGCTGATGGTCGTATTTTCCAGAAATCCCGTCTACAGCGTTCTCTATCTGGTTATCACGTTTTTTTGTGTAGGAGGCCATTACCTTCTCCTCAGCGCGGAATTTCTCTTTGCTGTCCATATCATTGTATACGCGGGCGCGATCATGGTCTTATTCCTGTATGTGATCATGCTGCTCAATCTAAATGAGGATACGGAGCCTCACAAAAAGACGCTCTACAAGTTCGCCGCCATTATTTCCGGTGGCCTCCTGATGCTTGTTCTTGTCGCTGCCCTGAAAGGCGCTGAATCACCGGAATTGGTGTTTGGCGCAAACGCAGAGGTGGGTCTGGTGAAGAATCTTGGCAAGATGTTATTCAATGAATTTTTACTTCCCTTTGAGATAGTTTCCGTTCTTTTACTGGCCGCCATGGTCGGGGCCGTGATGCTGGGAAAAAATCCATTGAAGGAAACGGTGGCAGCCAAAAAATCAAAAGGAAAGTCGGGGTTAATATCAAAAATGTAAAACAGTTTACAAATGAATGATTCGGTAAGCCAGGCCGTTCAGGGTGTTCCTTTAGATTATTACATCTGGCTCAGTACAGCGCTTTTTGTCATCGGTGTTTTAGGTGTGCTTTACCGCCGGAACGCCATCGTGATTTTCATGTGCATTGAGCTGATGCTGAATGCCGTGAACCTCCTGATGGTCGCCTTCTCCGGCTATCACGGCGACGGCGCCGGTCAGGTGTTTGTATTCTTCATCATGGCCGTGGCCGCGGCAGAAGTGGCCGTGGGTCTTGCCATCTTAATTACCATTTATCACAACACACGCAGCACCGATATCAATGTATTGAATAAACTTAAATGGTGATGGATCTAATTGTTGGCCTCATACCGCTTGCTCCGCTTTCAGGTTTTCTGCTCATCGCACTCCTGAATAAACAACTGCGCCGATGGCTTGTGGCACTGATGGCCTGCTCATCCGTACTGTTTTCTTTTGTCCTTTCCATTGTTTTGTTCTTCTCCCTGGGGGAAGATCAGCAGGCGATAACCTACACGGCGTTCGAATGGATCGCCGCCGGCAACTTTTCCGTCTCCTTTTCTTTTCTCGTCGATCCGCTGAGTATAGTGATGATGCTTATCATCACGGGCGTTGGATTCTTAATCCACGTATATTCGGCAGGATACATGCACGGCGACGAAGGATTCAACCGGTTTTTCGCGTATCTCAACCTCTTCATATTCTTCATGCTCGTGCTGGTGATGGGCGCCAATTACCTGCTCATGTTCGTGGGTTGGGAGGGTGTGGGACTTTGTTCGTACCTCCTCATCGGTTTCTGGTTCAAGAATACCGAATACAACAACGCGGCTAAAAAAGCATTTATCATGAACAGGATCGGCGATCTCGGATTGATCCTCGGTGTAATCATGATCTTCATACACTTTGGCTCGCTTTCATATCAGGAAGTTTTTGCCCAGGCTCCCGGGTGGGCGTCAGGATCACAGCCGATCACCATAATCACTGTTTTACTTTTTATCGGTGCCATCGGAAAAAGCGCCCAGATCCCCCTGTATACGTGGTTGCCTGACGCCATGGCGGGGCCCACGCCCGTATCTGCCCTCATCCATGCGGCAACGATGGTGACAGCTGGTATTTACATGATCGCCCGCAACAATATTTTATATACGCTCGCGCCTTTTACCTTAGACCTCGTCGTCATCATTGGTCTGGCAACGGCCGTGCTGGGGGCCACTATTGCCGTGGCCCAGAACGACATCAAAAAAGTATTGGCGTATTCCACTGTCAGCCAGCTGGGCCTGATGTTCGTCGCCCTCGGACTCGGCGCGTATGCCAGCGGAATCTTTCATATGACGACGCACGCATTCTTTAAAGCCCTTTTGTTCCTGGGCGCCGGAAGTGTGATCCATGGTATGAGTGGAGAACAGGATATCCGCAATATGGGCGGACTCCGGAAATATCTTCCCATAACCTTTGCCACTTTCCTCATCGGCACCCTCGCCATCTCCGGTCTCCCTCCCTTTGCCGGATTTTTCTCGAAAGACGAGATCCTGGCGGGAGCGTTTGCACAAAATAAAATTGTTTGGGGGCTGGCATTCTTCGCTTCCCTGCTCACAGCTTTTTACATGTTCCGGTTGTTCTTCCTCACTTTTTCCGGAACAAGTCGCGCGAAAGCGGAAGTGTCACACCATATCCACGAATCACCGGGTAGCATGACCACCCCGCTGATTGCCCTTGCCGCGCTGTCTGTCATCGGGGGATCTGTCGGTATTCCTGCGGTGCTCGGCGGCAACCATGCACTAAATGATTTTCTGACACCTGTATTTTCCCAATCGCGTGAACTGTTACCAGCCCACCACCTTTCTCATACCGCAGAACTTGTGCTGATGACTGTGGTGGTGGCCCTGACACTCGGCGTTATATTCATTGCATACTCTTTGTATGTGCAGAGAAAAAAAGTGCCCGCGTCGGAAGGCGTTTCACTCAACTCACTGCACCGAGTACTCTATCATAAATATTACGTGGATGAGATCTATGACAGGATTATCCTGAAACCGATGATTTTCCTTTCCAAAGCTCTGGATGCGGTGATAGAAAGGTTGCTGATCGACAGGGTCGTCAATGGCGCGGGAAAAGCTGTCACCTGGGGCGGGAAAACCCTCCGGCTGGTGCAAACCGGAAACACAGGCTTTTACATTTTCGCCATGGTGATCAGCATTATTGTTTTACTGGTTGTAAAAAGTTTTACGTGACGCGTTTGTAGAGACCGGGCATGCCTTGTGACTACAATTGATTTCATTGTTACCTGAATTATAAAAGATGTTAACACTGCTTCTGATATTCTGGCCTTTACTCGCAACGCTCGTTTTTTTTGCCCTCAGACCACACGAGGTAAAAAAATGGGCTTTAGCCGCCTCTGTGATCGAACTTGTCATCTCGCTTGTAATCGTCATCCTGTTTGATCCTTCAGCCTCCGCTCAGTTCGTCGTTAATTACACATGGATACAGTCTCTCGGTATCGACTTTCATATCGGTATTGATGGCATCACCCTGTTGCTCGTGCTGCTTACCACAGTTCTTACGCCACTTATCATACTTTCTTCCTTTAAGAACCAATACGAAAACGCACCCTCGTTCTATGGCCTCGTGCTTTTCATGGAAATGGCAATGATCGGAGTCTTTTGTGCCCTCGATGGATTCCTGTTCTATATTTTCTGGGAGATGGCACTGATTCCCATTTACTTCATTTGCCTTCGCTGGGGTGGGGTGAACCGCGGTCCCGTGACCCTGAAATTTTTTATTTACACGCTGGCAGGGAGTCTGATCATGCTGGTCGGCCTCATATACCTGTATTTTCAAACACCGGGAGACCATTCGTTTGACATTCAGGCCCTGTATGCAGCCGGACAAAATCTTTCCTCCGATAAGCAGGGGATTGTTTTCTGGGCTTTGTTCGTAGCCTTTGCTGTGAAAATGCCTGTCTTTCCCTTTCATACCTGGCAACCGGACACCTACCATACGGCACCCTCGCCGGGCACCATGCTCTTGTCAGGCATCATGCTGAAGATGGGTATCTATGGTGTCATCCGCTGGCTGATTCCTGTTGTCCCGGAGGGAGTGGAAAGGTGGGGGACCACTGCCTTGACGCTTTCCGTTATCGGGATTGTATATGCTTCCCTGCTTGCCATCATCCAGAAAGACCTGAAGAGGCTGATCGCTTATTCCTCCATCGCGCACGTAGGTTTGATCGCCGCCGGTATCTTCACGATGAACAAGATGGGTCTGCAGGGCGCCATGATCCAGATGGTGAGCCATGGTATCGTCATTGTCGGATTATTTTACATCATTGATATCATTATATCCCGTACGGCCACACAGGAGATCGCAAGCCTGGGCGGTATACGCACCAGCGCGCCCTTGTTCAACGGCGTTTTTATGATCATCCTTCTCGGTAGTGTGGCCCTGCCGTTAACAAGCGGATTCGTCGGCGAATTTTTGCTGATCAACGCGGTGTTCCAATATAACTTCGTCAGCGGTGCTTTCGCCGGCCTGACTATGATTTTTGGGGCGGTGTATATGTTGCGCAGCTTTCAATTGACGATGCTGGGTGACAACAATGCCGCCACAAAAAGTTTTATCGACCTCGACAGACAGGAAAAATGGGTGTTGTATCCCATTGTCATCATGGTCGTGCTGATCGGTATCTTCCCCGCCCCGCTCCTGAAAATTTCAGATGCGGCCGTGGATAACTTATTGAATATTGTTTCGAACTATCAGGCGGGGGTTGGGGATTAGTCATTGGGCGTTGGGAATGAGGAAATTGGAAATTGGGAGGCATGCGCGGACGCATAATTATGCGTCTCTGCCACCCCCGCACATGCAGTTAAATCTTAAATTAAAACATGAATTCAGTCTTCATACTTTCAGGATTGGGCATCTTTTCGCTGCTGGCGGAGATATTTAACATCAAGAGATGGCTGTTTCCGGTCGTGATCCTGGGTTTAATACTGTCTGCGGTATTGATGGCCCTCGACTGGAACCAGGCTACCGCTTACTACAGCAATATGCTCACCTTCGACAACTACGCTGTGGCCTTTAGCGTAACGTTATCACTGGTAGCAGTGCTGTGGTTCCTCATGTCGAAAGATTATTTTGAAAATACCACAAACATCACCGACCATTTCTCCCTCATCCTGTTTGCGCTGGTAGGTGCGATATTCATGGTCTCCTACTCGAACCTGGCCATGCTGTTTCTCGGAATTGAGGTCCTGTCCATTTCACTGTATGTGCTTGCCGGAAGCAATTTCCAGAACGTCTTTTCAAATGAGGCGTCATTCAAGTATTTCTTAATGGGGTCTTTCGCTACAGGATTTTTACTGTTCGGCATCGCACTGATTTACGGAGCTACTGCTTCCTTTGACTTGCAGATCATTGCATCCAAAGTAGCGGAAGGAACAACGACGACAACCCAGTGGTTATATGCCGGCATCCTGATGCTCATCATCGGGCTGGCTTTTAAGATTTCTGCTGTCCCCTTCCACTTCTGGGCACCCGATGTTTACGAGGGATCGCCGACCGTGGTGACTGCTTTTATGTCGACCATTGTGAAGATCGCTGCCTTTGCCGGATTTTACCGCTTGTTTTCCACCTGTTTCAGCGCGGTATCCAATCAATGGGTCGACGTCATACAGGTGATCACCATCCTCACCCTTCTCGTGAGCAACATCACGGCGGTCTATCAGCACAGCGTGAAACGGATACTCGCTTACTCCAGCGTTGCCCATGCGGGATACCTCCTCATTTCCCTCGTCGGCCTGAATGATATCTCCTCCAGCGCGATCCTGTATTACGTCATCGCTTATGCGGTTGCGTCTATTACAGCTTTCACCGTGCTGCACAATGTAGAGGTAGAAGACGAAAACGCTGCTGTGGATAGTTTCAACGGTTTGGCTAAGCGTAATCCTTATCTCGCATTTTGTATGGGCGTAGCGCTGCTTTCCCTGGCGGGAATACCTCCTCTTGCGGGATTTTTTGCCAAGTACTACATCTTCACGGTGGCTTTCCAAAGCGGTTACATCGGACTGGTCCTCCTGGCGGTGCTGACATCCCTGATCGGTATATATTATTATTTCCGGATCATCATTGCCATGTATTTAAAATCGACGGAAAAGGGCGAGATCATCCAGGTACCGTTACGCCATACCGTGATCCTTGCGATCAGCGTCCTGGCCAGTATCATCGTTGGGGTATTCCCTGATCTGTTGGTGGGATTAATTTAGTTTCCGCCTTCATAAACTTGCTCAGCCTCCTCCGCGCTTTTGTCCTTA
>JBBEBN010000175.1:0-5856 GCA_040882305.1 Cyclobacteriaceae bacterium
CATACTGCCATTTGGAAAGGATTTGAATCAGCTTTCGCTGGAAGTGAGCGACCTGAAGGATAAGAATGGTAATACTATTGACAGGAAACACATAGAGGTATCGTTAGTTGATTATCATAAAATTGACTGGCAGGCCGAGTATGTTGCCCCCAGAGGTTGGCATCCCGATCCGCTGATACCATACAGAGACGGTTTGACGATTGACGGAGACGAAGTTTGCAGACCTTACTGGATAACCGTGTATGCGCCATCCGGAACAAAGCCGGGGGACTACAGCGGCACCGTGTTGGTAAGTGCTGCGGGCTTGAAAAAGGTGACGGCCCTCATTAGATGCAGGGTCTGGGACTTCGACCTTCCCGTTGTAAGCCATTTGAAAACACATTCATGGGACCAGTTATCCTATCTGACTGATTTTTATAATTTGAAAGAATACCCCCTGGAGTGGTACATGCGGTTCTGTGAATTGCTTCTGAAAAACCGTTTTAATCCCGGATCGGCTGGAATCAATTATGTCAGCCAGACACCGACTGCTTCAGGTGAATATGATTTCAGCAAAGTAGAAAAAGTGCTGAGCTTTTGCATTGAACGAGGGCTGACCCGTTTTTCCATTATTCAAATGAAAAAAGGTATCTATACCGACGAGGAAGCTAATGCCGCCTATAGATTTGTCGAAGCTTATGCTAAATTCTTGCGACAGCGTGGATGGCTTGATATGGCGCTGGTGGAGCTGTGGGATGAACCCACCGAACTTGAGTGGCCATACATTAAAGAGCGGGCGGAAAAACTGAAGAAGATCGATCCCGGATTGCGTTTGCAGCTGTTTGCGGAGGGTGGCCCATACGACTTCTGGGATCAGCGTACGGACAAGTTTGGTTTGAATACATTAGTCGATATCTGGGCTCCGGTTAACAATGTGGAAGCTCCGGAGGCACAGGCAAGGGGAAAGGAAATATGGGCGTACTTCTGTACGCTTGCCAGAGAGAGCGCGCCCAATTTCTATATCGACTGTCCCGCGATTTATCAACGCAGTATCGCGTGGTATTGCTGGGTCTATGGCCTGGATGGCTTTGAACACTGGAGTTCAAATTACTTCTGGAGAAATGTTCACAAGAACAAACCGATGAATCAGAAATGGCCTAACGTACCGTGGGATTCCCGTACGTATTTTAACTTCAACGGGGAGGGGCAACTCGTCTACCCGGGGCCAGACGGCGTGCCCTATTCCTCCATAAGACTCGAGAATTTTCGCGACGGAATGGAAGATTACGAGTATCTGTTCAGATTAAGGGGGCTGCTTTCAAAGTCTGGAAATGATAATACGAATTCAAAACTGAATGAATACCGGCAATTATTACTTCCGGAAACTTACCTGCTTCATAAGTATCCCCGTGAAATTAAGACGACGCTGGAGCACACGCTGCGTTATGCCGACCGGCCCGAAGTGATTTTAGAGACGCGGTTGAGGATAGCCAGGGCGATTGAGCAATTGCAGAAAGGCATGCCGGGTGATTAGACGCTTATCTTGCATGGGCTGTGGATCTATATTAAATATTTGTGATTTCTTGTCGACCTTTTTCTGGGTTTTGAGAAATGTTCAGATTGCCGAAGTAATTATGGCACCTCACTCAGGTGAATTATTTTCTACATTAAATGACGAGCAAGGTTGATCGACTTTGGTTTCGGGTGTCCGCGTTTGGCATCGGATGTCGCATGATGCGAATCGCCATTCTGCTATTCGTTTTTCATGGTAACTACTCTTCGTATGCACAATCCCCGGCTCTATCTGCCAGCGCCCCTTTAAGAGAAAAGGGTGATCTCTCATCCCTGATGGTGGAAGGCATTGACCGCTTCTTAACCAGCGAGACTAAACGTGTGCAACAATCGCGGACTGGTTTATGGCACCGGGACTTTTCCAGTGCTGAGGCATTTAATAAATCGATCAGAATTCAGCGTGAACTGCTGACGCGTCAGGTCGGAGTGGTAGAGGCAAGAGCGACACCCGAGATGAATGTGTTAATAGACAAGTCCCAACAGTTTGTCCTTGAAACAGAAGCTTGTATTGTCCGCGCGGTTTCATGGAAGGTCCTGGATGGTAGATATAAGGGGCTATTTGCAGAAGGATTGCTCCTGCAACCTAAAGGAAAGGTTATTGCCAGGGTGGTTATGATACCGGATGCGGATGTGCTGCCGGAAGTTTTTGCCGGATTGGACAAAATAAATGGTCCAGGTTACGGCGTTGCGCGACGCCTTGCCGAAGCGGGGTGGGAGGTAGTTGTTCCGGTGCTGATCAGCCGGGAGGAAACTTTTTCCGGCAGCGACTTAATCGGGCGCTTTACAAACCAGCCACACCGGGAGTGGATATATCGCCAGGGATTTGTACTAGGACGGCATGTTGTTGGGTACGAACTTCAAAAAGTTTTTGCAGCTATTGATTGGTTCGAGTCCCGTAACAAGATGGAGGAAAGTAATATTCCTATTGGTGTAGCTGGTTACGGAGAGGGAGGCTTGCTTGCGTTGCATGCCGCGGCCCTGGATGAGCGCATTTCTTCAACCCTGGTCAGCGGATATTTTGACGTGCGTGAACAAGTCTGGCGTGAACCCATTTATCGAAATATTTTTGGATCGTTAAAATATTTCGGTAACGCGGAACTTGCTGTGATGGCATGGCCGCGTCGCATGATTATCGAACAAGCTACAGCTCCGGGAGTTTCGGGTCCACCCGCTGCATCCAACAATCGCTCCGGGGCTGCACCAGGTCGATTGAGTACTCCTGATATTTCCGTTGCGAAGGCGGAGTGGAACCGGGCAAAGGCGCTGTTACCTGCAGATCGAGTTCATCTTCGTTGGCAGGATAATAAAGGCACTGCCTTTGTTCAAGCCTTCTCACCAGCGTCCTTAAGTGAATTCGCGAGTGGCCTGAATGTAAAAATGCCGGAAAACTTCTTTGCCTCATTACTATCTCCCCTTGAATCTGGCAATTGGCTTAATGTCACTGGCCGGCAGGAACGTGCTGTACGAGACATGGAGTATCAAACGCAAAGGGTACTTGCTTTGTCAGAGCGGACACGCGATCAAAATTTCTGGAAGACCCTTGGAGACACCACCTCGCGGCAATCTGTTAAGTCGGCCCATCGCCAGAGATTTTGGGATGTGATCGGTCGGCTTCCAACTCCGTCTATGCCAGCGAATCCCCGCGTTCGCCTCTTGCAAGAAACGGAAAAGTGGACTAGTTATGAAGTGATGCTCGATGTCTGGCCTGAGGTATTCGCGTGGGGAATTTTGCTCATCCCCAGGGATATGCAGCCTGGGGAAAAACGTGCGGCCGTCGTTTGCCAGCACGGGCTCGAGGGTTTACCTATAGACGTGGTAAATACGGACCCGAAGACGCGGGCATTTCAGGCTTATAAAGGTTTTGCGGTGCGCCTCGCCGAACGCGGCTATGTCGTTTTTGCACCGCATAATCCATATCGTGGCGGCGACAAATTCAGGGTGTTGCAGCGAAAGGCCAATCCGATAGGCCTATCGTTATTCTCCATTATTACTGGCCAACATCAACGTATTGTTGAGTGGCTTGGACAACAATCCTTCATTGATTCCGGACGCATCAGTTTTTACGGCTTGTCCTACGGCGGCAAAACTGCCATGCGGGTCCCGGCCCTGGTTGAGGGTTATGCGCTGTCCATTTGCTCAGCGGACTTCAATGAGTGGGTGCGTAAAAACGCCAGCACGGATCACGATGCCTTTAACAGTTACATGTTCACAAACGAGTACGAGATGCCTGAATGGGATCTGGGCCACACATTCAATTATGCCGAAATGGCCGCATTGATTGCGCCACGCCCCTTCATGGTTGAGCGCGGCCATTATGATCAGGTAGGGACTGACGAATGGGTCGCTTATGAATTCGCGAAGGTTCGCAGATATTATGATTTCCTTGGATTACGAGACGCTTGTCGCATCGAGTTTTTCAATGGCCCTCATACCATTCACGGAAAGGGTACGTTTGAGTTTCTCGATCGCCATTTGAAAAGCCGTTGACCGGGTTGCCGGGAAAATGTTTCCGCGTTATAGTCTCCGCGATTTTGGTTGCTTCAATACCGATCTCCCGCAACATCCCTGTTGGGGAAACATGAAAACCAGAGAAGAATAATCCAGGAAGGCGCTTTCTTTCCCAGTGGCGGTGCGTCGCGGGGCTCTGAAAAAAATATTCATTGAGGCGTCTTTTTGGATTTCTGGGTTTATTAGTTTTTGCCACAAGGTGTTACAAACCTGAATAATACGCTTTCCACGGTGCCGCATTACTGCTGGTATCCCTCCCCGGATGCCAAAAATGTTACAAATATTTTCACATTTCGTCATTGTAGCGGAACTTCCTTACGCTAACTAAAAATGTCAAATGGATTTGAAGGACTTCAATTTTGAAATGAATTTATACCGCTCACAACCCTTGTGCAATATTAAGGTCGCTTCAATATAAAAGACGAACCAGCAGTGTCAATCGGGAAAAAAATCTGAATGATCGAAAAAATTACATCAGGGAATCAATTTCAAAGAGATTCGCAATCGTTCAGAATAATTGATCTAATTTCGTCACCCTGTTCTAAAGGTTTGCGGCCGGCACGTGATCGCCTTGATAATGCTGCTCCACTTTATGGACGAGGCAAATTAAACCTAAAGAAGATTATTATGAAGAGAAACGTGTACTCAGTAATGAACGTCATGGTTTATCTTATACTGTTGATGATGGCAGCTCCCACTCATTCCAGGGGAAATGCATCCATCGGTCGTCAACCGTATGATAAAAACAGTGACGACAAGCAGAACGTGATGCCAATCAGTGGCCGCGTAATGAATGAAGAAGGTGAGACGCTTGTGGGTGCAAGCGTTCTTCTAAAAGGTACCAGCATAGGAACCACGACCGACGTTTCCGGAAGCTTTACCCTTGAAGTGCCGGATCCAAATGGCATCCTCGTGTTTTCCTATATCGGCTATGAAACGCAGGAAATTCCCATCAGCAACAGGCAGGTTATAGATATTTCCCTGTTGCCTGATATTCAGGCTTTGAAGGAAATTCAAATCGTCGGATATGGAACGCAGGCGAAGGCAGAGGTTACCAGTGCCATTGCATCGGTTTCTGCGGAAGAAATCAAGGATATGCCGTTGGTAGGTCTTGATCAGGCGCTGCAGGGAAGAGCAGCCGGCGTACAGGTCACGAATAACTCCGGTGCGCCGGGCGGTGGTGTCTCCATCAGGATACGGGGTACTTCTTCACTTGGAGCCGGAAATGAACCGCTGTATGTCGTCGATGGCGTTCCCATCAACAATTCACAAACCTTCAATCAGCAAACAGGTGAGGAAAGAATTAATGGAATGTCCAACATTAATCCCTCTGACATTGAATCAATAGAAATTCTGAAGGATGCCGCATCCGCGTCTATCTATGGAGCGCGTGCCGCAAACGGTGTTGTCCTGATCAATACCAAGCGAGGCAAAGCGGGAAAACAACAGATAGACCTGAATACGTGGTATGGTTTCTCAAAAGTTACCAACCGATATGACCTTTTGGGGTCTTCAGATTTTGGCGTGCTGGTGAATGAAGGCCTTGCAACGGTAAACGTAGCGCCTGCCTTCACTCAGGAATTTATCGACAATCCTACTGTGGACACCGACTGGCAGGAGGAGATTTTCCGCACAGCGCCCACGGCGAACGTTAACTTTTCAGCAAGAGGAGGCTCCGAAAAAACGCAGTACATGCTTGGCCTGGGATACATGGATCAGCAGGGTGTTATAATAGAGTCGAGATTTAAGAGGTATAATTTGCGCATCAATCTGGACCAGAAAATAAACGATAAGATC
>JBBEBN010000176.1:0-5852 GCA_040882305.1 Cyclobacteriaceae bacterium
AGAAAATCAGAACGCGTATTTTGTACACAGCTATTACGTACCTGTGAATCCCCATACATCGGCCGCGACGGAATACACCGTCCGTTTCAGTGCGGCCATGCACCGCGACAATTTCTATGCGGTACAATTTCACCCTGAAAAATCGGCGGAGGCAGGGGAGCGGGTGCTAAAAAGTTTTTTTAAGCTATGAGGATCATTCCCGCTATAGACATCATCGACGGCAAGTGCGTTCGTCTCTCACAGGGAGACTATGCCCAGAAAAAAATATACAGCGAGAATCCCCTTGAGATTGCGAAAAGCTTTGAAAGTGCCGGCATGAAATTCCTGCACCTCGTTGACCTGGATGGCGCAAAAGCCGGGAAGGTGATGAACTGGAATGTGATCGAAACCATCGCAAAGAACACCGCCCTGAAAGTGGATTTCGGCGGAGGGGTCAAAACCGACGAAGAAATACAAAGATTGTTTCGGGTAGGTATTAAACAGGTGAACCTCGGAAGCATCGCCGTAAAGAATTCCGCGCTGGTTGCGGGCTGGATTGAAACACATGGGCCGGATAAGATCATTCTGAGTGCCGACGTAAAAAATGAAAAGATCGCCATCAGCGGATGGCTTGAAGACTCGGCAATTTCAATTTTCGATTTTATCAGGGACTACTTAACAAAAGGGATCTGCTACATCACCTGCACCGATATCAGCACCGACGGTATGCTGCAGGGACCGAATGTTTCATTGTACAAAAGACTGTTGGATACCTTCCCTGAAATAAAATTGATTGCCAGTGGCGGCGTAGGTAATATTAATGACCTTGATCAATTGAAAGAAATAAAAGTTGATGGCGTAATTGTAGGAAAGGCGATTTATGAAGGGCGAATTAAATTGGAAGAATTGAGGGACTGGTGACCTATATCAACACATCAACACATCAACACACCAACACATGCTAACGAAACGAATCATTCCCTGCCTTGATATTAAAGATGGCCGCACGGTGAAAGGCATTAACTTTGTCAACATCCGCGACGCGGGTGATCCGGTGGAACTTGCGGCCCTGTATGCGCAGCAGGGAGCGGACGAGCTGGTGTTTCTCGATATCTCCGCTACAGACGAAGCAAGAAAAACCTTTGCTTCCCTCGTCAGGGATATTGCGCGCCATATCAACATACCCTTTACCGTGGGCGGCGGGATCAGCAGCGTAGCGGATGTGGCGCCATTGCTGGAAGCCGGCGCCGATAAGGTCAGTGTGAATTCTGCGGCCGTGAGGAATCCGGAGTTGATCGATGAGTTGTCGCAAGCGTTTGGATCGCAATGTATCGTACTGGCCATCGACGCGCGAAGGGTGGACAACCACTGGATCGTACACACGCACGGCGGAAAGAAGCCGACGGAGAAAAAACTCTTTTCCTGGGCGAAGGAGGGGCAGACGCGCGGCGCGGGTGAAATATTATTTACCAGCATGGACCACGACGGCACCAAGAAAGGGTTTGCCATCGATGCGTTGCACAAGCTTCACGAGCTGCTGACCATCCCCGTGATCGCTTCCGGCGGCGCAGGTGAGCCAGGACATTTTATGGATGCGTTCATCCTGGGCAAAGCGGATGCCGCCCTCGCCGCGAGCATCTTTCACTTTGGAGAAGTGAAGATCCCCGGGTTGAAATTGTATTTGAAGGAGAGAAATATTGATGTCAGGTTGTAAAATTTTTCGGGATCGAAACAAAAAACAAATGATTGAACCCAACAAAATAGATTTCGCAAAGCTCAATGGGCTGGTGCCCTGCGTCATCCAGGATGCGGACACCAATGTTGTCCTCATGCTGGGATTCATGAATGAGGAAGCATTCCAAAAAACCGTTGCTGGAAAAAAAGTTACATTCTTCAGCCGCAGCAAAAACCGGCTCTGGACGAAAGGAGAAACCTCCGGCAATTTTTTTCATCTCGTCGACATCATTCCCGATTGCGACCAGGATACATTGCTGATAAAAGTCAATCCGGTGGGGGCCGCCTGCCATACCGGTGCCGACACGTGTTTTAGTGAAAAAAACTCAGGCTGGAATCTATCATCCCTTGAAAAGATCATTCAAGACCGCAAGTCCAATCCCAAACAGGGATCTTACACGACTACCCTCTTTGAATCGGGGATGAACAAGATCGCGCAGAAGGTGGGCGAAGAAGCCGTGGAACTCGTCATCGAAGCAAAAGACAACGACAAAGGATTGTTTCTCAACGAGGCAGCAGACCTGATGTATCATTATCTTGTGTTGCTACAGGCGAAGGGCTATTCCTTAAATGATGTAGAGGGAGTTTTAAGAGAGAGACACAAGAAGTAGATGCCAGCTGCCATTTGCGGGTTGGTGACGATAAGTTCTCAAAACGGTGACAGCATCAGGGACGAGTCCCGTCGACAGTATTAAGTATGAGTGAATCGCATATGACAGGGGTTTCGTTTAAATTCGTAAATTAGTTTGCAAATAACTTTGGTCCACCGGGCCGCCTCCGCGAAGCGCTTTTGAAACGGCAGTGCTTAAGAGGCTTCGGCAGACAAGCAGGCAGGGATGGCCTGCACGGGCCATTAGCAGGTGCACAATTAAACCGGGACAATGAATCAAAAGATAACCATAATAAACATCATAATTTGGACATTCATTTTCATCCCAACCTGGACTTTTGCCCAGACCGATTTTTCCCGAACCGCTGTATCGATTGACAGCACCTACGGTTATACAGACACGAATCCACTAAGAATGAAAATCGGAAATGTTGGAAAAAGTATCGGATATTCATATGACTTCCTCCATGGCTTAACAACGCATGATGACCAAAAATTGAAGTTCGTGCAAAGAACTACTGTTGACAATCCAAACTATAAAAGATCACGAACGCAATTGACAAATCCTGATACTGAAATGTCTCTGCGTCCTAAAGGGAGCGAGCTCGACAGGTATATTTTCTTCACATCCAAAGAAAAGGATACAGTGACCATTTACGTTGACGTATACCGAAAGGGTACCTTGAAAATTCCAATAGGACTAAAGTTCAAATAATACATGTGAGACTCGTTAACCAAAATGACAGCAGTCACTCCTAACATCGCGCCCTGGCTTTGAGTTCAAAACAGAACGGAGGCGGAAAATGACCTAAGCGCTCGTACTCTCGCCGGTCAGGACACCCGCCAAACCACAAGTGTAATTGCAGGCAACAGGATTGTGTAAATTCACCATTGTTGCTTATCTTAAGAAACGCGATCCGGGAAATGGGTTGTATCGGGAATCAACAGGAGAAAAAAGTAACGATTCCAGCAAACAATGTTTACGTGATCATTCACTGAATTCTCAATACCATGACAAAAAGAAGAAGTTTCATTAAACAAAGCGTGGCGGGGGCGGCAGGTGTCGCCATCGGACTGAGCGCCAAATCCTATGCCTCCATCATGGGCGCAAATGACCGCATCAATATGGCCGTGATCGGCATCCGAAACCAGGGCAGCGTACACATCGATTCCTTTTGCAAATTGAAAGACAGCCACAACGTGCGGCTGACAACCCTGTGCGATACGGATGAACAACTGTTCGCCTCCCGTTCAAAGACCGTGCTGGATAAGACCGGGGTAAGGCCTGCAACCGAATGGGACATGGAAAAAGTGCTGGCCAACAAAGACATTGACGCGGTCTCCATTGTGACGCCTAATCACTGGCACGCGCTGGCCACTATCTGGGCGTGCCAGGCAGGCAAACACGTTTACGTTGAAAAGCCCGCCATGCACAATGTCTGGGAAGGAAAGAAAATGGTAGAAGCAGCTCGCAAGTACAACAGGCGCGTACAGGTGGGCCTCAACAACCGGTCGCTTGCAGGTGTTATAGAAGCAATGAATTTCCTTCATAAAGGCGGTATCGGCGACGTATATATGGCCCGTGGTATTTGTTATAAAGGCCGCGATTCATACGGTTTCGCACAAGACAGCACACCTTCTGCCACCTTTCATTTTGACCGCTGGCTGGGACCTGCACCCTACCGTCCCTACAACGAAAAAAGAAGTCATTACAATTTCCACTGGTATTGGGATACAGGCAACGGCGACATCGGCAATACCGGACCGCACCAATTCGACCTGGCGCGATGGGGGCTTAACAAAAACGAACATCCTGTTTCCATTTTCTCCAACGGAGGACTTTATGGTTTCAGCAAGGATGAAAACAAAACTCCGGGACAACTGGTATACGGGGGCGTAGAGACTTATGGCCACGATAAAACATCGCAGGAAACTCCCAACACACAAAGCGCTATCCTCAAATACAATGATGGTAAAATGCTGGAGTTTGAGGTTCGCGGCAGGTATTCCTACCGTGAGTCGGGCCTGGGCATAGAAGTTGGCAATACCTTTTTTGGCAGCGAGGGCTACCTTGAATTGAACGGAGGTAACTGGAAGGCTTTTCGCAGACGTGAAAAGGAGCCCTTTGCCACTTCAAATGACGTTGAACAGAATGGCGCTGAACACTGGGCAAACTTTCTTGACGGCATACGTTCCGGCAAGAATGAGACCCTCCACGGTGACATCGACGACGGGTTCTTATCGTCAGCACTTCCATTGTTGTGCAACATCTCCTATCGCGTGAAGCGCGAGTTGAAAATTGCAGAGACGGATATAAAGGACCTGAAAAAATTTGTCAGTGATCCGGAAGCAGATGCACTGATATCAAGGGTATATCGCGCTCCGTATGTCGTGCCGAATGCGGTTTAAGGGGAGAGTCGGCACCCTCGGATGAGGGAAGGTGCCCGGGCATATGCGAGGGCGGAAGGGTTCGACTGCTGTCTGGTAGCGCTCGCGCTGTATCAGGAACAACGTCGTGACTGCCCCCTTATTGCTCGTTGACCGTCACCTGATCGGAACCCGTGGGATAGATTTTCAGATAAGACAACCGGTAAGTGATGGTCCTCCGTTTTTCAATATGGCTGTACTCCGCTTCCAGCAGGCCATCGGATTCAAGCATCGAAAAAGTCAACCGTTCGCCATCGGGTTCGATGTGCGTATAGATGTAGCCGGCGCCATCGGCCATGAGATCCAATTCACCCATGATGGGAAAGTGATTGGCTTTCTTGTAGCTGAGGGAAACTTCAATAAAATCGCGGTTCGACGAAGGCCAATCTTTCATGATCGCGACCTTGGCATAATTATCCTGGCGGCCCACGATCCGTATCCGCTCCGCCTTTGACAGGAACTTTTTGTTTCGTTTGGTGATCACGCAGGAAACGGAATAAATACCTTCAATGGAATAACCAAAGGATTTTCCGAAATACCGTTTCATTACATTTTCAAGATCCACTTCCTCGTAAATGGTTTTCTTCGTCTTAATGTTAAGTTGCGCGGACGCAACTACGGCGTTGAAAGAAAACATGACAGCTACTAAAACAGTCCGGATCATGGCGTTTTTTTAAAAGTGTATATCCTCGTACAGCCCACTCTTGCTCGTCCTGCACGACAACTTTCCCTTCAGCGCTTCCGGCTTGAACAGTGATTTCCCCAACAGCATCCGCACACATTCCTGTATACCCTCCGTGATGGAAGGATGGGGATGAACGCATTCCGCCAGCTCCTCAATTCCTTTATCCATGAAGATCAGCAGCGCCACCGCCTGCATGGCGCTGGAAGCATGGTGGCCAATGATCTTCAATCCCAATATCTTCATTTCCTCGTCGTTGGTGACAAGGAGCTTGATGAATCCCTGCGTGATGCGCCTGGCAATGGCGCGGGGATTACAACTGTAATCGAGCGTCACCACCCTGTAGTCGATACCCTTCTCGCGCGCGCTGACTTCATTCAGTCCCACGCCAGCCACTTCAGGATTAAGGAACATGATGGT
>JBBEBN010000177.1:0-5844 GCA_040882305.1 Cyclobacteriaceae bacterium
GTTTACCCGGGCGCTCTCCCTTCGCCCGCGAGCCCGGTGGCGGAGATACACGTCGTGCCGGCCTGTCGGTGTCCTGCTTTTTTGCGCGCTGACTTTTTTGCTTGGATTTCTTGGGCGTTTTAAATCGCGACTCCCGTGGGGTGGGTGCAGGTTTATCGCCCTTGGTATTTTGCGCCAAAGAAGGAATGCCGAGCAAAAGCACGAGCAGACTCAAGCAAAAAATCTTCAAAGCTTTGTTTAACATGTAACCATTATAACGGCCGCGATGGCTTAAAAAATATGCAGATCAACCTGATAAGTTCCCCCTTCGAAACAGGCTAAATTACTCAAAATTTAAGCAACTCTGAAAGGGCTTCCTTTAAACGACCTTTAGGGAGGTAATTCTGTTCCAGTGTCGGGGCGAATGGCACAGGCGTATCGAGGCTGGCTACCCGCTTCACGGGAGCGTCGAGGTGCTGAAAATAATGTTCATTTATCCAGGCACTGAGTTCGGCCCCGATGCCTCCCGTGAGGGTATCCTCGTGCAATATGAGTACACGGTTGGTTTTTTTTACTGTTTGAGCGACCGCTTCCTGATCCCACGGAAGTAATGTCCTCAGGTCAACAACGTCCGCGCTGACCCCCGACATTTCCGATAGGATTTCGAGCGCCCAGTGCACACCCATACCATATGTGATAATGGAAAGGTCTGTTCCTTCCTTAACAAGTCTTGCTTTTCCGATTTCGATGGTGTAATAGTCATCCGGAATAGTTTCTGTGATCGAGCGATACAAGAACTTGTGTTCGAAATACAAACAGGGATTTGGATCTTCGAGAGCGGCGCACAACAAACCCTTCGCATCATAGGGGTTGGATGGATAAACGATCTTAAGACCAGGCGTGTGAAAAAACCATGCTTCATTGCTCTGTGAATGAAATGGGCCCGCGGCAGTTCCGGCGCCCGTTGGCATGCGAATTACAACGTCGGCGTGTTGACCCCATCGCCAGTGTGCTTTCGCAAGATTGTTGACGATCTGATTAAAACCTTCCGTGACAAAATCGGCAAACTGCATTTCAACCATTGACTTCATCCCTTTGATGGACAAACCAAGTCCGGCACCTACTATGGCAGACTCACACAACGGCGTATTGCGAACGCGCGGCTTTCCAAATTTTTCAACAAACCCTTCTGTGATCTTGAACACGCCTCCGTATTCGGCAATGTCCTGCCCCATCAGTATCAGATTTTCAAAACGCTCCATGCTTTGCCACAGCCCATCGTGAATGGCATCGATAAATCTTTTTTCAGATTGTTTTTCAGTTACCGGATCAACAACCTTCTGACTGAAAGGAGCGTATAGGTCTTTGATTTCGAGCGCGGTTTCGGGTGAGGGGTGACTTTCGCTGAATGCTGCCTCCAGTGCATCTTCAATTTCTTTTTTGATCGTCTTCCTGTTCCTGTCAACGAAGAGTGGGTCAATGATTTTTTCCTGAAGGAGATGGCGTTCGAAATTCTCCAGCGGATCTTTCTGAGCCCATTTTTCGAGCAGTTCTTTCGGGACGTATTTCGTGCCCGAAGCTTCTTCATGTCCACGGACGCGGAAGGTTCGGCATTCGATCAGGACGGGCCTGGGATTTTCGCGAACGTTTTGCGCAAGAAGGTGGATTGTATCGTAGACTTCCAGAATATTATTCCCATCGATGCTGACCGCATCCATTCCGTAGCCGATACCTTTATCGGCAAAGCTTTCGCAGCGGAACTGTTCGCTGCCGGGGGTGGATAAACCGTATCCGTTATTTTCTACTATGAACAGCACAGGCAGGTCCCAGACTGCAGCAACGTTTAATGCTTCATGAAAATCACCTTCACTCGTTCCACCGTCTCCGTTAAATACTGCCGTTATCTTTTTCTCTTTCTTTAATTTTGACGCCAGGGCTATGCCGGCGGCCACGCCATTCTGTGGCCCGAGGTGTGAGATCATACCCACGATATGGTGCGCGTTCGTGCCGAAGTGAAAAGAGCGGTCGCGCCCTCTCGTGTATCCTCCAGGGGTTCCCTGCCACTGACAAAAAAGTTTCTCAAGGGGGAGGTTGCGCGAGGTAAACACCCCGAGGTTCCTGTGCATGGGAAGAATATATTCGTCGTGATGGAGGGCCATGGTCAACCCCACTGCAACTGCTTCCTGGCCAATGCCGCTGAACCATTTGCTTATCTTGTTCTGCCGTAGAAGGATCAGCATCTTTTCTTCGATCATCCGCGGTCGAAGGATGCCGAGATAGAGCTGCGTTAAGGTTTCATCTGAATATTGTTTCCGGTTAAAGACCATCGTGGGGAGGAAGTTCGATGTTTGAAGTTCGATGTTTGAAGTGTTGAAGTTTGAAGTGTTTGAAGTTACTGGACCTGCGGATAGCCTGCGAATTCCTGATGTCTGCTGATTATTTTGATACCCAAATTCTTTGCGCGCAAGGATTCCAATTCGAAGATTCACACGCCCGCGGCAAGCAGCCGATAGGCAGCAAGCCAGACAGGCGGTAAGTTAAAGG
Source organism: Cyclobacteriaceae bacterium (assembly GCA_040882305.1). GTDB lineage: Bacteria > Bacteroidota > Bacteroidia > Cytophagales > Cyclobacteriaceae > Chryseosolibacter. The sequence continues at coordinate 2,524 of JBBEBN010000177.1, forward strand.
AATAAACCCTCCTCTCAATGAAAGAGTAGAGAAAGACTTTTGACAAGCCCGAAAAGTGCCGTTTATTTGCGGCCTATGATTCAGTTCAAAGAATTTAGCCTGGAGAATGGGTTGCGGGTAATCGTTCATGAGGACCCCACCGTGCAGATCGCGGTGCTCAATGTGCTGTATGATGTGGGTTCGCGGGATGAGAACCCCGAGAAAACCGGCTTTGCCCACCTGTTTGAACACCTGATGTTTGGCGGTTCAAAAAACATTCCGAGTTACGATGAACCCTTGCAGATGGTCGGAGGCGACAACAACGCCTTTACCAATACCGATATCACGAATTATTATTTAACGGTACCTGCACCCAACATTGAGACTGGCTTCTGGCTTGAGTCGGACCGGATGCTGAGTTTGTCTTTTGATCCCCAGGTTTTGGCGGTTCAGCAAAAAGTGGTGGTCGAGGAATTTAAACAGCGTTATCTCAATCAACCATACGGAGATGTCTGGCTCAGGCTTCGGCCGCTTGCATACCTGACGCATCCTTACCAATGGGCAACCATCGGGAAAGAGATCAGCCACATCGAAAATGCCACCATGGAAGATGTACAAAGGTTTTTCTTTCAGTATTATGTTCCCGCAAATGCCATTCTTGTCGTGGCGGGAAATGTTACGTTGGATCAGGTGAAGCGATTGTCGGAAAAATGGTTCGCTCCCATCAGCTCCCCTGCGGTTCAGGAACGCAGGTTGCCGCAGGAAAGCGCTCAGACTTTGAAGCGCACCCTTGAAGTGGAGGCCGATGTTCCGGCAAACGCGTTGTACAAGGCGTACCACATGCCAGGGAGGTTTCATAAAGATTTTTTCGCCATCGATCTCATGAGTGATGTGCTTACCTGCGGTCATTCCAGTAGGTTGTATCAAAAACTCGTGAAGGAAAAAGAGATCTTCACATCCATCTCATCCTTTACCATGGGCTCCATCGATCCGGGTCTGGTAGTGATCAACGGCCGCGTAATGGATGGGGTAAAACTTCAGGATGCCGAAGGGGAGGTGAATGAATTGGTCGAAGAATTCGTTACCGGAGGAGTAACCGAAGCGGAATTGGAAAAAGTCAAGAATCAGGCTTATTCCACGCTGGAATTCGGAGAGGTGGAGGTGATGAACCGGGCGACCAACCTCGCTTTTGCAAAGTTGTCGGGTGATGTGAATCATGTCAATGAAGAAGCGCACATGATCGAAGTGGTCACAGCCGGCGACATACAGGCGGCGGCCCGCAAGGTGCTGCGCGAGGAGAATTCGAATGTGTTGTATTACAAGTCGAAGGGGTAGGCTTGAAAGTTCGGAGTTCGAAGTGTTCGAAGTTTACCGCCATATTGTCAACTGCCTGCCTGTTCGACGCTTCAGCGAAGGCGGGTCAGCTGTTTAATTGTCAACTTATTTTATTATATGAAGATAAGAGTAGGGCTCGGCTTTGATGTTCATCCTCTTGAGCGAGGCAGGGATCTTTTTCTTGGAGGAATAAACCTTCCTTCGAAAAAAGGAGCGGTGGGTCATTCGGATGCGGATGTATTGATCCATGCCATCTGCGATGCGCTGCTCGGTGCGGCCAACCTTCGGGATATTGGTTTTCATTTCGCGAATGAAGACAGCAGGTGGAAAGACATGGACAGCCGGTTTTTCCTCGAAAAAGTTACGGAGATGCTTCATGAAAAAGGCTGGGTCATCCAAAACGTTGACTGCACCATCTGCCTGGAGACGCCTAAGGTCAATCCGCACATTGATACGATGAAGAAGGTGCTGGCTCCGCTTATGAAAATCACGATCGACGACATATCTATAAAAGCAACTACTTCCGAAAAGCTTGGATATGTCGGAAGAGAAGAAGGCGTCAACGCTTACGCCGTTGCGCTGATATCAAAACATTCATGAGTTCCCTTGAGATCATCACCACCTCCGACGGGTCACATACACTTCGCAACACGGATCTCAATGAGACCTATCACTCCCGGCATGGAGCCATCCAGGAATCTGTGCACGTATTTATCAGAAGCGGCCTGGACTTTTTCTGCGACCGGTTTGAGGTATCGCCGATCAGGATACTTGAAGTTGGATTCGGAACCGGACTGAATGCGCTACTGACCCTTCAATGGACTCTGAAGAGAAACCGCGAAATTCATTACACTTCGCTTGAGACACATCCCTTGCCGGAGGTAATAGTAAGTCATTTAAACTATCCGGACGTAATTGGATCCGCTGAGCATTTCAGCAAACTGCACGCAGCGCCATGGGACAGCGACACCGTGATCTCCCCGTTCGTCATCCTGCGGAAGGTCAAAGAAAGCCTTCAGGACGTGAGCCTGGCGCCGTCGTCGTTTGACATTGTTTTTTTTGACGCCTTTGCCCCCAGCAAGCAGCCCGGGATTTGGGACATCTCGCTCCTTCGAAAAGTTGCGATCGCCATGAAACCAAATGGCGTATTTGTTACCTATTGCGCCAAAGGACAGGTGAAACGTGATCTGAGGGAAATCGGATTGGTTGTGGAGACATTGCCGGGTCCGCCGGGCAAAGAACAAATGACCCGGGCGGGAAAATATCTGACTTAATTTCATACATTCATATCCCTAACCTCCACTTATGAGACCATTTCTCACCCTGTCATTCCTCCTATGTTCAGCAATCCTTCATGCACAATATGTGTGGACACCGGCGAATACCATCAACTATAACCGGGTGGCGAATGCGATCATTTCTCCTGATGGCAAGCACGTCGCCTATACTGTTTCCACGCCGGAAATGGAAGGGGAGAGGTCCGAGTTTGTAAGCCAGATCTGGTTAGCGGCGACTGACGGGAGCTTTAACCGGAAGTACACGTTTGGTGAAAAATCCAGCGAAAGTCCCCAGTTCTCTCCTGATGGGAAATGGCTTTCATTTGTTTCATCGCGCAATTCCGAGGGGGAAAATCAATTATTCATCATTTCACTGAACGGGGGCGAAGCCGAACAGATCACGAAAGCTAAAGGAAGCATTGGCACTTACAAGTGGTCGCCCGACGGTATGCGCATAGCGTTCCTGATGCCGGAGCCGCTCAGTGATAAGGAGGAAAAAGACAAAAAAGAAAAAAGGGATATGGTGGTACTTGACAACTATAAGAATGCGCACGTATATACCGTATCCTTGAATGAAGGCGATGAAAAGAACCTCCGGAACCTTAGAATGTTAACTCAGGGGGATATTCACGTCACGGCATTAAGCTGGTCTCCAGACAGCAAGAGTATCGTCTTTAGCCACCAGGTGAATGCTTCTGCCGACCTGTGGCCGACCACGGATATCTCTATC
>JBBEBN010000178.1:0-5839 GCA_040882305.1 Cyclobacteriaceae bacterium
AATATTCTCAATCTTATCTTCCGCTATTCCGATTCCCGTATCCTTCACCATAAATTCAATTTCCACCTTTTCTTCATCCTCATTCAGCAAACGGGCGCTCACGGTAATTTTTCCTGTTGCAGTAAACTTCACCGCATTGCTGACGAGATTCAAAATTATCTGGTGCAGCCGCACGGGATCACCCACCAGCACCTTAGGGATGTTAGGATCGTACTCCTTTATCAACCCGAGGTTTTTTTCATAAATCTTCGTTTCAAACAAATGAAGCATGGCGGAGATAGACAATTCCATTTTAAATGGAGTTGCATCAAATGTCATTTTTCCCGCATCTACTTTTGCAAGGTCGAGAATGTCGTTGATCAGCACGATGAGCGCATCGCCACTTACTTTTATAGCGGTCAAATATTCTTTTTGTTTTTCCGTAAGGTCCGTTTTCAGTACTACTTTTGTGAAACCAATGATCGCGTTCATTGGCGTGCGGATCTCATGGCTCATGTTGGACAAAAATTGTTGTTTTGCCTTTACGGCATTTTCTGCGATCCGCCTGGCATCAATCGCCTTGCTTTTTGCTTCTTCCGCAATGGACGACGCGGTCTCCGCCTGAACTTTCGACTCCATCAGCTCGGTAGCAATTCTTTTTTGGTCCGTGACGTCTCTGGCCACAATTACCACACCCAGTACGATACCTTTGTCATTGCGGAAAACAGAACCGTTAAACAGGACGTCTGTCAGCTTTCCGTTCATGTGACGAAGGGTTAAGGGAGAATCGGCCACAGACCCCTTTGCAAACACTTCCTGATAAACTTTCTTTGCCTTATCCGCTTCTGTAAAATAATTGAGAAAGTCGGTGCCCGTCAGTTCCCCACGCGTCATTCCTGTGATGTTTGACAGTGCTTCATTCATGTCCATGATCTTGCCCCTGGCACTGATGGTCACCAGTGGGTCCAGGCTTGCTTCGATCAAACTTCTGGCGTATTGCGACTCCCGTTTTGTGACTGTCAATTTGTGGTTATCTCTTTGAGATTTATGTTATGATCCATTTGAATTCCCTATCTCTTCGAGCGGACTTCTCCGCTTGTCTTTCAATTTCTTATATTCTGAAGGTGAGAGGCCCGTGATCTTTTTAAACTGGTTGGATAAGTGGGCAACACTGCTGTAATGAAGCTTAAAAGAGATCTCGGTAAGGCTAAGTTCCTCATAACAAAGCAATTCTTTCGCCCTTTCGATCTTATGATGGATGATGAACTGCTGAATGGTAATGCCCTTTACCTCGGAAAACAGGTTAGACAAATACGTGTAATCGTAACTTAGTTTTTCACTGAGGTAATCTGAAAAATTCGTTTTAGGCAACTCATCAGAATGGTGGATCATCTCGGTGATCACGTTCTGTATCTTTTCGATTAAAACGGCGCGCTTGTCATCCATCAACTCCAGTCCTGAAAGCAACAAACCGGATTTAAGGGCAGCCCGCTCTTCCGCATTGAGAGATTCCATGATCTCCACCTCCCCGAGGTCGACCACAATGAAATGGAGGCCCAGCTTTCTCAGCTCTTCTTTCACTGCCATCTTGCAGCGAGTGCTCACCATATACTTGATAAATAATTTCATTAACAATTTTAAAGTCTACCTAACGACGTCCGCCCTTCAGGAAGAGCTTCCTGACGAGGGTGCGCTGCTCATTTCCGGCGAAGGATGGATAATTGATCTTTCAAAGATGAGCGCAACCCGGCCGCAAGGTTCCGGAAACTGACAAATACAGTCCATCCGGATGTTCTTTTAAGGCTTGATTACGTGGGGTTCAGAGATTTATTCAGGCGAGTGTGTGGGGCACTAATTCCCTTTCAAAATAAACCAGAAATTTATGAGAAGTGTCTCCTTGCGGTCTGCAATAATATATTCTTTTATAATAACGATTAATGACTAAAGGCCGATCCGGCGCTACTTTGGCAGTAATGAAGGAACCCTCCTCATATATATTGTCCATCTCACGGGAAGGTAAGGAAAATATGCAAGGAACCCTAATCGATTCGCCCCTCGGCAAGCTCGGGGAGCGGTTTGCGTTAAACCCCGTAAGCCTCTTCGCCCAGAAGCGCTACCAGCAACCCGGCTGCTTCTATTTGTTTGCCCGCTCGGCAATCTTTTCCTTGACTGCCGGCGCAATGCTGTCTTTTGTCTGCCGGATCACGTCACTGATATTTTGCCTGGCATACTCCGTCGCTTTTCCTGACAGGTCCTTGATGGTAGTGGAGGCTGACTCCAGCATTCGCTTGCCTTTTTCTGTCGAGAGATAGCTCCCGATCAAGGCGCCAACTGCCGCCCCGCCGACGGCAGCCAATAAAATATTGCTTCCCTTTGTCATAAAATTTTTATTTATTGCGTGTACCACTTAACGGCGATAATTTTCATGCCGTTCATACCCCACCTGAAAGTGTGAAGCCTGAAATTCTTTAAGTCAGCATACAAAGAGCTGAACACACTCGCCCGATTGCGGTTTGTTGGATAAGTATCATCAGCGACACCTGAAAATGTCTCCTGGCGCTTTCAAGTTTCTCTGAAAAAAAGGATGTTGGCACTCTAAATGGACGGCTTTAATTACGCTTATCAATAAATCTGGCCGAATGGCTATGTATTTTAAGATTTTGCAATGAAGCAGCTGTCCCTTTAACATTTCCCCGGGAAAGTGCTGCAGAGTTGGAGAGAAATATCATCAGCGGGCAATTATTTGGCAGCCCAAAAATTTTTAGGACAAGTGAAAAAGGAATTTACCTGTTTTTTAATTGATGATGACATTGATGACAAGGAGATATTTTTGAGCGTACTGCAGGAAATTGCGCCCTCGATCCGTTGCTTCACAGCTTCCAATGGTCAGGAAGCTATCAATAAGTTAACATCAGCAGAAATCAAGCCCGACCTGATCTTCCTTGATCTGAACATGCCTCTCATGAACGGAAAGCAATTTCTCAAGGCATGCGGGTTATTGGAAGAATGCCGCGACATTCCCGTGATCATTCTCACGACAAGCTCAGACAGCAAAAGCATGGAGGAGACCAGGCAACTGGGCGCCCGCGATTACATCACCAAACCCGCCAAGTTCAGCGCCTGGGGCAGCATCATAAGGGAAAAGATCAATACTTACCGGATGGGCACATAGATGATCTCAAAATGGTTGAGGAGCAAACTAGGAAATATCATTTTTTGGACGGCGGGGGTGAATTAGGAAAACTCACCCGGGAATTCGACTGGTCGCAAACGTCGGTCGGTCCCGTTGAAGAGTGGCCGCAAAGCCTTCGCACGATGGTGGATGTCATCCTCCATTCGGAGGTCCCCATGTTTCTTTGGTGGGGAGATGACTTGATCCAATTTTATAACGATGCTTACAGGCCGAGCCTGGGGCAGTATGGAAAACATCCCCAGGCTGTAGGACAAAGGGGCGAAGAATGCTGGCCGGAGATCTGGCCTATCATCAAACCTTTGATTGACCGGGTAAAAGAAGGCGGGGCCATCTGGAGTGCAGACCAGCTTATTCCCATCCACCGCAACGGAAAACTTGAAGATGTATACTGGACATTCGGTTGCAGTCCGGTGCGCGATGAATCCGGAAACATAACAGGTGTGCTGGTGGTTTGCAATGAAACAACAAAAAAGGTGCATGCCTTACAAAAAATTGAAGAAAGTGAAAGGACCATGCGGTCCATCGTCCTGCATGCACCGGTAGGGATTTGTATTCTAAAGGGCGACACTTTGACCACGGAGGTAGTGAATGATATTTTTCTGGAACTGGCCGGCAAAACCGCGGACGAATTTGAAGGGAAACCTTTCCTGGAGGTTGCACGCGACATGAAAGACTCCTACACGAGCCTTATAGAAAAGGTTAAGTCCACCGGTGAAGCGTATAGAGGCCAGGAACAAAAACTGACAGTGATGCGTGGCGGCAAAGAAGAAACCGCATATGTGGACTTTGTGGTCGAACCACTGAGGCTACTGAAAGATCAGCCGAATCCAAAGATCATGGTCATGGCGGTGGAGGTGACCGACAAGGTAATGGCCAGAAAAGAAATTGAGGAAAGTGAGCATCGATATAAAACGCTTATAACTGAATCTACCGTAGCAATTGCCCTTTACTCCGGGGCCGACCTTCGCATTCAGTATGTCAATGAGATCATGACAGGATATTGGGGAAGGGATTCGTCGGTTACAGGAAAAACAATTGGCGAGGCGGTTCCTGAAATAGAACAACAGGGGTTCCTTAAAAAATTACAGGAGGTGTTCTTTACTGGTCGATCCTATGTTGGCACCGAAGAGGCTTTCCTGGCGGATGACAAATCGCAACCCAATTATTTTAATTATATCTTCAAGCCGCTTAAAAGTTCTGACGGCGCCGTATATGGCATTCATCACATGGCCATGGACGTAACCGAGCAGGTGCTGGCGCGAAAGAAAATTGAGCAAAGCGAAGCCATTCTCCGCAATATGATATTGACCGCGCCGGTGGCGATGTGCATTTTGAAAGGTCCCGAATTTCTGCTGGAGATCGCCAATGAACGGATGTTCCGCCTCTGGGGTAAGCAGGCTTCGGAGATGATGCATAAACCCCTGTTCACGGGGCTGCCGGAAGCCAGGGACCAGGGGTTTGAGGAAATACTGGATACTGTATTAACGCTGGGCAGATCGTACAGTGCAGATTCCGTTCCCATCGCGCTGCCCCGCGACCAGGGAATAGAAACGGTTTATGTGAACTTCGTCTATGAACCTTTCCGGGGAGCCGATGGGCAGATATCAGGGGTGCTGACGGTGGCCACCGATGTAACGGAGCAGGTAAAGGCACGCCACATCGTGGAGGAACAGGTCAGAGAAAGAACAAAGGAACTGTGGGAGTCAAATAAAAATCTGAAGCGCTCGAATGATGAACTGGCGCAGTTCGCCTACATCGCTTCGCATGACCTTCAGGAGCCTGCCCGCAAGATCAGCACCTTCACGGAGATGCTTCAGCAAAGCCTGAAGGAGACGGATCCGCGATCAACAAGCTTACTTCATAAAATAGAGTACGCCGCTTCAAGAATGCTTTCCCTTATCCGGGATGTCCTGACATTTTCACAGCTCTCCAAAGGGAAACAGGAATTGCGGATGATCGACCTGAACGAAGTTTTGAAAAGCGTCAGAGGCGATTTCGACTTACTCATCGAAGAAAAAAGGGCCATTATCACCATTGACCGATTACCCGTCATCGAGGGAATCACCGTTCAAATGAACCAGCTGTTTGGTAATCTGATATCGAATGCTTTGAAATTCGTGAAAAAACAAGCAAGGCCGGAAATTGACATTACCTGTACCGTTGTGGCCAGTGAGGAAGTGAAAGACTTTGTGGAACTCAAGCATGAAAGCGATTATTACCGAATTTCCTTCCGCGATAACGGAATTGGTTTCAGCCAAATGCATGCCCGCCAGATCTTCGACATCTTCCAGCGCCTCCACGGAAGAGGCGATTATGAGGGGACGGGCATCGGATTGGCTATGTGCAAGAAGATCGCGCTAAATCACCATGGCGACATTTATGCGGAGTCCCGGGAAGGTCAGGGTGCGGTTTTTCATGTTCTCCTCCCACTTATGGAAATGGGGCTTCGCGCACCGAGGCTGTACGTGTAGACCGACCGTAGTTTAATAAAACTCAATCACCAATTCTCCAACCACACCATCAACCGCTTCATGGCCGTGTTTTCTGGGAGGAAGCCAACGCGGGCCGTGCATCAAGATCTCCTTCGCCTTAGCATCCAGTATTGGGGTGGCATGCTGCACAATACCCAGATCTGCTAATTCTCCTTTCGCCGTGACACGGAAATAC
>JBBEBN010000179.1:0-5838 GCA_040882305.1 Cyclobacteriaceae bacterium
ACGCACCGAAATATTCGATATTGTACCCGCCACCGATAACGGCCTGTTCCTCCATCGACAATTCGCCGGGGTTAAGGAAGACCAGATTCAATTGATCAAGCTTGATACTGCTTTTCAGGAAGTCTGGGGAGGTTTTATTTCGGTAAAGAAAAATTACAGGTTGATGGACACGGAATCCTACAACCAAAAACTTTATCTTCTACTCCGCTATCAGGATTACACTAAAAATGATCTGATCCTGTACATTATAGAAGAGGCCGATGGTCGCTATGTTCAATCTACCATCAAAGGCTATATTCCTTTTGCGCCTACGGAATTCAGGATCACTGACGACGCAGCGCTGATCGGAGGATATTACAACCGCATTCCTGTGGTATTGCATTTTTCTTTTCTCACATTTCGTTCAAAAGTACTACCCGGATTGTTCAATGAAGCGGGAGAACTTACCCAGATCAAAACGAATAAGGATAATTCCTTTGATGTGTTGATCAGCGCAAAAAATATCGAACGGCAGCGCACCATCTGGATCAAGAATTATGATCCGGAAGGAAATTTATTGCGCAACCTGCCGCTGCAACCGGAAGAAAACAAACACCTCATCTTCGGAAGGTCGATCAAAACAGCGGGAGATAAACAAATCGTTGCGGGGGTGTATGGAAACAGGTCATCGGAGTTCTCGAGGGGTGTTTTCATTGCCACGATCGAGCCCTCAGGCTATGAAGAAATTAAGTACTACAATTTCGGCGACCTGAAAAACTTTTTTCAGTACATGAAGGCCAACCGGGAGAAGCGCATTAAGAACCGGATTGAAAGAAAAAAGATCAAAGGCAAAAAGATAAAATTCAATTATCGTTTTCTAGTACACGAACTGATTCCATATAAGGACCAGTTCGTCATGCTTGGAGAGGCTTTTTATCCCCGCTACGCATCTGTGGATCGGTCTAGTTACCGTTTTTTAAGTCCTTTCAGCTGGGCTTCCCCCGGGATGATGTACGAGGGAAGGGTGTTTGATGGTTACTATTATACCCACGCAATAGTGATGGGCTTTGATGAAGATGGGAAACTGGTGTGGGATAACAGTTTTGAGATTAACGATGTAAAGACATTTACCCTCGAACAGTTTGTCAAACTGGATATTCTTTCCGACAGGCTCGCGCTCATGTATTTGTTCGACAACCGCATCCGAACAAAAATCATCCAGGATCATCTGGTGATCGAAGGGAAGACCATAGATCCCATCCGCACCTTCAGGGAAAACGATATTGTGAAGGATGACAGGAGCGGGGGAAACAAGTTGGAATACTGGTATGAGAAATACCTGTATGCGTATGGCATCCAGGATATCGTGACCTCTTCCACTTCGGGACAGGCAAAACGCAGGGTTTTTTTCATCAACAAGGTTCATTACCCCCAGTAGCCGTGGCAAAGGCAGCCTTCTGGCTCCATTCCAGAAAATTTAAAGAAAACCTCTGATGCCTCCCTTCTTATGTCTATATTTGGCCGGCCAGTATGCAGAAAAAACTTATCCTTGATTCTGACCTCCTTGACCTTACGGTTAGCCGGCTTTGCCAGCAATTAATTGAAAATCACAATACATTTTCCGATACTGTTATTATAGGAATGCAGCCCAGGGGGATTTTCCTCGCCGAACTCATCCATAAGAATCTGGAAAAAGTCCTCAAGAGAACCATTCCGCTGGGTTATTTGGATGCCACCTTCCATCGCGACGATTTCCGGAGGAGAGAGGAGCCCATCAAGGCCAGTGAAAACCGGATCACCTTTATTATCGAGGGTAAAAAAGTAGTTCTTGTTGACGATGTGCTGTTTACCGGTCGGACGATCCGGGCAGCCATGGATGCGATGATCGCTTTTGGCCGCCCTGCCAAAGTAGAACTGCTGGTAATGATCGACAGAAAATACAACCGGGAATTGCCAATTGCTCCCGATTATGTGGGGAAAACCGTGAACACCATGGCGTCGCAACGGGTTTTAGTGGAATTACAGGCACAGGGTCACAAGCAAAATAAAATCTGGTTGATCAATAAGGATTGATTATGTCTAAACTCAGTCAAAAACATCTGCTCGGAATCAAAGACATTACAATAGACGACATAGAACTTATTTTCGAAACCGCTGACAATTTCAAAGAGATCATAAACCGGCCCATTAAAAAGGTGCCTTCTTTAAGAGACGTTACCATCGCCAACATCTTTTTTGAAAATTCAACCCGGACACGTCTTTCCTTCGAACTGGCGGAGAAGCGATTATCTGCTGATGTGGTGAATTTTTCCGCCTCCACCAGCTCCGTAAAAAAAGGCGAAACCCTGTTGGATACCGTCAATAATATTCTGGCGATGAAAGTGGACATGGTGGTAATGCGCCATGCCAGCCCGGGCGCCGCCCATTACCTGTCAAAACATATTCAGGCGAACATTGTCAACGCCGGTGATGGAACGCATGAACACCCTACGCAGGCGCTCCTCGACGCATTTTCCATCCGCGAAAAACTCGGCAGCGTATCCGGGAAAAAGGTCGCTATTATCGGTGATATCCTCCATTCAAGAGTTGCCCTGTCGAACATATTTGCCTTGCAAAAATTAGGAGCCAAAGTAATGGTATGTGGCCCTCCGACCCTGTTGCCGAAATTTATAAGAAATCTGGGCGTGCAGGTAGAACTCGACGTGAAAAAGGCTTTGCAATGGTGCGATGTCGCAAACGTTCTGCGCATCCAGCTTGAGCGCCAGCAGATAAAATATTTCCCCTCCCTCCGCGAGTATTCCATCTATTACGGAATCAGCAAAAAGATGCTGGAAGACCTGATGAAACCAATCGTCATTATGCATCCCGGACCCATTAACCGTGGAGTGGAATTAAACAGCGATGCGGCTGATTCGCAACATTCCATCATTCTTGACCAGGTGGAAAATGGCGTTGCTGTGAGAATGGCTGTATTATACCTGCTCGCGGCTGCAACAGGATAAAGCGATTCCGTGCCACCATTCCGTCTCTTTTTTTGTAATTTTGCCTTTGAATAATTTCAATCTGCATGATCTATAATTCCATTGTCGATACGATCGGGAACACTCCCATTGTGAAACTCCATAAGATTTTCAGAGGAGTTCCAGGTACATTTTTAACCAAGGTGGAATATTTCAATCCGGGCAACAGCACCAAAGACCGCATGGCTCTTAAAATGATCGAGGATGCGGAAAAGACAGGCCAGCTGAGGCCGGGCGGAACAATCATCGAGGGTACTTCGGGCAACACCGGAATGGGCCTTGCCCTAACAGCCATCGCAAAAGGATACAAATGTATCTTCACCATGGCTGACAAGCAATCGCAGGAAAAGATCAACATCTTGAAAGCGGTGGGCGCAGAGGTGATCGTATGCCCTACCAACGTTGCTCCTGACGATCCAAGGTCTTACTATTCAGTCGCGAGAAAACTGAATAAGGAGATAGCGAACTCAATTTATCCGAATCAATACGACAATCTGTCCAACACACAGGCGCACTATGAAACGACCGGGCCGGAAATATGGCGTCAGACAGAAGGGAAGATCACCCATTATGTCGCTACGGTGGGAACAGGTGGCTCCATGTGCGGAACGGCAAAATTTTTGAAAGAACAAAAGCCGTCCATCGTGGCCGTGGGTATAGATACTTACGGATCCGTCTTCAAAAAATACAAGGAGACAGGAGTTTTTGACGAAAATGAGATATATCCCTATATGACGGAGGGATTTGGCGAAGATATACTACCCAAGAATGTAGACTTCGATGTGATCGATCTTTTTATCAAGGTCACAGATAAGGACGGTGCCATCATGGCGCGCAAACTTTCCAGGGAAGAAGGCCTTTTTGTGGGATGGTCAAGTGGCTCCGCCGTACATGGCGCCCTGGAATATGCAAGGGACCACATGAAAAAAGATGATGTGATGGTCATCCTGCTGCCGGACCATGGCACGCGATACCTGGCAAAGGTTTACAATGATCAGTGGATGAAAGATCACGGTTTTCTTGAAACGCGTACTTTTGGTTCTGCCCGCGACATTCTGCTGCAGCGCAATGGAAAAGACAGCCTCATAACCGTAAATAAATCCGCCAAGGTAAGTGAAGCTATTCTCGTTTTTAACCGCGAGGGGATCGATCAGGTACCTGTCATAGACAACGGTCAGTTTGTGGGCAGCATCAGCGCATCGGGCCTGCTGGAAAAAATCATTCAGGATCCACAGCTGAAGCAAAAGGAAGTTGGCGATGTGATGGATAAGCCAATGTTATTTGTGGCGCCTGACAGCACACTGGATGTTCTGTCATCGCTCCTGAACAAAGACAACAAAGCCCTCCTGGTCCGCGACACACAGGAGAAAGTTCATATCATCACGCAGCATGACGTGCTGAAGGCCATGACCAGCTGATCATGTTCTGGCAGCAGGGACACGATGGTTCCCCGTGCCAATGCTTCACACGTTTTCTGTTGTCAGTGTTTTCTGATCTCAACTTCCACCCTGTCGTTCAGCCCTGCCAGTGTACCTCGAGGATCAACGATCATTTGCTTGCCGCCTTCACCTTTGGCGGTGATGCGCGAAGCATCGATACCCTTGCTCACTAAATACGCTTTCACCAGCTCGGCGCGGAGCAACGAAAGGTCTTTGGCGGAGAGGTGAACTTTTTCATTAGCAACGTTAGGATTGAAGAAATCGGTACTCTTCCCGATTGTGACCACGTCGCGATTGTCATCGCCGTTGGTATGTCCGTGAAGCCGCACCTGATAATCCGGGTTTTCTTCCATCATCGTCACCAATTCATCGAGTTCTCTTTCGGACCCGGGCGTAAGGAGCGCGGCATTATTAAAGAATTTGACCCCTTCCATTTCTATGTAATCTCCCCTCTTGACACGGTCAAGTTCCAGAGGAATGATCACTTCCTCGTCCGGGCCAACAGAGGCACCCTGCACCAGATCGGGCTTATTGTAGGCGACGGATTTTTTGGACGTCCTGTATCCAAGTGCCTGACCCATGACAATCCATTTTCCGGATCTGTTTGACGGCGCTGGCACATAGACTTTCTCATTACTTTTGAAACCCCGGAATTGCTGCGCCCGCTCACTTTCCTGCAAACGCACAAGACCATCCACCGGATCACCTGTCTCGCCATTCACCAACTTGAAGAAGAATGGTTTGCCTACTGGTTTTGGGGTCACTACCGGAGTGACGGTTTCTACCACGGCAACGGAACCGGAAGATGTATCAACCCTTCTTTCTACGACCGGATCGGGAATCTCTTCCGTTTGAGGTTCAGGCTCCGGTCTTTTTTCTACGGGTGCCGGCCTTTTTGCAATCGCCCCTCCTGCCAATTGACCGCTAAACACCCATGCATCCCTGAACACGGTACTTTCCTTGAGGCTTTTTAATATGTCGTCCGCCACTTCGCGCGTTTGCGTCGCGCGGACATACACATAATAAATCTGGCGCTCCTCGTTGAACGCATACACGGCAGGCAGATTCTGTTCCTCCGCGTAATCACAGAAACGTTTCGCATTGTCTTCCTGTTTGAACCCTCCGATGACCACATAGAACGGTGAAAAAATATCCTGGCCGAAAACGGATATTGAGAGCGTTATCAGGACGGAAAAAACAAAAGCAAATTTCACCCTCATGAACGACAGTTATTAATCCGACAAAATTTCAATTTCAACTCTTACATTCTCAACTGCCCGTACAGAATGCTTATCGTGGATCGGCTTTTTACCGCCCCACGCCTTTATTTGCATGCGTTCTTCCGAAACACCACTGCTCACGAGAAATTGTCTTATCACCAATGCGCGTTCTTCAGATAA
>JBBEBN010000180.1:0-5819 GCA_040882305.1 Cyclobacteriaceae bacterium
AAAACGACGGATCCACCAAAGATAAAGTCGGGTGTTGGTGACCCGATGAAAGTTCGGTCTTTGTCGTCAATGATACCGTCTGCAACAATGTCTGTGAATCTTATGTCTCCCGGTATTGCACTACCAGCCTGCGCAGAGGCGGCAACCTCTTCGGCAGTCTGAAAGATTCCCTCCTGTATGTATCCAAAGAAAGCGCCTATTGGATGTCCGATCGCAGTTCTTGCCGGACCTTCCGTGATATTGTAACCGATGTTGTCACCAATGGAAGTTACCTCATTGTGAATGGTGGTGAAGTTGGCCCCGAAGTTATAACCAAGATCGTCGCTCACGTTGTCATTCCATCCAAGCGTTACCTCAATTCCTTTGTTTACAATCGTCCCCGCATTGGTCAGCGCTTGAGAGGCGCCAACTGCTCCGGGAATAGTCAGACGAACCAGGATATCCTGCGTTTCGCGATTATAATAGTCGAATTCCAGGCTAAGGCGATTATCCATTGCCGCGGCTTCAAAGCCGATGTCAATCCCCTGGACGACCTCCCAGTGAATATTCGGATTGGGAATATATTCCGGCACCGCAGCAGGATATACATTCTCCCCAAACACCGCTGTGACACCCGTGTTCAGCAAGGGATAGTACAGATAGTTTCCGACTTTGTCATTGCCCAACCTGCCCCACGAGGCTTTAAGTTTCAGGAACTCGACGAAGTTCTGATCCCTGAAAAATGCTTCTTCCGTTACAATCCAGCCCACACCAATAGAAGGGAAATTGCCCCAGCGATTGTTCGGGGAAAATTTGGAAGTACCATCCCGCCTGAAAGAGGCATTTACCAGATATTTATTCATAAATGAATAATTCAATCTGAATAAATAAGAAAGGAAAGCCTGCTCCTCGGCGCCGCCATTATTGGTACGGGTAACGTCATCTTGACCTATTCCTAAATACCAATAGTTTGGATCGTCGGGTATATCAAGCGGACTCCTGCTTTGACGCCCTCCGATAATAAAATCATTTGCTTTCAACTGTTGCGTTATCCCTGCAAGCAACGTGACGTCGTGTACCTCATTGAAATTTTTTGCATAGGTCAGCGTATGATCCATTTGCCAGGTGGTAAAATTCCTTTTCTCTTGACCGACTTTGGTGATCTCGTTGAATTGCGCGCGATCAGGGCCGGTGCCGATCTCAAACAGTGGATCGTAGGTGCGTTTGTTATTAAAACCCAGGTCAGTATAGAAAACGGATTTCCAGGTAAAGTCTTTGAGAAAGTTGACTTCAGCAAAAGCAGAAGCTACAAGGCGGTAACCCTCGTCAATGCTTTTGTCTTTGTATATCTCCGTGAACGCGTAAGGATTACCGACCTGCGCACGCTGGAAGGTCGGGGCTGAATTCCAGTTTCCGTTGGCGTCGCGCGGAGCATAGACAGGTGCCGACCATAAAGCGCCAGCTACCACTCCATTCCGGTAAGGATCTCTTTCAAAACGGAAAAGGCTGAGGTCAGCGCCAACCCTCAAATGATCACTCACAGTATATTCATCCCGCAGGTGAGCGGTATATCGTTTATAGCTGTCGTATTTGATAACCCCATCCTGCTTAAAGTAGTTGAGGCTGAATGTAGCCTGATTGCGTTCACTTCCGGAGGTAATACTCAGACTGTTGTTGTTGATCATGGCATCGCGGAAGATCAGATCCTGCCAGTCGGTATCAGCCGTGTAATTGCTGAAATCGAAGGGTGCACTTCCGAGGTGAGCCAACTGCTCGTTATAAAGCGTTTTGAATTCCTCAGCATTGGCAACTTTTATGTTGTTGGTGATTTTTTGAATACCATAATACGAACTGAAATTAACGTTGGTCTGACCTTTCTGAGCCCGCTTGGTTGTGATAATGACGACTCCATTCGCACCCTGGACACCAAACATCGCCAGTGATGATGGATCTTTTAAGATCTCCATGGATGCAATATCGTTCGGGTTGACGAAATCGATGTTGTCCGCAAAAATTCCATCTACGACATATAGCGGATTCGTATTGCTGATGGAGCCCACACCGCGTATCCGGATCGTCGGCGCTGAACCTGCCAGGCCGCTGTTTGTTATCACCACACCGGCAGCGCGACCCTGAATTGAGTTTAATGGATTGGCGTTTGGACGATCGGCAATCTCCTCTCCCTTCAATGACGTGATGGCGCCGGTCACATCGCGTTTCCGCTGGGTTCCATAGCCCACCACCACAACCTCCTCCAGAGAGGTAACATCCGCTTCGAGCGTCACGTCAATCGCGGTCCGACCGGATACGTCAATGGTTGTGTTCTTAAATCCTACAAAGCTGAAAACCAGGCTGTTCTCGCCTTCTGCCAGCCCGAGGGAATAATTTCCTTCAGCATCAGTGGCTGTGCCCTTGGCTGTACCCTCGACAATAACATTCACACCCGGTATGGGCAAGCCATCTTCAGCGGAGATCACCCTTCCTGTGACTTGTCTCTCCTGTGACCAGGCTGCGACCGATAACAGGAGTAGAAAGAGAATTAGTAAATATTTTTTCATACAATACTCAATTAGTTATACCTGGAAATTTGATAAATAGTATACCCAGAAAATATTGACAAAAACTGGGAGCCAGCCCAGGGAAATCGAAAGAAACGGCATTTTTTTTCCCTCCTAAGTGTGCGATTTTTGCACACTTTTACCGGGAAAAAACCATTGATTTCAAACGATTACAGGCCGATTTTCACGGACGGAGGTTGCGGAGTTTGCGGATTAAAAACAAATAGCAGATATCGCCGGTTGCCACCGGCAAGCGAAAACCTCACATTGTCACCCATGAACTATCACGGAAGCCTTGTTTTTCATTCCTTTCGCTGTAGGGGGAATAAGGATCACGTCTTCCCACCGGGATGCTGTTGGTTTTTTTCCGTGTTTTTCAAGGTGGTTGATGCGCTCCAATACCTTTTTTTTGAATCCCCAAACAGTGTTCATGCGGAGGTCGAGTTGGTCTGATAGTGATGCGAGTGTGTGATCTTTTTTACCCGTCACGGCCAGGTAAGCGATGTAGAATGCTTTTTCGATGGGAAATTTGATGCTCTGAAAAATCGTAAAAGATGTGATGGATTCATTGTACCCGCAGCGCGTGCATCGCCGGGAGAATTTCTGGGCACCGTCAAAATATTTTTCGTTTCCGCACTTCCGGCAGTGAAAAGTTTTCTTCCACTTCAACGACTCGAGGAACCGGTAACAGGAGAGACTATCAGGATGCAACGTTCTGAATTGCTTGTAATCCATGGTCTTCTCCATCAACCTTTCATTGAGCACTTCCTTAATGCTGTTCTTCAGTTTCCAGTTGTCGAGGTCAAGCATGGAATTGATCTGGTTGATCTCCATGGATTGCCGTTCCAGTTTCTCGTTGATGTTCTCCAGTTCTCCATTTTTGGTATTGAGTTCCAGTGTTCGTTCCAGCACTTTTTGTTCCAGCTCGCGGTTGACTTTGTCCTTCAGCTGCATATTGATCTCATGTTCGTGAATGATCCGCTTGAGGGCCCGGTCGCGCATAGCCTTCAGGATGCGTATGCGGTCGCCCATGGCAAAGGTGAGGAAGAGCATTTCCAGCACAAAGCTGAAATGAAGGCTGTAATGCAGGGGGGTGGTAAAGGGCAATACATTAAAATAGACAAGTGACCGGATAAAAAATCCCCCGAAAAGGATGCCATAGGCCATCACGAAGAACCGCGCGGGCCGGTAGCCGCGCTTCCAGACGGTAATGGCACTGACAAAGATCAGGGAAAGCGGAATGATCTCTACGTTTCGATAGGTAAGCAGTTCCGGAAGGAAGGTTATCTCCACAACAAAGAAAGCAGACCGCACTACAATCATCCACTTCAGCGCGCGGTCCAGGGAAGGGGCATTCGCCTTTGTCCGTAAAAACCGCCGGGTAAAAACAAGCGCCCACAAGATCACCGAGTACAAGGTGGCACCGGTGGTATAATCATTCCATTCAGGATGATGCGGCCAAAGGTATTGAAAACCGATGCCGTCATAACTCATGGCATACGCCGCAACACTCAATATGTAAAGGATGTAGTAAATATTCTTGATCTCCTTTATGGCCAGGAACACCAGGAAATTATAGAGGCTGATGATGAGTATCATGCCGTAGAAGGTTCCGAAAAGGAAATATTCGTTCAGGGAATAATACACAAAGCGGTTCACGGAACGGAATGCGATCCGTACATCCGCGAACCCATGTGATTGTACCCTGAAATAATACACCATTAGTGTATCGGATTTCATGTCGAGCGGGATCTCAAAATTTTTGTGCAAAAGGGTACGGTGGTAAAAAGGCTGCCTGTCGCCCATGCCTATCTTCTTGTAAAAGCCATCCAACTGCGGAACGTAGGCATCCAGGTGGTCAATGGTTTGATCATAGAATTCAAGCAACCAAAGTTTTTCTGTATGTACCGTATGCCGGATGGGCAATCGGATCCAGTATGATGCATTTATTTTAAAGTCTTTGTTCTGGTAATCGCGGTTTTGCCGAAAGCGCCCGGCCAAGGCAGGATCAGACATCTCTTCAAACGCCAGGGTATTCGTTGCGTCGATAAAGTACGTTAGGTCATAGGGCATGAAGTTGCGCTCATCGATTGCATCGTCGACGTGTAAAATTCCCTGCGCACGAACATGACTGCACAGGAAGAGGAAAAACAGGAAAAAAATCCAGCGTCGCATAATTCTCTGCAAAGTGCAATCTTCAACGTGCAGTGGAAATATTTTGAATTCTCCGGAGAAAATACCTCTTATTTCCGTTTTTTGGGTTGCAGCTGGAAATATAGGACATTCCCGCTGAGATTCCATTAGACCGGAGCTGATGAAATTGTGACAGCAGACTCTATCCCTTCAACGCGGCGGAAAGATCTTCCCGGTTGAGGCTCATGGCCTGAAATCCGCACAACATCGCAATGACTATTCCGCAATAAGCAAGGGGAATGAGCGGGTCTGACCAGATGAAATGCGTTGAATAAACAAAAGTTCTCAGCAGCTCTTTCAGGATCAGATAAGTCAGCGGACCAAAGATCAAGATTGCCATCACCATTTGACCGGTAAACTCCCTGACGAGCAACCGGGTTATATTCAGTGCTCCGGCACCGCATAATTTATGAATGGCAATCGGTTTCAGTTTATCTCGAACGATACTGATACTTAAACCGTATATGGCCAAACAGGACAAAAGCGCCGAGATCACCGCAAGCATTGCCGACATCCTGTTTAACTTGTCCTGATAGTCTAACCAATCTTCAAATCGCGCGTTCAAAAATGATATCGGCGTTTTTTTTGATCCGTCACCAAAAACGGTCGACAGATAATTCACGGTCCTGCGGATGTCCACTTCGAGCACCCGTATGCAGAGAAAATTATAATTGAAGTGGGGAGCGTTGTTTATTTTAATCGGCTTCTCCGGTTGATTAAACTGGCCACTCATGTCCTTGAAAATCCCGATGACATTGCGCTGGCTATTGCCTGACAATTTTTGCCCTCTTTCGTTTATTACCACAATGGAATCGCCGGCGTTAGGCCTGAACCAGTTTCCATCAACCATTTTCACGTCAAAAAAATCGCGGAAGCCCGGGTCAACGGACATGATATAAAATTCGCCGTTAATCTCTTTGCTGTTGATCTGGTTCGGTAATTGAGACGTGGCCATCACATCCAGTATATTGGGATTGTACTTTTGCCAACCGGAACGAAGACTCCTAAGCCCTTCGCTGGTCAGGTCCGGCGGACAACGCATGTATACAATCTGATCATGGTTTCTGCCTGGCTCCTTCAGCAGGGAAT
>JBBEBN010000181.1:0-5806 GCA_040882305.1 Cyclobacteriaceae bacterium
GTTAGAGGAACTTCCGTTTTCAAACGGCTGACCTTAAGCCCTTCTTTAAAAGTGACTGATAACAAATCAAAGGGATTGATCTCGTTGCAGTAGATGACATCCAGGAAGCCGTCATTGTCGATATCCCCGGTCCATGGTGTGCTTGCCACATTGGCGCCATAATGCCGCGGTCCGGTTTCGTAAATCGTGTCATTGTGAAAATCAATCACCATCAACTGATTGGTGAATCCTGAAGTATGCTGATAATTTACGCTGAACAACGCATCGTCATGACCATCGTTGTTGTAATCGCACGTCACGGGGGTGCTCTCCTGAAATGTGCCGAGAGAGTCGGTGAACATTACCTCTCCGGTCTTGCCGCTAACCATAAACTGAATTGAATTATTCAGATCAGGCCATATACCCACGCCGTAATTGGTAAAGAAATCGGGCACCTCGTCTTGGGTATAATAACCTACGGCAATGGAGCAATATGCTTCCGTTCCTGGAATCGTTACCCTCCAGAGTATTTTTTCGGTTGCCCCATCGATGGCGATCATCCGGCCGTTCACAGCATTGGCCACAATATCATGAACGCCATCGCCCGTAATATCCGCCAGCACCGGGGGAGCGACGAATCCTTTCTCCTGGCCGGCTTCCAGGATGGTGGAACGGGAAAGATCATTTCGCATCACATCATCAAGCGACGCTTTATACAACGATCCGCTCAGGGTCTCCCCGCCGGTACCGTAGATAAGTGATAGCTTTCCATCGCCATTAAAATCCGCCACTACAATTGACATATAGATCTCCTTACCATCCGGCATTATCGCGGAAGCCAGGGCGACTCCGGTGGCGGAACTGATGATCAGCAGCCTGCCCGCGGGACGCACAGGATCATTCGGCAGGGCTTTGACATAACCTCCGGCTGCAACGATCAGGTCATCATATCCGTCGTGGTCCTGGTCAGGAATAAACTGGGAATTGTAAAAGTTGTAAGCCCCTGAATCACTTTCTGAAAGATTTACGTCATGTGGAAAAAATTCCCACAATACATTTCCGTTCCTTCCATCGATCGCTTTCAACTGTGCCGCCCTGCCTCCGATGAAGACATCCGGTATTCCATCCCCCGTTATATCCTTGAAAACGGCAGAACCAAAGATTTGGTCGCGAGCCCCGGCGGTCCATAATATGCTTCCATCGGCACCGTCAATGGCTATAATACCCGAGTCGCTGGGATGAAATTCCACCGTACCCGCGCCCATGATCACGTCGAGTACACCATCGTCATTGAGATCGGCGGCGCGTGGGGAAGAAAGCGTACCCAACCTTTTAAAGATGACGGTCCATGGTTGAGAATGTTTTAATTCCCGGGGCCCGAAAATGTTGTACGCCCACCAAAAAAAAACCCCAATAACCGCCAGCATCAGAATGAAAAAAAGGAAATATTTTTTAGGTGGTATCCGCATTTTCTGAATCTGCTTTGTGGTGCCAAGATAACAAGCTTGACATTAAAATCAGGCTCTGAGTTTTTCTTTCCCTGAACCTTTAGTTAGAACCGAAGGGGGATAACCAAACAACTCATGGAAGCATGAGCTGAAATACGTGGCACTGTTAAACCCGACCTGATAGGAAATTTCGGCAACATTACCAGCACCCTGCCTCAACAGCGCTGCTGCGCGGTGGAGTCTGTAATGTCTTATGTACATGGTGGCAGGCTGATCGGTGAGTGCCTTGAGCTTCCGATGAATCTGGGACCTGCTCATGGCAAGCTCTCTTCCCAGATGCTCGACGCTGAACAGTTCATTGTCTATGTTTTGTTCAATTGCCGCTTTTACCTTTTCGAGGAACTTTTCATGCAAGGAAAGGATTTTGACCGCTTCGGGCTTTTGCATGATCTCCTGTTGGAATTTCTTTTGAAGCTTTGCCCGTATGGCGATGAGGTTCTTTATTCTCACTCGCAATTCTTCTTCATCAAACGGTTTGAGTAGATAGTCATCCGCACCCGTTTCAAGGCCTTCGAGTTTATTTTCCCGTGATGCTTTTGCTGTGAGCATGATCAATGGAATGTGATCGGTCTTTTCATTAGACTTTAGTTTTCTGCAGAGCTCAAAACCGTCCATTCGGGGCATCATCACATCACTGATGATAAGATCGGGCACGGTTGAATCGGCTTTGGCCAAACCGTCTTCTCCATCAACGGCCTCTGTTACTTTATAACCAGACGCCAGGATCGTTCTCATAAAAGAACGAAGGTCAGGATTGTCTTCCACGATCAGGATTTCAAGCAGGTCATTATCCTGAACGGCTGGATCCAGTTCGAACTTTTCCTGTTTTTTAGCTGTAACAGGGGGAGCGGTAATGACGATATCTGACAATGCCACCTGGTTTTCTTTTTCCATAGAAACGTTGGCCCCAGCAGACATAGGAAGTTCGACAGTAAAACTTGTTAGTCCTTCATTGCTTTCTGCATAAACCCTCCCGCGATGCAATTCAGTTAGCTCTTTAACCAGGGCCAAACCAATTCCCGTTCCCTCGTACTGCCGGTTACTGGATCCATCCACCTGATAAAAGCGCTGAAATATAAACGGGAGGCTATCCTTTGGTATACCGGCACCCGTATTTGATATTTTAACCTTTACAACATCAGCAACCATGTCTGTATTATTTTTTTCCGCCATGATCTCAACTTTTATCTCTCCGCGCTCAGGGGTAAATTTTACAGCATTGGAAAGCAGGTTGATGATGATCTTTTGGAATTTCTCCTCGTCAAAAAATAACTCGATAGGCTTAGAGGTCTCTTGACGAAGATCATTTCCGTTGAACGTCATCCTGATCTTCTTTTCGGAAGCAAAGGATTCAAACTGTGAGGTGAAGGTTTTCGCAAACTGTACTATATCATTTTTGGAGAGATCAAGTTTAACTTCACCGGATTCCAGTTTGGAAAGGTCCAGCAGTTGGTTGATCAATTGCAAAAGGCGCAGAGCATTTCGCCTGATAGTATCAGAGTCGTCGAGATGCGGGGGATTTTCAGGGTTGGCTATTTGCTTATTCACCAGGCCCAGAATAAGTGTGAGGGGTGTTCGGAACTCGTGGGATATGTTGGCAAAGAAGCTGGACTTTATCTTGTCCATTCTTTTTAGTTTTTCAGATTGTTCCTCCAGGGCCAGGTTCTTGTTCTCTATGTGTTGCTTCAGCTCAGTGATTTTGCCGACAAAGTAGTATTGGATCATGAACACGAGCACAGACACCCCAATGATATTCATGAGAAATAGAACATGGATAAAATCTGGTTCTAAATTCCAGTTGATATAATCCGGCAGGCGATCATTGATCACAAAAGCAATGATAACCAGGGATATGTACGCCGCAAACCAAATCAGCGACCTCCTGACACTGTGAAAGATCAGCGCTCCGGCAGGGGCAATGACGGCCCAAATGATGACGGCACTGCCAGGCACAAAACCACCCAGTGCGATCTGAAGGAAAAACGGCAGGACAAGGATCAAAAATAACTGGCTGTTTCGAAAAAACCTGTAACGGGTGGTAATGCTGAAGTGAGCTATGCTGGCAAGTGAGAGAAGTCCATAAGTAAAAGGTATTAATCCCGGTACAAGGAGGCCGTTTGCAAAATACAATACTCCCCAAACCAGTCCCGCTACGGCGAACGGACCTGACATCACCAGCAAACTGGACTTCCGAAGCTTTTCTTCTTCCGAGTCCTTCGCATGTTGCCCCAACCCAATAAACTTTTGAAAAACACCTATCATAAAACGTTCGCGAAAACAGATTTAGCGGCAGAATGCTTTTCTGCTTCTTACTTTATTAAAAATACGGAAAGTTCGACTCTCTTAAGCCGCCGGGTCAGAAAAGGACTTTGTAATCGAAAAAGCCGACCACCTCTCGGTTTTTCATGAAGTTGGTGGAAATAGAAGGTCTTTGCAACGATTTTTAATGTTTTTGCAACCCCATTTAACAGCCCGGACCAATGCGGAAGCTAGTTTTGATGGCATCCAGACAATAGAAAGCTATAAAGAACAGACAGATGAAAATTGAGAAAAACACATTATCGCCAATCCGGCTTAATCGATTACGGGCACAGGGTTTTACCTGTGAAAATGAGAAGACACTCGGTGAAATGGCGTTCGGAATCCGTTTTGCTTATCGGGCATGCGTGGTCCTGCTGATCGTGGCCATTGCAACGAAAAGTATTGCGCTTTTTTCTGTTATGCTGAGTTTCGCTTTTCTCGGCATTGTACTTCCCAATCATCCTTTTGACTATTTCTATAATTATAGCCTTCGCCGATGGTTGGGCACTCCAAAGGTGCCCGTAAGGTCCATGCTATTGAAATTTGCGTGTATTATTGCCACCCTTTTTCTAGGGACGGTTGTCAGTCTGTTGTATTTCGGAATGGTTACAGAGGGATTGATAATAGCGGGTATTCTCACCGTTTTTGCCTTGTTTCCCAGCGCTATTGACCTATGCATTCCCTCATTAATTTATAATGCAATTTTTCAGAAAGAAGTAAAGCCGGTGTCATGAGCAGATGAGGTCTTTAACGTACACCATAAAACTGAAATTATCATGAATGTATTCACGGAGGTAAACCAGCGAGAGCTTGAAGAAAAAGTAAAAAAAATGTATCGCGAGGTTGCTTTGCATCCTGAGATAACTTATCATTTTGAAATGGGGAGGGCTTTAGCTGAAAATCTTGGTTATTCGTCAGGGCTCTTGAACAAAATACCGCGTCAATCAATCGATTCATTTGCCGGAGTGGGTTATCATTTTGATTTGGCGGATCTGAAAGAAGGCGAAAGTGTTATTGACCTGGGCAGTGGCTCAGGAATGGATGCATTTTTCGCCGCGTTGCAGGTGGGTGATCGCGGAGAAGTAATCGGCGTTGACATGACCCCTGAACAGCTGGCGAAAGCAACCACGCTCAGGGACCAATTTAACTTTCACCAAGTCGTGTTTCATAACAGTTACATTGAAAGCCTTCCTGTGCTCCCCAAAAGCGTTGATGTGGTCATCAGCAATGGAGTGATTAACCTGTCACCGCAGAAATCGAAAGTGTTCCGGGAGGCAGCGCGTGTGCTTAAGCCGGGCGGAAGACTTGCCGTATCTGACATAGTAACGGCTCTTAAACTACCGGGGAATATCAGTTGTAATGCAACTTTGTGGGCAGCGTGTATAGGAGGAGCCATGCAGAAAGACGATTATTATTCTCTCATTAAGAATGCGGGCCTTCACGTTGTGGAGGACAAGATCAATCCCTATGAATTTCTGTCAAAAGGTGCCAGGGGAGCCACTAGGGATTATGGCATTCAAAGCATTTCACTCTTGGCCATTAAAGAGCGGTGAAATCACAATCACGAAAAAATTAGTTAACAACTTAAACCTTTCAATCATGAACGAAGTAGCGATCAAAACATTAAATGGAGTGAATGTCGAACAACTCATAGGTACGATTGAAGCCGTAAAGCGCGACCCGGAGATTGCATTGTTTTCTTTCCGGTCAAACACTCAGTGGATCAAAGGAGGCCATTGTAAAACCGAGATCATTGGTTTTTATGGCGCAAAGCAGGAAGACACTTCACGAATAAAGCCTTTTGTATTGGAAGGCGATGAACCGCCGGTGTTGCTGGGTGAAAATCATGGTCCCAATGCAGTTGAGGCCGTTTTGCACGCATTGGCATCGTGCCTGTCCGTGGGCATTGTTTACAATGCATCGGCCATGGGGATCAGGATTGATGCACTTAACCTTGCACTTGAAGGTCAGCTGGACCTGCATGCATTTCTTGGTTTATCGGAAAACGTGCGTCCGGG
>JBBEBN010000182.1:0-5797 GCA_040882305.1 Cyclobacteriaceae bacterium
TTAATCGTAAGGGTGGTAAGCCCGAGGAAGTCCATCTTCAGCATCCCCGCGCTCTCCACAACGCTGTTGTCAAACTGGGTTACCAGCATGTCCGAATCTTTTGCTGTTGACACGGGCACAAAATTCGTCAGGTCATCAGGGGTGATGATCACACCGCATGCATGTGTTCCGGTATTGCGAACAGATCCCTCCAGAACGACTGCCTGTTGGAGAACCTGTGCTCTCAGGTCGTTGCCTTTTCTAATATCCGCCAGTTCTTTTATTTCTCCGAACGCAGAAGCCAGCGAGGTGCCAGGCCGTTCGGGAATCATTTTGGCAAGCAGGTTTGCCTCGCTCAAGGGAAGTTCCATAACGCGTGAGCAATCGCGAATAGACGATTTCGCGGCCATGGTTCCATAGGTGATGATCTGCGCAACCTGGCTCTTGCCGTATTTGTCAATGACATAGCGCAAAACCTTATCGCGGCCTTCATCATCAAAATCAATATCGATATCGGGAAGCGATACCCGATCGGGATTGAGGAAACGCTCAAACAGCAAATCGTATTTGATAGGGTCAACGTTGGTGATGCCAATACTGTAAGCCACCGCTGAACCCGCCGCTGATCCACGGCCCGGCCCCACGCTGACGCCCATCTCGCGGGCTTTGGAAGTGAAATCCTGGACGATGAGAAAATACCCCGGATAACCTGTGTTCCTGATCGTGACCAACTCAAAATCAAGGCGATCGATCAGGGGCTGGGAG
This sequence comes from Cyclobacteriaceae bacterium, assembly GCA_040882305.1. GTDB lineage: Bacteria > Bacteroidota > Bacteroidia > Cytophagales > Cyclobacteriaceae > Chryseosolibacter. Next base: position 745 of record JBBEBN010000182.1, read on the forward strand.
AGTTCGCCGTATTTTTTCTTCGCCCCCTCGTAGGTAAGATGCCTGAGGTATTCGTTCTCGTTATTAAATCCCTCAGGAATGTCAAACTTGGGAAGGAGGACACTTCGCTCGAGTGTATAGCTTTCAATCTTGCTGACGACCTCACTGATGGTGTCAATGGCTTCGGGCAGATCGCGGAAGATGGAGCGCATTTCTTCCTGCGATTTAAAATAGTACTGATCGTTGACAAGACCATAACGGTGGCCGCGGCCATAACCGATGGGTGTGGATTTGAACTCGCCTTCCTTGATGCACAGCAAAACATCGTGTGCATTTGCCTCTTCCCGGTCCAGGTAATAGGATTCATTGGCGGCAAAATACCTGACGCCGTACTTTTCGGCGAAACGCAGCATCACTTCGTTGACGTGGTCTTCTTCCGGCACACCATGGCGGTTGAGCTCAATGTAAAAGTCCTCTCCGAACTGCCCGTGCCACCATTTGAAGGCTTCTTCCGCCTGTTTTTCGCCCACGTGCAGGATGAGGTACGGCACTTCGCTGTTCAGACCGCCAGTGGTAGCGATGAGGTCCTGCTTATACTGCGCCACTAACGCTTTGTCTATCCGCGGATAAATGCCGTATAACCCTTCCGTAAAACCAAGGGAACTCAACTTGGCCAGGTTGTAGTAGCCGTCCTTGTTTTTTGCGAGTAAAACCTGGTTGTATCTCTTGTCAGGATTGTCTTTTGTAAACTTTAATTTCTTGCGTTCCTCGGCAACATAGAATTCACAGCCGACAATTGCCTTGATCTCATGGTTGACGGCCTCTCTTACGAATTTAAAAGCGCCGTACATGTTTCCCAGATCGGTGATCGCCACCGCGGGCATGCCATGCGATTTGGCTTTCGTCACCATGTTCTTGATATCGGGTGTCGCCTGAAGTACCGAAAACTGTGAATGCGCGTGAAGATGGACAAAAGGCTTGTCGGTGGTTGCCCCTTCTGCCGGGGTAAACGACCAGCCCGCTTCTTTTTTCTTTTCCCTTTTTGTGAAGTTCGCAGCCTCCAGGTTAGGTTCTTCATATACGATCTCCTCCAGCGGCGTGCTGTCAAACGGATTGATCACCTTTCTTTCCAGCAGCCCGAAGAAACATCGGGCTGTCGCGGCAACATCGTAAGAAGCGTCGTGGGCTTCGCCGAAATCCTTTCCGAAAAGTTTTTCGTGAAGTTCCGCCAGCCGGGGCATTTTTAGTTTCCCGCCGATGCCGCCGGAAAGCTGACAAAATTCCGTTGAGGCGATTCCCGTATCAACTTTTTCGGTCTTGAGGACAGGATCGATATCAAACTTTTGACGGAACAACTCTGCCCCGAGAATGTTGATGTCAAACTCAATGTTGTGACCGACCAGCAGAGATGTTTGCGCAAAGTCCGCCATAAAAAGGTCCAACACCATTTTAACGGGATGACCTTCCGCAAGTGCGCGTTTGGTGGAGATACCGTGGATCTGCTCAGCCTTGTACGGAATATCAAAACCATCGGGTTTGATGATGAGATTCTGCCGCGAGATCAGCTTTCCTTTAGCATCGTGCAGTTGCCAGGCGAGTTGAACCAGGCGCGGCCAGTTGCCGACATCGGTGATGGAAGCAGTCTTATTATGGGCAATACCGGTGGTTTCCGTGTCGAAGATCAGATACATGTGGAAATCGAGTGGTTGTAAACCGCAAAGTTAATTCCGCGCATGGTAACTGCAACCCGGAAAAACATCACACTGATTTCCCAAATCAGGAATAATTCCCATTTATTAGGATCATTAAGGGAGCCACCGCCGGTATTAACTTATGTAAATATCTGTTAGTCAGCACATTATCGTGTCGGGCTTCATTTTTGGAATAATGACTGGGACAAACAATTTCTTATGAAACCCCTATTAAAAAAATTCATTCATTTTTTAAGAAGAGAATGGTTTTTACTGGTGACATTAGGTGTCATTGGTCTGATTGTTTTGTTATTTGAACTCCTCCGATAGAAATTTCCTATTGACGATCACCATTTCTTATTTGGAAAATTTTTAAAGTAGAAAGTCCGTTGTTTGGTAAAACACTGAGAACTATTTTTGGCGACCTCAACTCAGTTAAAACAAACTATGAATTGGTTTACGAAATTTTTCTCGAGTACCATCGGGAGAAAATTAGTCATGGCCCTCACCGGGCTTTTTCTCATCCTCTTTCTGGTCGTTCATCTCATCGGCAATCTTCAGTTGCTTAAAGACGATCAGGGACAGTCATTCAACATCTATGCCCAGTTTATGACGTCCAACCCACTGATAAAAGTGGTTTCGATCGTAAACTATGCTTTTATTGTCTTTCATGTGGTGTGGTCGATCTGGCTCACGCGGAGAAATCGCGGTGCACGCGGTCCGCGAGGTTATGCCTTAAACAACAACTCGTCACACTGGACTTCCCGCAACATGGGTATCCTGGGAACCTTTATTTTTATTTTCCTGGTGATCCATCTTCGCAGTTTCTGGTGGGAAATGCACTGGGGTGGCATTCCCACGGCTAGTTATGATGGCGCTGATTATAAAAATCTTTACGCCGTTGTTGATAGCGCTTATGCCAATATCTGGTTTGTCGTGTTGTATGTCGTGAGTATGGCCTTGCTTGCCTTTCATTTGTTCCATGGATTCGGAAGCGCTTTTCAGACGCTCGGGTTAAACCACGTCAAGTACAATCCGGTGATCAAACTCGTGGGAGTGGCCTTTGCGATCATTGTGCCGGCGCTGTTTGCCTTTATTCCGATCTACATGTATTTCAACTAACAGATCACGTAACGAATTCCTCAGGCCAAGTGCCCGGTAGAGATAAATATCAAGACATGAAATTAGAATCCAAAATTCCTGAAGGACCTTTATCGGAAAAATGGTCTAAGCATAAGTTCAATTTAAAATTGGTCAACCCCGCCAATAAACGTAAATACGAAGTAATTGTGGTGGGAACAGGACTTGCCGGAGCATCTGCGGCTGCATCCCTGGCAGAATTGGGCTACAATGTCAAGGCATTTTGTTTTCAGGACAGCCCTCGCCGTGCGCACAGCATTGCGGCCCAGGGCGGTATCAATGCTGCGAAAAACTACCGCAACGACGGAGACAGTGTTTACCGCCTTTTCTATGACACTATCAAAGGAGGTGATTACCGGGCGCGTGAAGGCAACGTATACAGGCTGGCAGAGGTGAGTGTCGATATCATCGACCAATGTGTGGCGCAGGGCGTTCCCTTCGCTCGCGAATATGGCGGATTACTGGACAACCGTTCCTTTGGAGGAGCACAGGTGTCCCGCACATTTTATGCGCGGGGACAAACCGGTCAGCAGCTGCTGCTGGGTGCGTACAGTGCCCTCAACCGCCAGATCGCCAATGGAAAAGTGAAAATGTACAACCGCACCGAAATGCTTGACCTGGTGGTGGCTGACGGAAAGACGCGCGGCATCATCACTCGTAACCTTGTGACCGGGAAAATTGAAGCGCACAGCGCCCATGCAGTGCTTCTGTGCACGGGGGGGTACGGCAACGTCTTCTACCTCTCCACCAACGCGAAAGGCTCCAACGTAACGGCTGCGTGGCGCGCACACAAAAAAGGCGCGCTGTTCGGCAACCCGTGTTTCACGCAGATCCATCCCACTTGCATTCCGGTGTCGGGTGAACATCAGTCCAAACTCACCCTCATGTCTGAGTCATTGCGCAATGATGGCCGCGTATGGGTACCCAAAACGGCGCGTCCGGGATTAAAAGCGAAAGACGCCGTGAATATTCCCGAAGCGGAAAGGGATTATTTTCTCGAAAGGAAATATCCTTCCTTCGGCAACCTTGTTCCCCGCGATGTTGCATCCAGAAACGCCAAATACGCCTGCGATGAAGGCAAGGGAGTAGCATCCGGCCTGGCCGTATTCCTGGATTTTGCCGATGCCATCAAACGCGATGGAAAAAAGATCATTGAAGCCAAATACGGCAACCTCTTTGATATGTATCAGCAGATCACCGGAGACAATCCCTATGAATGCCCGATGATGATCTTCCCCGCCGTGCATTATACAATGGGCGGGCTATGGGTAGATTACAACCTGTCTACCACCGTTCCGGGATTATACGCCCTGGGCGAAGCAAACTTTTCTGACCACGGCGCCAACAGGCTGGGCGCTAGCGCCCTAATGCAGGGTCTTGCGGACGGTTATTTTGTGATTCCATATACGATAGGAGATTATCTGGCCAATATCGGCTGGAGTGACAAGGTTTCCACCGATCATCCATCTTTCAAAGAAGCGATGGAAAATGTTCAGGGAAGAATTCAGAAACTGATCAGTATTAAAGGACACAAAACAGTCGATCAGTTACACCGCGAACTAGGCTTCACCATGTGGGATTACTGCGGTATGTCCAGAACACAGGAAGGTTTGAAAAAAGCGAAGGCCAGGATTCAGGAGTTGAGGAAGGAGTTCTGGGAAAATGTTAATGTCCTTGGAAGTTCCGGTGAATTGAACCAGGAACTTGAAAAGGCAGGTCGCCTAGCCGATTTCATGGAGCTCGGGGAGCTGATGGTGGACGACGCCCTTCACCGCGCCGAATCCTGCGGCGGGCATTTCCGCGAAGAATCACAGACTCCGGACGGAGAGGCCCTTCGCAAGGATGATGAGTTTGCCTACGTCGCCGCCTGGGAATACACCGGAGACAACAACGGGGAAGTATTGCACAAGGAGGAACTGCTCTTCGAGAATGTGAAGCTGACCCAGCGGAGCTACAAGTAGCAGGGACAGTTTGAGAAGTTTGAGAGGTTTGAAAAGTAAGCAGTAGTCAAGCAGCAAAACGCAACTGGTGAAGCAAAAAGTGAAAACCCTGAAACGCAGGTCGCTCATCTATGAGGGAAATAGGACCATAGGTATACCAGATATACAGGAAAAAAGGAACCGGCGGCTAAAAGACGTGAAGGCATAAGCTAACCAGGTGGCTCACTATTTACCACTCACATTAAAATTGACGAAATGAAAATTACACTTAAGGTTTGGAGGCAAAAAGATGAGAACTCGAAG
>JBBEBN010000183.1:0-5796 GCA_040882305.1 Cyclobacteriaceae bacterium
CCCTAACCCCTTTTCAGTGGGAACACGGATCAATCTCCGACTTTACGTTTAAAGCAGATCAGGTCTGGATTTCCTGTCCGCAGAAAGGCTTGATTGTGTATAACCGCCACACCCAACATACGAAGGTCCTTGATCAAATTGCCGGCCTGAACCTGCGGTCGGTAAACGCGGTGATGAAGGACAGAGAAGGTAATATCTGGTCGGGCTCAAAAACAGGATTGAGCCGGACCATGGGGGACGCCGTGGAGCACATTGAGTCACTGGATCCGGCAGGAAACGTCAACATTCTCGCCCTGAGTGTCGATCTCAGAGATAGAATATGGTTTTCAACAAGCGAAGGGTTGTTTATGCGCAGTTATGGAAACAATGGTGAGGCCGTTGTAACTCAACAGCTTGAAAACTCCGCCTTCAGGAAATCTACCATCATCAGTCTTTATGCCGATCACCAGGGCTACATCTGGGCTGGATTATATGGGAACGGCTTGTTGCAGATCAATCCCACTACAAACCAGATCAGGCATTTTAATAAGGAGCTGCGCAATGGAAATATTCTCAGTATTACCGGTAAGGAAGATCTCGTCTGGGTGGCCACGCTTGGCGGCGGCACATCCATTCACCATGACGGGCAAAAATATATTGTGAAGAATTACAGTTCAGAGGATGGTCTCAGCTCTGATTATATCTATCAGGTCTTCATTGATAGCCAGGACCGGGTGTGGTTTGCCACCGATGGCAGAGGAGTCAGTATGCTCGATGCCTCCGGATTTCATCATTTCAGCGAAGGGTTAGAGTCGCGAGTCGTATACAGTGTGGCAGAAGATGCGAGGGGAAATATCTGGGTCACTTCTCAGGATAATGGTGTTTATTATTTCGATGGAAGAAAGTTTGCCACCGTTCCGGAAATGCGGTTGCGTGACAATTCTGTCCAGTCGCTCACAGCTGACGGTCAGGGTAACCTTGTCACCATCCATAATTATGGGATCGATGTGTACGATACTGACGGGAAGAAAATGCGTTACTGGGGCGAAGAAACTGGAATTCGCGATAAACATCCCAACCTGAATGCCGTGGCAAAAGACAAATATGGTCAGTTGTATTTCGGGACGAGTAAGGGGATTATCAAATTCTCTCTGAGCAATGAGGAGGATTTTTCCATTCCACATGCCACCATAGATGCGGTCACCATCTATGGCGAACCCATTGATATTTCGGGGCAACGACAGTTAAATTACAATGAAGATAATGTCACCGTTCATTATCTCGGTTTCTGGTATCAGAACACCGGCAATCTGAATTATCAGTACACGCTCGAGAATTATGACCTGGAATGGATATCCACCAGGAACCAGGACGTAACTTATTCCAGGCTCCCACCGGGCGATTACATTTTTAAAGTTAAAGTTTCCGATTCCGATGACTTCAACAATGCTCCTGAGAGCACCTTTGCTTTTTCAATCAGCCCGCCTTTCTGGCGCACAAGTACGTTTTATGTTCTTGTTGTGGGATTCTTTGTGATCGGCGCGTACGGCCTCATGAGGTTCCGCGAACGAAGACTCCTGGAGGATAAGTTGGTTTTGGAAGCCAGAGTCGAAGAACGCACGAGGGAAATCCAGCTTAAGACAGAGGAAATCCAGGCACAAAATGAAGAGATTCTTGCACAGGCCGAGGAAATTCAGGGTATTAATGAGAACCTTGAAATGCTGGTGAAGCAGCGGACAGAGGAATTGGAAAAGAAAAATCAAGCCCTGGAGGAGTACGCTTTTATAAATGCGCACAAGCTTCGAAGCCCTGTCGCCTCCATCCTGGGACTCCTGAATCTACTTTCGAAGACCGAAATGAAAGAAGAGGATTCAAAAGTTATACGCGAGCACCTTCAGAATTCAGCTGAAAAGCTCGATGAAGTTGTCAGATCCATCACAAAAGCGATCGAAAACGCTGACAGCAGATATTCGTAAAACTTCTGATCGAGCGGTTGGCCGTTACAATGAATTTCAGCGCTTCATATTCGACGTGCGCACCTCGCGTTTCACCGTCTTTTTTTACCGATCATTTACCCGAATAAATTTACCTGGCTGGCAGGTATAGTTCTTTTATGGTTCTGTTGAAATAACCAACAGAATATGAAAAGGTTAGCCATTAGTGGAAGCATTATCGTCGCTTTGATGTTTATCGCCTCCTGTGCAAAGAATCCCGTGACAGGAAGGAATGAATTGATGCTGATGTCAAAGGAACAGGAGATTGCCATGGGGCAGCAATCGGACCCTGAAATTGTCGCCTTCTTCGGACTATATGAAGACGAAAGGCTACAACGCTTCATCAATGAGAAAGGAAAGCAGATGGCAGCAGTATCTCACAGGAAAGAACTTCCCTATGAATTCAAGATCGTAGATTCACCGGTTGTAAATGCCTTTGCAGTTCCCGGGGGATTTGTCTATTTCACACGGGGAATCATGGCGCACTTCAACAATGAGGCGGAATTTGCCGGAGTGTTGGGCCATGAGATTGGCCATATCACCGCAAGACATTCGGCCAAACAATACAGCCGGGCGATGCTGGGACAGATCGGATTGGTGGCGGGTTCGGTGATCTCTCCGGAATTTGCCCAGTTTGCTGACGTAGCTCAGACAGGCCTTCAGTTATTGTTCTTAAAATTCGGAAGAGACGCTGAAAGTGAGTCAGATAAACTGGGAGTGGAGTACTCTACGAAAATCGGATATGATGCATCGGAGATGGCTGATTTCTTCAGTACACTTGACCGCCTCGGCAGCCAGTCGGGCGGTGAAGAGGTGCCCACATTTTTATCAACGCATCCGGACCCGGCGGACCGTGAAAAAAAAGTTGCAAAGCTTGCTGAGGAATGGCAGCGGAAGACCAAGTCAACGGACCTGGATGTCAACCGCGACGGTTATTTAAGAATGATTGATGGCCTTGTTTACGGTGAGGATCCCAAACAGGGTTTTGTTGAAAACAGTGTATTCTATCATCCGGTGTTGCGTTTCCAATTTTCTATTCCTTCAAGCTGGAAAGTTCAGAATACACCGCAACAGGTTCAGATGGTTCCGGCTGATGGAAGGGCTGTCATGATGCTGACCCTCGCTCCAGGAAATTCCCTGGAAGAAGCTGCACAAGCGGTGTTGCAAAAATATCAGTTTCAGGCGGTGGATTCTAAACGGGAAACCGTGAACGGGCTGCCAGCGATCGTATTGATCGCCGATCAGCAACGACAACAGGAGCAGCAGCAGCAGCAAGCGGCTCAGCAAACCCTGCGCACCCTGATGTATTTCATCCAGTATGACGGTAACATTTATAACCTTATTGGCGCGAGTACGCAGACCGATTTTAATGCGTATATGCAATTGTTCCAATCCACCATGGGTACGTTCCGAGCGTTAACTGACCGATCTAAGATCAACAAGCAACCTGAAAAGGTCCGCGTGAAAACTGTGCCCCAGAACAGTACGCTGGCTCAGGCATTGGGCAGTCTGCACGTGAATCAAAAAAGAATGGAAGAGCTCGCTATTCTCAACGGCATGACTTTAAACGATCGCGTTGAACGCGGAATGCTCATCAAGGTAATCGAATAATCGATCCCTTTCTATGGTTTCAGAGCTGGGTCGGTATGACATTTTTAGTTTGCCTTACACCAACAGATTCAAAAATGAAATCCCTAGCAGCGGTATTGCTTGTTTTCGTCGTGACCTTTACAGCTCCATCGAAAATTTTTGGCCAGGACTATATTCCTGTGTTTTCGCAGGATTACGGCTCGCGACTTTCAGTTGAAATTGATCCGATTGCTTTCCTGTATAAAGGCTACTCCTTCCACCTTCGCTATCAACCTATGTTTAGTGAAAAATTTCTTGTCGGATTGGGTGCGTATGCGCTCAACCTGCCCGAGACAATGGTCGACTTTAACTCGAGCAACAGGGATCTGGGTTGGGACGTTCGAATCAGAAGCGCGTTCTTTCTTTATGGAGAACTGTATGCAAAGGGGGCGAACGACGGATGGTTTATTGGCGAGCAGGTCGGATTCCAAAGTTTTAAGGTTTCTATTGAAAGGGAATCGGGTGGTTCAACAAGTTTTAACAACCTGTTGCTCATGACCTATTTGGGTTATAGCTGGCGTCCTTACAAAGGATCGTTTTATATTAAACCATGGATTGGCCTTGGCTTTGCGGAAAAAGTTGATGGCATCAACAGGGTAAGGGGATCAATAGAGTATGACATTTCACCTCTATTTCCTTATTTCACTTTCCATGCGGGATACACATTCTAGCCCGTCCCTTCCGAACCTGTCAGCTCACTTACGAGATAGCCACTTTAAATCCGGACACTACACTGTTCAAAAATGAACCTTCCGGCATTTAAAAAACTGTTTCCACTTAGCATTCAGACGGTTCAGCTCTGGCACATATATTGGGATTGGCTGCAATAACCATTCAGCCCTACCGTTTAACTTTACATGCGAAAACTCATTTTATTTTTCTGGTTCTGTTCCGGAGCGGAGGCAGGGATCCTGAAAAAATGCCCCTCTGAAACGGCGAAGTATACTGGAATCGGAGCCACTGTTTTTTTTACCGGGGTTTTTGCTTTTCTCTCGGCCACTTATGCCCTCTATACGGTATTTGAAAATATCTGGACTTCCATCTTCTTCGGGATGGTGTGGGGGCTCATGATCTTCAATCTCGATCGCTTCATTGTTTCCAGTATGCGGAAAGAGGGGAAGTTCGGGCGTGAACTGGCGATGGCTGCTCCCCGCTTGATACTGGCTATTTTGATTTCTGTCGTCATCGCCAGGCCTCTGGAGCTGAAGATATTCGAAAAGGAAATTGCCCCTGAGCTGATTGTAATGGAACAGGAGAAATACGCCGTGCAGGAAACGCAACTCAGGAGCAGATTCATTCCTTACCAGGATAGTTTGAGGTCGCAGATTGCACTCTTGAAAAAAGAAATCCTGGATAAGGCAGGCAAGCGCGATGAACTTCTGCGTATCGCACAGGAAGAAGCGGATGGAACGGGAGGAAGCAAGAGAAGGAATCTTGGACCTATTTACAAGGTAAAGAAGGCCGATGCCGATAAAGCTGAAGTGGAACTCGCTGACCTTACCCTCCGAAACCAGGAAAGGATCGCTGCCATTGAAACGCTGCTCTCAGGAAACATCAGCGCAATGAACGCGGAGATGAATGCCCTGGAAAGATCCAGGGTGAACGGTCCCGCTGCAAGGATTGAAGCCCTCGACCGGATAACCCAGAACAGTCGTGCGATCTTTTGGGCCCACTGGTTTATACTCCTTTTGTTCATCGCCATTGAAACGGCCCCCGTCTTCGTCAAACTGATCTCGCCAAAGGGACCATATGATAACCTTCTGAGGATCGAAGAGCACGGATTTATCGTGGAAGAAACCGAATCTACGGCACGGGCTACCGCTGAATCAAAAAAACGGTCGGAGCCGTTGCCCGACCATGAGCGGACCTATATCAGCAACCGGCTCGATGCTGAATTGAACCGTTAATGGGATTAATTCACCTCGTTGATGACCACCTTCTCCATGACGTCGCCCTGGCTGATTTGGTCAATCACATCCAGTCCCTCGACAACTTTTCCAAAGACAGTGTGGTTCCGGTCCAGGTGACTGGTGGTGGCGCCGGTGTGGCAAATAAAGAATTGTGAACCTCCGGTGTTCCTGCCCGCGTGGGCCATGGACAATACACCGCGGTCATGGTGCTGGTTTTCACCATCAAGCTCACAATAGATGGTGTATCCAGCCCCGCCATTACCAATGACATAGGGGCACCCACC
>JBBEBN010000184.1:0-5767 GCA_040882305.1 Cyclobacteriaceae bacterium
ATATGAGAACGTCTATTCAGCCAACCTGGCGGCCGATGCATTTGAGCACAAGTATGTTATCCGCGCCCTGGAAAAGGGGGGATCGAACGAAAGCTGGTCAAGCATTCTATCATTTGATTTCAAACACCCGGTAACCATCCCCAATATCATCACACCTAACGGCGATGAGTTCAACCAGTATTTTCACATTACAAAGATCGAGTTATACAGAAATTCGGAACTCACCATTATGGATCGTTGGGGAAAGGAAGTATTCCATGCCGTAAACTATCACAATGACTGGGATGGTGGCGGCCAGAGCTCGGGTGTGTACTTTTACATCCTTGATTTGAAACGGGGCAATAAAGTCTATAAAGGGTCGTTGACGATACTTTAGTTACCTGTACCATGAAAGAAGGCCTGCCCATTTCGGGCTGGGCGGATTGATATATGAATGGTTCGTTTTATCCGGCAATTCAAATAGTTCAACCGACCGTTATAGCGGGTGACACCTACAGAACGGTGGTAAAATCAGTGGCTATTGATTCCTAATTGTCGGCATTCATTGGACGCGTTTGCTGGGCGATATCGGGCCATGACAAAAATAAAAAAGACAAAAAGTACACAGGCGGTACTTTTTTTTTACTACCTTCCTAACGGTTTTCATTTTCCTCCCATGGAAGGAGTAAAATTACTGATCCGCTTTATGGGATTATTGTTTTCGGATTGGTTAGAGATAATTTGTTCCAAAACAGCGGCAATGCTGTTATTCTCGTGAAAGAACCCCTTTACCGTTGCCACCCCCACGCCGTCATCCCTCACCCTCAGGAAGATTTTACTGTAGAAGTTTTCAGAAGTTTCATGTAGTCGTTTTTACAGGGCATTGTTGGTCAATACCCTTTTTTATCATTAGCCTAACGTTCAAATTATGAAAAGAATTTTATCTTTCATTGTCATTTTCTTTCTGGCCAGCGGGTTGGCATTTGCTCAAACAGTTTCGGGAAGAGTAGCTACCAGTACAGATGGGGTGGCCCTTCCAGGAGTCTCTGTCGTGGTGAAAGGAACCACCACAGGTATAACAACTGATTCAGATGGGAGGTACGTCATTAATGTTCCGGCCGAATCAAGTGTTCTCGTATTTTCCTTTATTGGATTTGTAACACAGGAGTTAGTCGTTGGAAGCAGAACGACCATCGACGTCGATATGTCGGAGGACCTTACCGAATTAAGTGAGGTGGTGGTTACGGCATTGGGTATTCCCAGGGAGACCAAGACACTTGTCTATGCCACTCAGCAAGTTAATCCTGCAGAATTGACAGAGGTGCGGGATGCCAACAACGTGGTCAACTCTTTACAGGGGAAAGTTGCAAATGCTTTGATAACCCAGGGCTCCGGCGGGCCGGGTAGCGGGGCGAGGATCGTGTTGCGCGGTAACCGCTCAATACAACGAAGCAACAATGCGTTGATTGTAGTAGACGGGGTTCCGATAACCAATGGCACCAATGGAACAGTTACCAGCGACTTTGGCGGTTTACAGGGCTCTGACGGCGCTTCCAGTATTAATCCGGATGATATTGAATCAATGACCATTCTACAGGGAGCTTCTGCTGCCGCCTTGTATGGCAGTCAGGCTGGAAACGGGGTCATCGTCATTACAACCAAGAGAGGAACAAAGGACAGAATATCGGTGACGATAAATTCAGGCATAACTTCAGAGAGACCCTTTGTACTTCCTGCTGTGCAGAATGAATACGGTCAGGGAAACTCCGGTGTATTAAATGGTAATTCGGGAGAAAGCTGGGGCGATAAATTGGATGGTCAGACCTTTACAGCATACAATGGTGAACAGCGGAGGTACTCCGCAGAACCTGACAATATCAAGGATTTTTTCAGGACCGGAGTAAGTCTGAATAACTCGATTGGAGTTTCGGGTGGGACGGAAAAAATGCAAACCTATTTGTCATACACAAATAACAGTGTTCAGGGTATAATGCCAAGAAATGACATGAACCGTCATACCATGAACTTGCGGTTAACCAATCAGGTCAGTAAGAAATTCTCAACTGATGGCAAGATTACGTATGTCCTGCAGGATATTGAAAGTAAATACAGCAATGGTGAATCGTTGTCTGCCATCATGGATCTTTATTTGATTCCACGCAATGTTAGCCTGTCAGATATACAGAAATTTGAAAACATCAATAACATTGGCGTACCGGTACCCGCACCATATCCTTCCACTAACCTGGCGCTGTGGGAGAACCCTTATTGGATAATCAACCGTACAGAAAACAATGAAACACGGGATCGCGTAACAGGTTTCCTTTCTGCGAAATACGAGATTACAGACTGGCTGAATATCACCGGAAGGGCTAACCTCGACAAGATTACCGATCGCCTCGAAAGATTGCGCTATCAGGGATCGTTGGGAGTATCCGCCAGTGGTGGTGGGGCTTACTACAGAACCGGGATTAACGTCGTCCAAAAGTGGTTTGACGTAATTCTGGCCGGCAGCAACAACATTGCTGAAAACCTTAAATTGGATTACCGGGCTGGTGCGATTTTACAGGACAATAAATATGATCAGCTCAACAATGATGCGAACGGGCTCAATGTTCCTAATAAATTCAGTCTGAATTTTGCCACTAACCCCGCATTCTTTCAAAGCGCATCGCAGACGCAGACACAGTCTGTTTTCGGACAGGTCAACCTGGCTTTTAAGGAAGCCATTTTCATGGATGCAAGTTTGCGCAATGAGTGGGATTCGCGTCTCCCGTCCCCTTATTCTTTTAACTATCCTTCCGTCGGGATTTCTGCCATTATTTCGGATCTTGTTACATTACCCAGGGCTTTCTCGTTCTTGAAATTAAGCGGTAACTACGCCGAGGTTGGTAACGGTGGCCAGCCTCAGATAAGGTTCAATACCTACAGCTATGGTCAGGGAGCGGGGAATGGATATATTTTCAGGAGCGGAACGAAGGCCATCGAAGATTTGAAGCCGGAAGTTGTAAAGAATCTTGAATTTGGCATCGATGCCAAGTTTATGGAGAACCGGTTCGGATTTCAATTCACCGTTTACAAGAGTAATTCCGTTAACCAATTACTTCAGGTTAGTGTACCGGTTGCCACAGGCTTCCAAAATCAATATATCAATGCCGGTGATATTCAAAACAAGGGGCTTGAGCTATTGGTAAATGCAACGCCCATCAACACTGGAAATTTGCTGTGGGACATTGATTTCAATCTCGGCATCAACAGAAATAAAATTATTAAATTAACCGAAACCGTCAAGGAATTTAACCTGCAGGGCTTCAGCCGTTCGGCAACTCCTACAATAAAGGAAGGTGGGAGTTATGGTGACATGATTGGTTTTGTGTGGATGAAGCATGACAACGGCAAATATCTAGTCACGGCGGATGGCAGGCCACTGTCGTCTATAACCACAGGTGATTTGGAATATGTTGGCAATTTCAATCCTAAAGCCACAATGGGTTTGACCAATAGCCTGACATTTATGAAAATCTCTATGCGGTTGTTAATTGACGGACGTATTGGTGGCACGGTGGTGGATGGAACAGAGCAGATCATGGCCTTCAATGGGGCTCCTGAAGTGACGGGGGAGTTCAGAGAGGGCGGTTGGAATTTAGGCGGCGTTGCTTCCGATGGAACTCCCGTATCAGCAACCATTGATGCACAACAATACTGGACGACGGCATCTGGTGGGCGCTATGGTTCTGCCGAATTCTTTGCGTATGATGCCACCAATTTCAGGATCCGGGAGCTGTCCCTGGGGTACAGCATTCCGTTGCCCGGCTCATTCGCTATAAAAGGCGCGAGACTTTCTCTGGTAGGCCGCAACCTCCTGTTTCTCTACAGGGGTAGTTCCACGCTGGATATTCCGGGTGTAGGTAAGCGCAAAATGTCCTTTGACCCCGACATGACGTTGGGGAACAGTAACTGGCAGGGTATTTCTTATGGTGCTTTTCCTTCCACACGAAGCATCGGTTTTAACTTACAACTGACCTTCTAGCATGAAGAAAAATATAATGGGATCTTATATGAAAAAATTCAAAATATTTATAAAAACGCATGGCAGCGCAGCGCTTCTATGCGCCGTTGTGTTGGTTGTCTCGTGCACGGATAAGTTCGACGAAATCAATACCAACAAGAACGCGCTGGCAGATCTTCAAACCTCGCAGCTGCCTTTTCTTTTCTCCGCAGCGCAGCAACAGGGAACAAACAGCGGCTGGAGTTATCAGGTTGCGCAAAACCTTTTTCACGACCAATATGCCCAGTATTTTGCGAACAGCACAACCTACTTTCCATCAGATCGTCTGGTTATCCGGATGGATTGGATCGGTTCCCTCTGGTCTCCGCTTTACACGAGTACGATGCCTCAGTTGCAAACACTCATGCTGGAATACGATCCATCCTCTGCAGAAAATGCCCTCGCCAATATCTGGTGGGTAATATCTTTCCAAAGGGTAACGGACAGCTGGGGCCCGATTCCTTATTTTCAGGCTGGTCAGCCTGGAACGGGTGTTCCATACGACCCTCAGGACTTAATCTATGATGACTTCTTTAAGAGATTGGACGATGCCGTCACTGTTCTGGAAGGTAAGACTGGAGACACTCCTTACGGCAATTTTGACCTTGTCTATGGTGGCGACGTGAGCAAGTGGATAAAATTCGCCAATACCCTTCGGCTGCGACTGGCGGTGCGAATATCCAAAGTGGATCCTACGCGGGCCAGAACAGAAGGTGAGGCGGCTGTCGCTTCGGGTGTTATGACAACCAGTCCATCCGACGATGCCCTTATTCAGAAAAGCGTTAAGGGTGGTGATATTAATGGCTTGTCAGTAATGGATTGGAATGAATTCAGGATGAGTTCTGCCATGGAGTCTGTTTTGAAGGGGTATGACGATCCGAGAACGCCCATTTATTTTAATCCGACGCTGAATAGTATCAAGAAAAATGAGGCGGCAAACGGGGGAACATATAATCCGGATGATCTTGCAAATCCTTTAGAGTATCACGGAATGAGGAACGGCCTTTCATCAGCTCAAATGGCGGAACCACTCAATAGCGCAGATGCTACTTCGCGCCATGGCGAACGTTGGAATAGCGCAAGCGCTGATAAACAATTCTTGGGAAAGACTTATCCTGCGGGCTGGTCGGTCCCTTCAAACGTAATAGCCGCAGCGGAGGCTTATTTCCTGCGAGCCGAGGGCGTTCTGTTGGGGTGGAATATGGGTGGTGGAACGGCAAAGACCTACTATGAAGGCGGCATCACTGCCTCGATGAATCAGTGGGGAATTACCGATCCTACCGTCATTTCAGACTATATCAACAGCACCGCCACGCCGGTTGCACCTATGGATGCCTTAGGCTCCCCTCCGCTCAGTGACGTTCCCGTTCTCTTCGGCAGCACACCGGACGTACAGCTCGAGCAAATTACCTTGCAGAAGTGGCTGGCACTCTACCCCGACGGAAATGAAGCCTGGGCTGACATCAGACGCAGCGGGACTCTAAAACTTTATCCTGTTGTCAATTCGGATAATCCGGAGCTTCCAGACCCGACGACACAATCCATAAGGAGGATAAACTTTATGCTTTCAGAAAAGCAAACCAATTCGGTGGAGGTTGAAAAGGCAATTCCACTCCTTGGAACAGGTGGCGACAAAATCACCACACCACTGTGGTGGGACACGAACTAAAACAGGTTTATAGTTTCCCCGATAATTTATTGAAGGGGAGCAAAAGGGTTAGTATATTACTAACCCTTTCA
>JBBEBN010000185.1:0-5751 GCA_040882305.1 Cyclobacteriaceae bacterium
AAACCATAAAGATCCTGTCGAAGTAATTTATCACCCATTGAAGGACCTGGTAAAGGAAAGTGTAAAAATTAAAGCTGAAGGTCGTGCGCACCAGTGGGAGGTCAAAGGTAATTCCGAACTCCCGAAAAATGCGTGCCAGAGCCCAGAGGCCGGCGACGACTGCCGCGATGAACCGCCCCCCTATGGGGCCCATCAGCGAATCGGGGTAGAGGTACAATCCCGCGATGGTGGTACCGGCGATCAAAGCGAAGGTTGCCACGTTAGACCATAAATAAATCCCTGGTTTTTCCCGGCTCTGCAAAAGGTTGCCATGAACTTTGAACATCGCCTGAAAAATTCCTGTGATCGCAGCAAGGAGGCCATAGGGTTGAAAGGAGATGGATTGATCCGTGAAAATATTTCTGAAAGCAAGATCGCCAAACACCGTAAAGACAAACCCCACGCACAAGCCTATTCCCATCATCAAAATGAAGGATGAACTGGCAAAGGCGGATAATTTCCGCGGTTCATTTTTATATTCATGAAAATGGATATAAAGAGAGGTATCAAAACTGTACGTTGTCAGCAGCTGAATAAAGTAGGAGAAAGCAAAATAAATAGAAAGTGCTCCGAAATCACTCGTGGATAAATAGGCGACGTAAAAGGGAAGGAGTATAAGTGCGCTCGCCATGGGCAAGGCTCCCGCAAGCGTATAGATTAATGAGCTTTTAAGGAAGTTCTTACTGATTCGCACGAGGTATTTTAAAAATGCAAAATACTATGGTTTTAAATCAATTAAAGCCTTAGTTCAAAATAAGTTGTAGTTTTGGGCGCATGAAAAATGTCCTGGTACTGGTATTCAGTAATCTGAAACACGATGCGCGTGTAACCCGGCAGGTGCATTGGTTAAAAAAGTATCATCGGGTAACGGTGGTTTGTTTTGACAGTGAAGAGATACCGGGTGCTTCCATCATAAGGATACGTCAAACACGGTTGTCGCTCCCTCGAAAAGCGCTGCTGGGCATCGCGTTGTTGTTAAGGCAACACGCCACGGCCTTCCGTATCTTTCACAGCTATGAAGCCGTCATGAACGATCTGAAGGCGTTACATTACGATCTGGTAGTTGCCAATGACATTGACACGCTTCCCATCGCCTTCCGCCTGAGCACAAAGAAAATATTATTCGATGCACACGAGTACGCCCCGCGTCATTTCGAGGACAAAAAGATATGGAAGGTCTTTTTTCAGCCTTTCTATCTTGCACTGTGCCGAAAATATATTCCACGTGTAGACGCTATGTTGACAGTGGGCGAAGGCCTTGCAAAAGAGTATGAAAAAAATTTCGGTGCGAAGCCGTCGATCATCACCAATGCCACCCGCTTTTATGATATTCAGCCTTCCGGGGTTGAACCTGCCCGTATCCGGCTCATCCATCACGGAATTGCCAATGAATCGAGAAGGCTGGAACTGATGATCGAAATGATGGAGCACCTTGATGAGCGTTTCACGTTGGATCTCATTCTGATGACGTCTGATTATGCATCGGGAAAAACAAAGGGGTATATCCGGTCACTCAAGGAGAACATCGCCAGGTCGCACCGCATGCAGGTGCTGCCCTCTGTCAAAAGTCATGAGATTGTGGGAGCGATAAACCGATACGACATGGGTGTTTTTTTAATACCGCCCATTAATTTCAATTACGCGAATACACTGCCCAACAAGCTGTTTGATTTTATTCAGGCACGTCTCGGCGTCGCGATCGGACCCACCCCTGAAATGGCTTCCATCGTAAATAAATTCGGCAACGGTGTGGTGGCCGAAAATTTTCAACCGGAAAGCCTGGCCCGCAGGTTGAACCACCTGACGCGCGATGATATTGTCCGCTTTAAAAATCTATCCATACAGGCGGCCAGGCAGTTGAACGCAGAAAAGAACGAAGTATCCTTTAATAGCGTTCTTGAGAAATTGTTTTGATTTTTCTTCCCGCCGGTAAGGGTGTAACCTACAACTTATTCAACGCCGGGCAACGAAAGTATGAGTGCCAGCTGGCCGGTGATCTGTTTCCTGGAAAATCGCTCAACCCCTTTGATATTGAGCTCGGGTTTGTGTTGCTGTTTCCAGCCGCGATTCACTTTATCGATCGCTCTTATTATTCCTGTCTCATCCTCGCTTTCAACCATTACCCCCGCTCCCGTTTCATGCATAAGATTGGCTGCATCACCTTTCACCGGTCCAATGCCCAGTACCGGTAATCCGGTTGCAAAATACTCGAACAACTTCCCTGGCAGGAAACCTTCGGCATCCCTGTAGCCCGTCAGGATCAATAACAATAAAGAAGATGATCCATACAGGGGAATGAGATCCTCATGCGGAATACTCCCCGGGAAAACAGTAACTTTCTTAAGCGCCACATCCTCTGAAACATAACGCATGAAGTCAGGATGGACTTCTCCAATAAATTCAACCTGCAGCTGAGCAGCAAAATCATGGTCCTCCGACATTTTCTTTTTCAAAGCTTCCATGAAAGGTCGCGGGTCACATTTTTCGTTGACGATCCCGACATGCCGGATGATAAATTTTTCTGTTTTCCCGTAGGAGATCCGGCCAAAATCTTCCTCGTCAAAACCATTGGTCAGCAGCCTCACTGGTCGCCGTGACAGTTGCTCGAATTGCCGGGCGTAAAACGGTGTGATCGTGATGATCTCGTCTGCGCCTGCCAGTACGCGGGTCTCCATTCGCTTGTGCAGCCGGCGGACGAATTTGCTGACCATAAGGCTATCCCACATTCCCCACTCCGTCCATGGATCTCTGAAATCTGCAAGCCAGCGAAGTTTGGGATCCTTTGATTTTAATTTCAGGCCGATTAAATGCAAACTGTGCGGTGGACCCGTGGTGATAATAGTTCGAATGCCATTACTGGCAATGTAATCCGACAAGAATTCGACGGAAGGTTTCACCCAAAATCTTCTTGGGTCAGGAACAAAAAGATTGCCCCGCACCCACGTACTGATCATTTGGAAAAGGGTTTTGTTCTTTGAAGACACCATGGCTATTGATGTGGCCTGTCTCTTCGGACCAAACCATCGGGAAATTCTCCAGAAAATATCATATGGTTCCCAGATGGGAAAACGGATGATTTCCGCCTCCGGGGGAACATCTTTTTCAAGCGAAGGATCCTGAATTGCAAAAGTTGGATTTTCCGGAGTGAAGACATGGGGCTCCCACTGATAAGACGGCAGGTACTTCACAAACTTCAGCCAGCGCTGAACGCCGCTCCCTCCGCTCGGAGGCCAGTAGTAGGTGATGATGAGAACTTTGTTCATGTGAGTGGTCAGTTGTGAGTGGTGAGTGAGTCCGTGCGCAATTTAAGGGCTGCACCATGATCCCAGCTCCATTGTGCTTCTGAGACTTCTTCATTAATTCGTCAATCGTCAATCGTGAATAAGGGCGTGCGTTTCCCACTGAGTATTCGTTGATCCTCATTTTTTGCTTAAGCCCAGACTTTTCTCCATCGAAGGTCCGGTGGAGAAACTTTTTCAACTTCTCAGACCTTTCAGACTTTTTAGACTTCCCTCCGTAGGAGTCCCTTGGACGAAACTTCAAAACCCTATACTTCTACATCTTCAATATACCTGAGCATTGCCTCAACGTGAAGGGGATGGAACCAGGTGAATTCAGGATCTTTCCTGAACCAGGTAAGCTGGCGTTTAGCGTACCTTCTGGAATTCCGCTTCAGCAGCCTCACGCATTCTGCGAGGTCATATTCATTGTCAATGAAACCAAAAATTTCCTGATAACCCACCGTCTGCAAGGCACTGTTGTCGCGCAGGGGGTAAAGACGGCGGGCTTCTTCAAATAATCCGTGGGCGATCATGTCGTCCATGCGGGCGTCAATGCGCTGGTAAAGTTCCTGCCGCGGGAGGTCAAGGCCGATCTTGATGATATCAAACCCGTGTTCCCTTTTTTCATTTTTGCGAAAAGACAGGATGGACTTTCCCGAGTGCAATTTTACTTCCAGGGCGCGGATAAGGCGGTGAGGATTATGGGGGTCCAATGACCGCCATGCTTCCGGATCGAGTTCCCGCATTTTTTCCTGCAACCATTCAATGCCGCGACGCCTGTAATTTACCATCAGGTCGCGACGGATCTCCTGGGGAACCACGGGCATATCGTCGAAACCTTCGCATACACCTTTTAGGTATAGACCCGAGCCACCGCAAAGGATTACTTTATCATTTTGCCTGAAAAGGTCGTGAATGACCGTCAGCGCATCCGCGGCATAGGTAGCCGCGTCATAATCCTGGCCAACGCTATGGGTACCAATAAAATAATGGCGAACGCTCGCCTGTTCGGAAGGAGAAGGTTTGGCGGTGCCCACCGTCATCTCCCGGTAGACCTGACGAGAGTCTGCGGAAACGATCGAAGTCTGAAAGTGTTGCGCGAGCTGAATGGATACCGATGTTTTACCGACGGCGGTTGGGCCGGCAACGACGATTAATTTTTTATCCGACATGCCGCTGCAATTTAAAAACTTCCCCGATGCCTTTGCTGCGCGCTGCATAGCTTACGACAAAATGGCGATGCAAGTCGTTGATTCATAGGTCACAAGATCAACAGTCAGGCAGGCCAGGAATGAGCGAAGTAGTATAACAGGCCCATAAGGGATAAATCGCAAATATCGTTATCTTTGGGGGGAAGACTGCACATTATGATCAAGTACACAAATCAATTCTTAACGAAACTGGAAGACCTGATTGCAGAATCTGATTACGCTCTGCGCTACGAAAAGGGAAATTTTAAGTCGGGTTTTTGTGTCCTGAAAGACCAGAAAATCATCATTGTGAATAGATTTTATCCGACAGAAGGAAAAATCAACGCCTTGTACGATATTTTACGCACAGTGACCCTGGACACCAGCCGTTTTACTGAAAAAAGCCAGAAACTTTACGAGGAGATTTCCCAACAATCTGCAGCGGCTTGAAAATAACATTTCTGGGCACCGGTACTTCACAGGGTGTGCCAGTGATTGGCTGCATGTGCGAAGTATGCAGGTCCATCGACTTCCGCGACAAGCGACTGCGCACCTCCATTCTTATTGAGATCGACGATCAGAATTTTATTATCGACACCGGTCCGGACTTCCGGCAGCAGATGTTGCGTGAGCAGGTGAAGCGGATCGACGCTGTCATCTTTACCCATGCTCACCGCGACCATACCGCGGGACTGGATGACGTTCGCGCTTATAACTTCATCCAGGAAATGGAAATGCCCGTGTACGGCACAGACGAAGTGCTGGAACAACTGAAAATCGAGTTCGCCTACGCGTTTGTAAAAGAATATTACCCCGGTATTCCACGGCTGAAACTTCAGCCCATCAACGGCGAACGTTTCCACGTGAACGGCATCTCGTTTTTACCCCTGCCGGTGATGCATTACCGCCTTCCGGTGTTGGGATTCCGCATTGAAAATTTCAGCTACATCACCGATGCCAACTACATTCCCCCGGAAACAATCGAGAAGCTAATAGGCACCGAGACGCTCGTTTTGAATGCCCTGCAGCGCGAACAGCACGTATCCCACTTTAACCTCAGCCAGGCACTCGAGATGGTGGAAACCATCCGCCCGGCGCACACTTATTTCACCCACATCAGCCACCGGCTGGGGCTCCACTCCGATGTGGAAAAAGAACTCCCCGATCACGTATCTTTGGCTTTCGACGGACTACAGGCAGTCATTGGGCATTAGGTATCCATGAAACAGTTATACGAAGCA
>JBBEBN010000186.1:0-5731 GCA_040882305.1 Cyclobacteriaceae bacterium
AATAAACGATAAGATCAAGATCGGCAACAGCCTGACCGTTAGTTTTACCAACAATGACCGGCTCAGGAACACAGGCGCGGCCCGCTCGGATGGAGGAGAACAAAATTTCCTTTTTGGTTCTCCGGTACTGACTACGGCCCACGCAAGAAGTCCTGCGACACCCGTGCGGGATCCTGTTTCCGGGGAATATTCTTTTGACCCTCTGGCTCCACTCTTTCCTAACCCGGTTGCCATGGCGGAGGCGCAGGATATCAACAACAACACCGTGCGCGCCATCGGAAATATTTTCGCGGAATACGAGATCATCAAAGGACTTCGTTTCCGGTCTCAATTAGGAACGGACATCAGGTATGAAAATGAAGATTTTTTTATGCCGCCTTTTCCTGACCAAAGGCAGGGTAATGGAACGGGTCGTGCCAGTGTCCGCAACTTTAACGAGCTTCTATGGCTGACGGAAAATTATCTCACCTATGACTTTGATCTTGGAAAGAACCACAATTTTCAGACCCTCGCTGGCACCAGCTTCCAGGAATCCCAATGGGAAAGCAGTTTCGCGTATGTAGCGGGCTTTGGAAGTGATCGCATCAAAACCCTTAACGGAGGTTCTCAGATACTTCAATCAACCTCCGACGCGGAATCATGGGGAATAGCCTCATTCTTCGGCAGAGTGAATTATAACTTTTCCGGTAAATACCTGCTGTCTCTAAACTACCGGGTAGACGGTTCCTCACGGTTTGGAGCAAACAACAAATACGGACACTTTCCCTCCGCGTCCGTTGGATGGAATGTTATTGACGAAGAATTCATGAGGGGGATCCCTTCGATCACAAACCTGAAATTCAGAGCCAGTTATGGTATCACCGGAAATCAGGAAATTGGAAATTATTCACACCTCGGCACTTATGGTGTTGGAGGCGGAACAAACCTTGGACGGAATTACCTGAATCGCCTGGGGGCTGTTGCCAACAATATTCCGAATGATGACTTTTCATGGGAACAAACCACGCAGGTGAATGCCGGTGTGGATCTTGGCCTGCTCAATAACAGGATCAGCTTTACCGGCGACTATTATATAAAAACAACCACTGACCTGCTTCTTAACATACCGCTTCCGCGCACATCCGGATTTGCTTCTACCCTGACAAACATTGGTGAAATGGAAAACCGCGGTTTTGAATTAGCGGTTAATACCATCAATCTGGACGACGCATTCAGCTGGCGTTCCAGTTTGAATTTTAGCATGAACAAAAACAAGATCATTTCACTTGTAGGCGATCAGGACATAAGGATTCGTGAAAATGTTATTCGCGAGGGTTATCCCATTTCGTTCTTCTTATTTGATCGTGAGCAATATGTCAATCCGGAAACGGGCGTCACAATCATTGTCGATCAGGATGAGTCGGGCGGACTTCCCACGGAGAATGATCGCATTATCACAGGCAGCCCGCTTCCCAAACACATTGGCGGATTTACAAACGAATTCAGTTATAAGGGTTTCGATTTGTCGGTTTTCTTCCAGTGGTCGTATGGCAACAAGATATTTAACAGCACGCGCAAATGGATGGAAGAAATGCGAAGGGACCTGCAGTCCACGATCGGATATAATACCACCCGTGAAGCGTTCGACAACCGCTGGCAGCAGAGCGGAGACCTGACCGAATACCCCGGAGTATTTTATGACCTGAGAAACCAGAATCATTTCCTGGCCCACGACGGATGGCTGGAAGATGGCTCCTATCTGCGACTGAAAACGCTGACGCTGGGTTATAATTTCCCCGCGACCCTGACCGAGCGTCTGCACATTTCCAATGCCCGCGTATATTTTACTTCCAACAATCTGCTCACGTTCACTTCTTACAGCGGATACGACCCTGAAGTCAACCACTTTACGGCGCAGGGTTTGGGCGGCAATGTGGCGTTAGGTTACGACTACGGTACCTTCCCTCAACCGAAAACATTTGTCATGGGTCTCAACTTGTCATTTTAGTGCATAAAAATTTTATGGAAATGGAAACAATAAAAAATAAAATATTTCGAATAATGGCAATGGTTCCCGCATTGCTGTTTGTAGCGGGATGTGATGTGCTGGAGCAGGAGCCTCAGTCTATCCTGGAGACCGATGCTTTCTACGCCACGGGTTCCGACGCAGAAATGGGAATCATCGGAGCATACAACCGATTTTATGGTGAAAACCATATCGTGGGTACGTATATGATTCTGGACATGTCGTCGGATGATCTGACAACAGTTCCGCCGAAGTTCGGATATCTGATTGAGAACCGGGATGAAATGTCGAGCCTGAGTAACGGCGGTACGGAACAGTATTTCAGGGCTCCGTGGGTCACCATCGCAAACACCAATTTATTCATCGAAAATGTGAATGGACTTCCGCCCACAGCTTTCACCGGCGCCACAACAGCGAACGACAACCGGAAGCAAGAAATTCTGGGCGAAGCCCATTTCATTCGTGGAGTAACCTATTACTACCTCGCCATGCTTTGGCGAAACGTCCCCCTTATCACAGAGTTCCCAAAAGGATCTCTTCCCGAAGATAATCAGATTCCCAGCTCACCCCAGGCGGAAATCCTGGCCCAGGCTGAAGAAGATCTGAGGATAGCCGAAGCTTCTTTGCCGGATGCCATGACACAATTCCCGGTCAATGAAAGAAGAGGCCGCGCCAGCAAGTGGGCTGCAAAAGCATTCTTATCCCGGATGAAACTGATGGAGGGCAACTGGCAACAGGTAGTTGACCTTTCCGACGAGATTATTAACAGCAACCAGTATTCTCTGATCAATCCCTGGACGCGGATCTTCCTCAATGAACAGAACAGCGCGGAGGCTATCCTTGAGATCCAAACGGACAGAAGCCCCGGATTTTTCAACATGGGAATTCATGGTTGGTTTTATGGCAATGGGGAATTCAAGGCAACGGACGATGCAATCGCACAGTATGAAAAGCCACTGAAGGATGCCCGCTATGAGTTTACTATTAAGGATAACAAGGCCACATCGAAGTTCATGCCCGTCCCACTCTGGGCCGACGCAGGGATTGAAAGGGCCAACCTGACAATGTTGCGCCTCGCGGAAATATATTTCAACAAGGCGGAGGCACTGAATGAATTGGACTACGAAGGAAATAAGCAGGAAGTCGTGGATATTCTGAATGCTATCAGGGCACGGGCAGCAGACCCCGCGTTCAATAACCGTTTAAGAGCCACAGCACCTGTGGGCACTGAAGGAATACCTCCTCTTACCTTAACCGACCTGGATACCCAGGAGAAAATGCGCCAGGCAATCCGCGTGGAAAAAAGAAGGGAACTGATGTTTGAAGGTCTAAGGTGGCTGGACCTCCTGAGATGGGATCCCACGTACGCCCTGGATATCCTCAACACCAGCGATCCAAACCGCCTTTATCTGCCAATTCCGGACAGCGAGATCACACTCAATGATGGAGCGCTGAGCCAAAATCCCGGCTGGTAACATAGAATATAATATGGCGCCTCTTTATAAGGCCAGGACAAACGTTGAGATACTAAATTCGTCTGTGGAACCGGAAAGTTCCCGGCCGGGTTTAGTATCTTTGAGGCTTAAACTCGTCAGCGACCTTTCCTGAATCGCCGACGTATTTTTTTTTGTAATCGTCTGTATCGTCTTAATTTTTGCCGAGACATGCATGTTCACCCGTTTGTATTTATTTCCTTCTTCGGTCTTGCGCTCGGAATATCCTCATGCAAGAAAGAGGATAAAAAAACGCCCCTTTTTACGCTTCTATCACCTGAACAAACAGGTATTTTTTTTTCAAACACAATCACCGAGAATGATTCCGTAAATCTCCTCGACTATGAATATATCTATAATGGTGGAGGCGTGGGGGTTATCGACGTCAACTCTGACAGTCTTCCCGACCTCTTTTTTAGCGGAAATATGGTACCGTCAAAGCTGTACCTCAACGAAGGAAATCTTCGATTCAGAGATATCACCGCCACTGGTGGTATTTCCAAGTCGAACTGGGCAACAGGGGTGGCGATCGCGGATGTCAATGGCGATGGACTCCAGGATATCTACGTATGTTCTGCGGGTCATTTAAGCGAAGAAGGCCGGGCAAACCTTCTTTATATAAATAACGGCGATAATACATTTACCGAAAGTGCGGCAGCTTATGGTGTTGCTGACAAAGGGTTCTCTACCATGGCAGCGTTCCTTGATTATGACCTCGACGGAGATCTTGATCTGTACGTCGTCACCTACGCCAATGATACCTGGGATACCAGTGTAATCTATCCTAAAGTTACGGATGGAACAGGAAAGGCCACTGACAGGCTTTATCGGAATAACGGAAATGAAACCTTTACGGATGTTTCAAAGGAAGCTGGTATACTCATCGAGGGCTATGGCCTCGGCGTAGCCGTGTGTGATATCAACCAGGACGGGTGGCCCGATCTCTATGTATCCAACGATTACATTGATGACGACTTTATTTATATCAACAACAG
Organism: Cyclobacteriaceae bacterium; assembly: GCA_040882305.1. GTDB lineage: Bacteria > Bacteroidota > Bacteroidia > Cytophagales > Cyclobacteriaceae > Chryseosolibacter. Next base: position 4,494 of record JBBEBN010000186.1, read on the forward strand.
CAACGGCACTTTTACGGAGAGCGCCTCAAAATTTCTTAACCACATCAGCCATTTCGCCATGGGCAATGATATCGCTGACATTAACAATGATGCCTATCCCGATATCATGGTGGTGGATATGCAGCCCGAAGACAATAAGCGGCAGAAATTGTTTAGCATCACGAAAAATTATGACAAGTTTATGATGACGCTGAAGATGGGTTATCTCCCCGCCTATATGCGCAATACTTTACAGCTTAACAATGGCGACGGAAGTTTCAGCGAGATCGGGCAACTGGCGGGGGTCCACCATACGGACTGGAGCTGGGCGCCATTACTCGCCGATCTTGATAACGATGGATATAAGGACCTCTTTGTTACGAATGGTTATCCCAAGGATATCATGAATCGGGATTTTCTTGTATTCAATAAATATGCGACTTCCATTCAGGCTGTAAAAATGCCCGCCAGCATGGAGGAACAGCACCGCTTCAAGCTGCAGGCAATTATGGAATTGCATGGCACAAAGGTCCCCAATTACCTCTTCCACAATAACGGAGATCTGACCTTCACCAAAAAATCTTCGGCGTGGGGTTTCACCGAAAGTTCATTCTCCAATGGGGCCTCCTATGCGGATCTGGATTCGGACGGAGATCTCGATCTGATCATCACCAATATCAATGATCCCGCATTTATTTATGAAAACAATTCCGAAGTAACAGAAAAAAACAATTACCTCCGGCTTAAGCTTCAGGGCGACTCCCTGAATCCCTTTGCGCTTGGCACAACGGTCAAATTATACGCCGGGGACAGTGGCGTTCAGTTCCTGGAAAACTATCCATACCGCGGATTTCAGTCAACGGTTGAATCCGCGCTGCACTTCGGTTTAGGAAAATCCCCGTCCGCAGACAGTATTAGAATTAAATGGCCCGATGGAAAAATTAGCCTCTTAAAAAATGTGAAAGCTAATCAGCTAATCACGGTATTTCAAGACGAAGCAATATCCGGCCGGTTAGAAAGAACAGAGGATTCCCACGTCGCGATCTTTGAAAACGCAACTTCTCAACTGGGAATAAATTATCTCCATAAGGAAACGGATTTCAATGATTTTAAAATACAGCCACTTCTCCCGCACAAATTTTCGCAAGACGGTCCCGGGATCTGTGTTGGAGACGTAAACAATGACGGCTTACAGGATTTTTATGTTGGAGGCGCTCAACAATACCCGGGCGAATTATATCTGCAAACAAGGGACGGGC
>JBBEBN010000187.1:0-5712 GCA_040882305.1 Cyclobacteriaceae bacterium
CTGAAGTATTAATCACAAGATCATATACGGTAACAAATACTTCACTGCCTTCCCTGAATTTATCGGAAGTACTTGACACCACCTTACCTGCCGCTTCAATGCCGGGTGTGTGAGGAAATTTACGGGTGATTCCTTTGTGGCCTGTGGCCGATAAACCGTCCTTGTAATTGAGGGCAGAATAATGGACCCTTACGAGTACGTCGCCGGCGGGAAGGTCATCTATAGGACGTTCAACGATCTCCCTATCAAATGTTCCAGCGGGTGTTTCTGTGATCAGTAACGCTTTATATTGCATGAGGTTTCGGATTGAAACCTATTACCTAAAAAATTGTACCTGCTGTTTGCGGGATCCTCATTTGAGGCCAAGCGACTGTGGAGGGTGTACGGCGCAATATTGGGATTTACAGCCTGAGTTTCTTGAAAATGCTCTCCGGGATGGTTTTGATGACGAGCATGATCAAACTCCAGATGGGCAGCACATAGATCGTGTCCTTCCTTTTTACTATGGCCCTCGAGATTTTTTTCCCGACAATCTTCGGAGAGGTTGTGAGCAACGCGGGAGTGTTGAGATCCTCAATCATTTTTGTTTTTACGAACCCAGGCTTCACGGTGAGCACATGTACGCCATGGTGGTACAAGCGGTTGCGCAAGCCGGACAGGTATGCTGTAAAACCCGCTTTTGCACTTCCATAGATGTAATTACTTTGTCTGCCCCGTTCCCCGGCCACGGAGCTGATGCCTACGATCATCCCCTTTTTCCTGCGTTCAAAATCATTGGCGATTACATTCAGGGCAGACACCGCCCCCGTGTAATTGCTGTTGATGATCTGCTGGCAATGCGCCCAGTTATTCTGCGCTTCAATCTGATCGCCGAGAAAACCGAAAACACAGATAACGATATCGGGTCTTTCGGAAAGATTAGTATAAAACTGTTCGTGGCTCTCGAAATCCAATGCGTCAAAGTACACCGAACTTACCATTGCCTGATGCCGTACACGGAGGTCGCCTTCGATGACGGATAGTCGTTCCGTGCTACGACCAGCCAAAGTGATAGAATACCCTTCAATGGCAAGTTGTCTGGCAATGGCCACAGCCATATCGGAAGTGGCGCCCAAAATCAATACATTTTCCTCCATTTAAGGTTTAAGTGTTAGTCGTTGTGACAACCGGGAAACAAAACGGTTTTCCGGATCATAATTTGCCAGAATTTCCTTGAACTCATGGGCATGTGGATAGGTCTTCCAGAAGATCTCATTCTTCATACGCGCATCCTTTGACAAATAGATCCTCCCCCCGTAATCAGCCACTATTTTGTCCAGCTCGTCCAGAAACTTGAACAGCCCGGGTCTGATGGGAAAATCAAGGGCCAGCGTATATCCTCTCATGGGAAATGAAATCAGGTTATCCTGTTCGCCGAAAAGTTTCAGCACGGCCAGGAAGGATCCCGTTCCGCGCCTGTAGATCCGCGCAAGGATATCGATCAATCCATCCTTACTGGCTTCCAGGGGAAGCACGAACTGGTACTGAACAAATCCCTTTTTGCCGTAAATCTTATTCCAGCTTAAAATTGAATCCAGCGGATAGTAGAATCCGTCATAATGCACGACGCTATCCATCGCCCTCCTGTAATTCTTGGCGTAATAGAGCGCGTTGAAAATTTTCACTGAAATTCCGTTTAATACAAACGAAGGAAAATAAAAGGGTACGGTGAACAGGGCTTTTTCTTTCGGCATCAGGACTTTTTCCACCTTCACTTCATCTACAGTGGCATGTTCACCCAGGATAAGGATGCTGCGGCCAAAGTGTTTTCCGCTCTGAAGGCAATCGATCCACGCAACGGAATAGGTAGAGTCGCTGTTCTCCTGAAAGAGATTCATGACCTCGTCCAGGTTACGCGCTTTGATCTGTTTTTGCCGGATGTACGCTGTGTTGATTTTTTTCAGCCGGAATTTGACATCAAGAATAATTCCGGTGAGGCCCATTCCCCCACAGGTAGCCCAGAAAAGATCAGGCTGGGAATTTGAACTGCAAACATAAGTCTCACCTGTTCCTGTCAGCACAGACATCGATACAATGTGGCGTGAAAACGCGCCGTCAACATGGTGGTTCTTGCCGTGAACATCGGAGGCGACTGCGCCTCCCACCGTAATGAACTTAGTGCCGGGGGTCACAGGTAAAAACCATCCCCGCGGAACAATGACCTGAAGGAGATCCGAGAGCAAAACGCCGCTCTGGCAGGTAATGGCCCCGTTTACCTCGTCAAAGGCCAGGATCTTGTCATAGCGCAATGTGTTGACCACATCGCTCGAAAGAGAGGCATCTCCATAGCATCGTCCGTTCCCATGAGCAATAGATGCTTGGGCAAGCTTGCGGGCAATTTCTTTCTCATAGTCAAAAGAGATCTCACTGGCTTCAACGATGGGATAATTGTTCCAGTTGGTTATTAATTTCTTCATGGAAAAGGAGGTAAAAATGATGCACCAACCATGCAGGAATTTACGATAAAATCAGTTGGGTCAGGAAATATCCTTGTAAAACAGCCTGTTATTTGATCCTGACCAACTCACCATGTGGGTCATCGGGCTCTCGAATATATCTGTAAAATGAACGGTCATTGTAGTATTCCATAAGCTTTCCTGTAATCTCCGGTAATTCCAGGGCAAAAATAACATCGTTCTCGTATTTCCCATCATTCCTGGTGAGGTCATCGGCGGGCATGGGCCGTATAGGACTCGTTGATGAGGAGACCAGAACCACAGCATTGCTGAGCCTTTGCTCGTCGACCAGGTCGTAAAGATCCTGGCGTTCATCGAGAATCTGACCTTCGCGCTGAGTGATAAATGGAAACTTGACCACAGCATAGATAACGCTTGCGAGCAAAAGCGACATGGCCCATTTTTCACGGATCTGAAGTACTTTACTGACGACAAATAAAATTAGGAAGGCAAATCCTTCAAATAGAAACCTGGGACCGTATTGATTCCCGCCTACCTCATGATAGAAGAAATAACCAAACATCAGGAAAAGGAGAAAATAATCTTCAGCGTGCAAGAACCGTTCTGCACGTGATTTCATCTTCCGGTACAAAAAAGCAAAATATAAGATCAACAATCCCGGCGAAACCCAGTAGAAGAACAAGAGGATCCACCGTATGACATGTTCAATCCCTTTCAGGAAGCTATGGCCCTTTACAAACCCCAACTTTTCCAACGGGTGAGTCCACCCGGTAACTGTCAAGAGAGGATCTCCCGTAATGGAATAATTGTAAGAGATCAGAAAGATCAAAAAAGGAATAGCGCCGATAGCCATGAACGCTAAAAGGTGAGGCGATCTAAACCGGTAGTGGTATAGGACGTAAAAAAGCAGTGGCAAGGAAACAAACAACGCATTGTAGTGATCTATAATGGCAAGGAAGCCCAGGAAAAAGCCGGCCAGCAGGCCATAAAGAAAATTGCGGCTCTTATCGTACAAGTACAAATTACAGACAAACAGCAGTGTAACGAGTAGGGAAAAGACGTGGGAAAAGAAGGATGCGGAATTAAAAACATAAAACCCGCTCAGCGCCAGCGCCAGCAGTGACCACAAAGCCACCCGTTCACCGTACAGGTAGCGGGCAAAAAAATAAAAAACAATAAGCGTTAAAACACCCAAAACAGGATTGATCAGGTAGGCGGGAATTCCAGCTTCAAAGGCGGCGCTTAAAAAGAGAGGCCATCCCGGAGAAAACCTGCTGACCAGGATGCCTTCGTATTGTGCGATATTGTTGTAGTGAAAAAAATCCGGGAGGTCGTGCGCCGGCACCCACAGTTTTCCCCTGCTGAACATTTCTGCCTGGAATAGATAGGCGTATTCATCAGAGGAATTCGGAAATTGCTCAAGGGTATCCACGCTGATAAAAAGCGTGACGATAAAGAACACCGAAACGACAACAATGACGGAGTATTGATCCTTAATTTTGAAACCGGTGTTGAAGACATTCTCGAGGCGCCCCTGCGAGGGGTAAACCATCAGCACACACGCCAGCAAAAGGAAAAAGCCCAGCCATAGTACTTCCCACGCCGCAAGCCTGACAAGATCCAGGTAAAAACTAAACCCCTGATCACGTGAAGGGGGATGCAGGACCATCAAAAAAGTCGCAATCTCAGTTTCAAACAGGCTTAAAACAGCAAAAAGAAATGCTGGCAAAACAACAAGGAACAGTGACCAATAAGACCGCAAAGAACTTTTTAAGGTTTGATAACCCCCTACATTCAATATTGACGATTTAAACATGCCTCTTAAAACTTTTCCAACGATTGCCCAACCATCTATCTATTTTTTATTCATTAAAACTAAATGCCAAAAGTTTCGTATTCGCGATATTTTCCAAAAGGGTACCCGAAATCTTTTAAACGGTGATGGTGGGTCATGCAGAGGCTATTCGCGACTGGCGGAGAAGCAGCAATTAGAATTCCGATCAGGAGTTCTGAAGAGAAAATATTTTACCGCGGCTTTGTATATACATGGATGTATGATTCTGCTGGTGTTCTTGGAGCGAGAAAGGTGAATTCATGGGTGTAATTTTCGTCCAGGCATTTTTTAACATCCTCCGGGAAAAAGTTAATCACCTCATTCTCCGGAATGGACTGAAAGAGAACAAGGTCGTAGTCCTTGTTGCTCACTCTAACGCAAAATTCATCCACTTCCCTTTCCCATATAGAGACGGTTTGATGAAACCACAATGGCTGGTTGGTAAGCGGGGCAAAAGGAATTTCATACGCCAGGGAGGTGAGCTCACTCATGTTCAGAACCTTCAAGTCCCTGTTATTCCTGACCACGTCGAGTTCTTTGATCTTTTTAATGCCCTCAATTGTCTCTTCCGCCAGGTAAAGCCTTTCCATGCTCCTGAACTCTTTGGCAAGTCTGTATTGGTGCTCTGTTGCCTTCTCCATCTGCGCCACAGCGTCGGGTTTCTTTGCAACGACCCTTTTTATGTTCCGCCAGTAGATGCCCGTCCACCAGAAGCCGATAAGTGCCAAACATACTGCCAGGTAGTACCACCGTCGAAGATCAATGGTTAGCGGAAGATGGGCGAATACGAAAGCGAAACCGAAGGCGTAAAAGAAGTCCTCTCCGTAAGGCGGCTGATCGCTCGTCACCTGGATAACCAGCCCTTCCAGAACGAAAGCCAGGCAGAGAAATGAAAACATCACCTCTTGCTTGTTTTCAAAGAACAGGCGGCCCCTTTGTATTTTCTCCAGAATCACAAGTACCATGATCAAAAGAAAGAATTTCTGCCAGTAAGACCAGCCCACAATATGATCGAGGAAGTCATTCAGCACCAGCCTCGAGTCATGCGGAGGCTGGCCATAATTAAACCAGTAAGCAAAGTCGTGTTGCAGGAGGGGCAAAACCGCTATCAGTGAAAAACCTGAAAAGAAACCGGTGAAGATCAGGATCTTTTTCCATGACCGTTCTATCCAGCCGTCATAGGCCAGGATTGCGTAGGAAATCATGAGGGCCAATGCTCCCCCATCCTGCTTTGTGAAAATGGCGAATAACACGAAGAAAGCGCTGAGCGCCAGGCTGGCAATGGTTCTCCATGCCGTGGTCCGGAAGATAGCAAGGAACAAGAAATAGAGCGCTACCAGTTGAAATACAATCACCGTATGATTGTACCACGGCCAGAAATTCTTTGAAACATAGGAAAAACAAAATACCAAAACCGTCAGG
>JBBEBN010000188.1:0-5701 GCA_040882305.1 Cyclobacteriaceae bacterium
AAGTCATTCAGGAGATCACCAGGCGCTATAAACCCGATGGCATATTCTCCAACCGCTGGGCAGGACATGGCATTTGCTACTGCGAACATTGCAGGAAAAACTTTAAAGCATTTTCAGGCCTTGACCTGCCCACGGCAAATGAACGCCTTGATCCCATTTACCAGAAGTGGGCGCTGTGGCGGATGGAAAGGCTGAAACAACTCTGGTTCCACTGGGACGCGGCGATCAGAAAGATCGATGCGGGATCGCGCTTTATTCCCAACGGCTTTCCCGACAGGTTGCTCACCGGCAAACACGCTGATTTTTTCTTCGCGGATCAGCAGGCGAGAAGAGGTGTGATTCCTCCCTGGTCGAATGGAAAGGGCGCAAAGAAATTGCGCGCCACCATGGGCATGAAACCGCTTGTCGGCATATTCAGCGTAGGGGTAGAGGAAGAGTATCGATGGAAGGACTCTGTGCAGAGCGATGCTGAGATCCGCACCTGGGTGGCGGAGGGAACGGCGAGTGGAATGAAGCCCTGCTTCGTCAAGTTTGGCGCCGTGTTGTACGACAAACGCTGGCTCGGTACCATCGACAAAATATACCAGGTGCACCACAGGGCTGAGCGCTATCTCATGAACACGGCGCCCCTTGCCCGTGTGGGAATCGTCTATTCCGAAAGCACGGAACGCAACTACGGCGGTAGACCGTGGCAAAGAAATATCGGCGATCATGAAAATGGCATGTACCACCTTATGGTGGAAGACAGCATGCCCTTTGAAATGGTGAACGACAGATTGCTGGATGAGGCGAGCCTAAGCCAGTTCCGGTTGCTGATCTTGCCGAATGTCGCTGCGTTGTCGGATGAACAGTGCGGGCAGCTGAGGAAGTTTGTGCAAAGAGGCGGAAGCCTCGTCGCCACATTTGAAACATCGCTTTACAATGAGGAAGGAAAGCCAAGAGAAGATTTTGGACTCGCCGATATTTTAGGCGTGTCGTACGATAATTCCGTTGAAGGTCCGATGCAAAACAGTTACCTGCGATTAAAAGAAGATCCGGCAACGAAGCAATTCCATCCCGTCCTGAAAGGATTGGAGAATGCTTTTCGGATGATCAACACGATCCATCACGTAAAGGTGAGGCCCACCACGGAATTCCAAAGTCCGGTTACTATCATTCCAACTTACCCTGACCATCCAATGGAAGATGTTTATCCTCGTGTGCCGGATACGGACAACCGCGGCGTTTATCTGCGCGAAATCGGTGAGGCGCGTATTGCGTATATCCCGGGCGATATGGACCGCGCCTACTGGCAGGTCATGGCCCGCGACCACTCGCTTTTTCTTCGCAACGTCGTGCGGTGGGCTTTAAAGGAACAACCTCTCGCGGAAATACAATCTCCCGGCAGCGTGATCGATGTTGCATTGTGGAAACAGGAAAAGTCGATGACCGCGCACCTCGTGAACCTGACCAATCCCATGATGATGAAAGGTCCCATGAGGGAACTGATACCCGTCTCCGCAGAAGTGACTATCCGTACTCCGAATGGATCAAAGGTCACCGGCGTGCAGTTGCTTGTAAGCGGACAGAAACCGCAATATAAGGTTGTTGGTAATGCTGTAACGCTGACTGTTCCAAAGATAGAGGATCATGAGATTGTGGCGATAGATCTGGGCTAACCACCAAACTTTTCAAACTTCTGCAACAATGAAAATCGTCATTACCACGATCCTCCTGGCCGCAGCCCCTTGCACAATCAAGGCGCAACTTCTCCCCGACCCGGGCCACTACGACTACTCCTGGTGGAACCGCGCGCCGTACCGCCTGGTGCAGACCAACCTTCGCGAAGTGGATGCGACGATGGACACGGATGCGTATGTCAAATCCATGGTCGATGCTTCAGCAAATATTGTGTTGCTGAATGCAGGAGGTATTGTGGCGAATTATCCTACGAAACTTCCCTACCAGTATCGCAACCCTTTTATGAAGGGAGATCTTGTCGGAACACTCGTAAAAAAACTTCACGATAAGGGAATAAAAGTTATCGGGCGTTTTGACTTCAGCAAACTGAATGAAAACCTGGCGAGCCAGAAACCGGAATGGCTGTATGTGGGTATGGAGGGTAAGAACGTTAACTACAACGGGCAGGTCCATACGTGCATTAATGGAGGATACCAACAGGAGTATTCAAAAGAAATTCTGAAGGAAGCACTCACGGCCTATCCGCTGGATGGCGTCTTCTTCAATATGGTGGGGTACACCACTTCCGACTACAGCGGCGTGTATCACGGCATCTGTCAGTGCGGGAACTGCAAAAAAAGGTTTTATGATTCAACGGGCCATACCCTTCCTGTAAAAGCGGACATGAGCGATCCAGTGTTCAGGGAATACAATGCGTTCAAAAGATCTACGGCGGACAAACTTTTTAAGGAGATCGGGCAGCATATTAAAACCCTCAATCCGGAACTGATGATCAATACCTATGCGGAGGCGGGTGTGGACATGATCGCCAGCGAATCGAGCGCTTCCATTTCAGATGAGCAGGAATGGAATTATTCCGCCACCGACAATGTGAAACGCGTGTTGGGGTCCTATAAGGATCGCTCGCCTGGAAATCTGCTGATCTATTTTCAGGACATCGGGTTCCGTCACATCGGCACGTCCCCCAACCTGGCAAAGCTCTGGATGCTTGAAAACATGTTGCACGGTGCACCCTTGGGTTTTGTTGTCATCGGTACGCTCGTAAATTATGAGGACCGCGTTTTCATTCCCACGCTGAACGATCTCTACGGGTTTCATAAAAAGAATGAAAAACTTTTCACCAATCTTCAGTCGGTTGCCAGGATAGCCCTGATCAGAGGGCCTGGCGATGAATACAGGGGAATGATCAAACTGCTGACTGAAGCACATATTCTTTACGATATATTGGAGCCATCCGTCGTGGGAACAGCGCGGACACCGCGACAGCTGGATGAATATGATGCGCTCATCCTTCCGAACGTGGAAAGCATGGATGACCGCCTGATCTCCGTCATCGACAACTACGTGAAAAATGGCGGAAGGATCCTGGCGACAGGAGCAACCTCCACGAGAGATGGATCCGGGAAGCCGATGAACAGTATCCGCCTCGAGGCGCTGGGTGTCATGTCTCACTATCAAAATTTTGAACGCGCGAAATCCACTTACCTCAAAGTATCTCAGGAGGACAAGGCTGCGTTCGGTGAAAAGGAATTCCGGGATTTCTCCATCATGATGATGTATTCCGATTTTCTCATTTGCAAACTTCGCGGTAATTCCCCCGCAGGTTTGCTAAGCCTCGTTCCTGAGACCATGTTCGGACCTCCGGAGAAATGTTACTTTACAGAAGAGGAGATCACTGATGTCCCCGGTGTCATAACGAATACGTTTGGCAGAGGCAGATCTGTTTTTATTCCGTGGCAGTTGGGTTCACAATATCATTTCAAGGGAAACTACATGCACCGCGCACTTTTTGTGGGCGCGCTTCGGAATATCCTTAAAGTTGAAAGTACGCTTGTCACCGATGCGTCGCCTTTGATTGAGGTGTCGCACATGTTGAATCGCAACGATGCATTTGAATGGATCGGCATGATCAACCACTCCGGCCAGGTCGGCGGTTCCCACCTCGAGCCCATACCCGTTCACAACATCGCCGTCCGGTTTAAGCCACAGAGGGCGCTGAAGGAGATGATGCTCATGCGGTCAGGGAAGAAGTTGGAATTCAAGGAAAGCAACGGGTGGGTTGAATGCGTGGTGCCGGAGGTGGATGATTTTGAGATGGTGGTGGGGGTGTATAAATAGTTGCCGAGACCACCCGTTGTGAACCGCACACGTAGAGGCCTGCGTACCTGATGGTGCGCAGGGCCTCAAGGGGGTCCTTCGTTCGCGCGCGCCTGCGCACATCCGGCACTCAGGATGGGAGGTATCTGTTGTTGCGCAGCACCCCCACCCCAGCCTTCCAAACTATCCAGAACAATCACTATTTTTACTAAATGCCCCAGTCCCGTCCACCATTTACCTTCCTGAAGGATATCCCCTTTACCCTCTCGGTGATCGTTATCAACCTTGCCGTGTTCATCTTTTCCTTCATTAAAGCAGGAACCGTCGGCGGCCCCCAGTGGACGTTAACACTTCTGCGAATTGGAGCACAATTCAATCCGTTGACGTTGGACCGGGAGTGGTATCGCATCTTTACCCACATGTTCTTGCACGGCAGCATCCTGCACCTCGCTACAAACATGTTTGTGCTTGCTTATCTCGGAACCGCGATGGAAGGAAGAGTTGGAACGAAAAAATTTGGATTTGTTTATTTTGTTTCCGCCGTCGTTTCCGCTTTCAGCGGCCTGTACTGGAACCTTTTCACGATTGGCGTTGGCAGTTCAGGAGCAATCTCCGGCTTGCTCGGATTTTCACTCGTTTACCATATATTTTTTCCGGGAAGAAGCGGAAAGGCAATGGCGATTCTTCTGAGCTACTTTAGCGCATTTGCCGCCATCAACCTCCTGATGCCGGAGACGGCCTACGTGGATTACGCTGCCCAGTTCGGAGGAGTGATCGCAGGAATCATTATCGGTTTTTTTTCTTTCACCTCAAGGCGCCGCACAACCATTGGAAAAGTACGGATCGAGTACCTCATGATCGGGCTCCTGCTGATACTTTATTTTTTAATGCCCCGCAACCAGGTGCGTTATTTCAAATTTTTCAAACAGGTCGTCGCCGCTGAAGACACAACAAAACATTTGTTAAAGGAAAAACTTACCGACGACGATATGCGGACCTTCATCAGAAATTATCACCACTGGGATGATATCCTGACGCGACTTAACGAGCAGAAAAATCTGCCGGTAGGACTTTCATTGGATACTTTCAAGCTGAGAAAATACATCAGCCTCCGAAAGCAGGAGAACCTTTTCAAAAAAATGGTTGTCCAACGGGAGACATATACGTACCTCGACAGCGTCGAGCAACTGCATCAGGTTATGCAGCAGTACCTTAACCTCGACTACGGCCTGTGGTCGCGAATCAAAATGGAATCAGAGGCACCCGACACCTTGATTGCGTCGGGAATGATAAAAGTGCTGTACGACAGCAACTGGACCGAAATAGCGGAGCCACCTGGAGTTTATTACCGGGTCGGCTACCGGGATTCATCGGGACGTTGGGATGGCCTTGTCCGGGATTACTACGCGAGCGGCGACATCAGGATGAAGGGGACATACAGAAGAAATAAACGCGATGGCGTTTTTCTGTTCTATTCCGATCACGAAACCTATACAGAAGCAGGCCGATATCTCGACGATAGGAAATTCGGGAAATGGCAGGTGTTTCATGGCAATGGAAGACTTGCGGCGGAAATTTTTCATAACAACGGCCAATTCATTCACAGCCTGTGGGACAGTCTTGGGAACCGACTCGTGGTGGACGGTAATGGCAGGGAGATACAGCGATATTCCAATGGCGTTGTGGCTGTTGAAGGGGAGTACAGGCACGGTAAAAAAGAAGGGTACTGGTATGGGCGCCATCCGAATGGGCAATTGTACTTTGAAGAATACTTCAATCAGGGCAGGCTGGTTAGCGGACAGTCGCGCACGGTGAAGGGACAAACTTTCGTCTATGATGAAAGCAGTCTTTACCCCATGCCCGAAGGAGGTTTCGAAAGATTTCAGCGATATCTAAAGTCGGAAAAGGAGAAGGTGGATCCGGA
>JBBEBN010000189.1:0-4173 GCA_040882305.1 Cyclobacteriaceae bacterium
ATAAACATCGGGAGCCCACGGGTGCATGGGGGCCGCGGCCATCTTAAACAAAAAGCCTGAAATGCCCAGCAAACCGGATATCAACAAAAGGGGTGACGGATTGTCGATTAACCCCGTGAAGAAAACAGAAGTCGAAAAATCCAGCGTTCCGGTTATGCCATAAAGTATTGAAAAGCCGTAGAGCATGACAGCGGACGCAATGGACCCAAAGAGGAAATATTTCAGGCTTCCCTCGCTCCCGGGTTTGTTAAATGTATAGCCCGCCAGTATGTACGAGCTGATAGAGATCAGCTCCAGTGACAGGAAGGCCATCAAAAAATGGGTCGTCATCAGCAGGAGATGACCTCCAAGCGCCACGCAAAGGATCAGGGCATAATATTCCGAAAGATGTCGCCGCTCCGGATTGTTGACAGACATCAGACAGGTGAGCAAAACACTGACATCGACAAGCACCATGAGAAACTCACCCAGGCCTTCGCGTTGCAACATGCCATTGAATAACATGAGGTTGGACTGAAACCCGTCAACCATTATAAAAAAGGAAGAGGCAAGGACCGTCAGCAAAGTGATGGCGTTGAAGAGATGATTTTTTTGATTGTTGAACAACCCAACCAGCAAAATGATAAGGATGCCACCCGAAAGAATAAGCTCCGGAAGGATAAATGCAAAGCTCTCGGTGATGCCGGCTAATTGTTGATTCAAACTCTGCACAAATTTCAGAGATTAGACGTTAATCGTTTTCCTGTATCCAAAATAACATCGACAAATTGTTCTGTAAATGGATTCACGGAATTCAAAACCCATTGCGGAAAAATACCAAAGAGGAATGCTGCCATACATAAAGGGACTAGCACGATAAATTCCTGTGTGGTCAGTGGCGTTAACTGCTCCGGTTTTGCTTCGCCTTTCACGTGGAAGCTTCCAAAGAACATGCGCTGGATGGTCCACAGGTAGTATCCTGCCCCCAGTATGAGCCCTGATGTGCTGACGATGGCAAAACTTTCATGGATCAACCCATTAACGGAATTGGATTTAAATGCCCCCAGAAATACCATGATCTCCGCGATGAAGCCCGAAAATCCCGGAAGCCCCATAGAGGCAAAGAACCCGATCAATACAATGGTGAAGTAGGCGGGCATTTTCGTGGCAAGGCCGGAATAATTATCGATCATACGGTCATGGGTGCGATCGGATAAAACCCCCGCTATCAAAAACAATAGAGCGGAAATGATACCGTGGCTGAACATCTGATAAATCGATCCTGTTACTCCTTCCGTTGTTAAGGAAGCAAGTCCAAGGAGAACAAAGCCCATATGTGAAACGGATGAATAGGCGATTAAGCGTTTTAGGTCTTTACTTGCCATGGCATTGAGGGCGCCGTAGATAATCGATATGACGCCGAGCAGGCCTACGAGCCAGGCAAAGCTCAACGCTGCTTCGGGAAATACCGGGAAGGCTATTCGCAGCAGGCCATATCCCCCGATCTTCAGCAACAAGGCGGCCAGCACCACCGACACAGGCGTGGGGGCTTCCACGTGAGCGTCGGGAAGCCACGTGTGCAGCGGCACCATCGGCAACTTGATGGCGAAACCAATGAACAAAAGAAGAAACCCCCATTCCCTGGCATTCATGGCACCGATCATCCAGGGACTGCCAGGATCAAAAATAGAATCCTGTATGAAGTTTTCCGGATGGGTCATGTGCAGAAGGTTGAAGGTGTGAACAACACTTTCCTGCTGGCCCGGTTCCTGTACGGAAAGGTATAATCCGATCATGACGATCAGGATCAGGATGGAGCCCAGTAACGTATAAAGGAAAAACTTGATTGAGGCATACTCCCTTCTCGGCCCGCCCCACATGCCGATAAGAAAGAACATCGGGAGCAACATGAATTCGAAGAACAGATAAAAAAGAAGAAAATCAAGGGAGGTAAAGGTGCCCACGATGGCAGCGTTCAGGATCAGCAATAGTGCAAAATAACCCTTTACATTTTTAGCAATGCGCCAGGAAGACACCACTGCAATGAGCATCACGCATACCGTGAGGCAGATGAAAATGAAATTCAGACCATCAATACCTACAAAGTATTCGGCTTTCAATGTCCCCCAGCTGCCCAGGTCCAGTGTCATCCATGGCTTTTGCTCGACAAATTGTAACGAAACAGAAGGTTCCCAGGAAAGGATCAGTTGCACAAGCACGAGCAACTGAACAAGGCCTGCTGTCACTGAAACCCACCGGAAAGATTTTTCAAAGTAGGAGGGAATAAATAGGGTGATCAGCGCTGCAGTGAGGGGTATGAAAATGAGTAGGGAAACTAAATATTGCTGCATCTTCTGTTAATAAGCCACGCTCGGTGATTTTCCTTTTAATTCAGTGTCCAAATTATAAAAATAATGATTGCGAATACGGCCCAGAAAACATAAAGCTGGATATTCCCACCCTGAAATGATCGTGTTATTTTTCCCGCGAAACCTGTCAGACGGGCGATGCCATTTACGATGCCGTCAATGAAAACGCTGTCGATCCAGGAAATGACGTGGGCAAAAATTACGTGCAGGTAAACAAGGCCGTGAATCCCTTTGTCAATCCACTTTTGTTCAATATAGGTCACTGCGCGATCTGATGCGTAAATAGTTTTTGCGACGGCAATTTCATAGGCGTTGTCGACGTAAAAACCATTTTTGAAAACAGTGTTTGTCCTGAAGCTGCCCATTCTGAAGATATACCAGCTAAGCATGAGTGCGACAATTACCCACACGATTGAAAATACTGTTGTTCCCAGCCAGGCTGGAGACACCTGTCCGTCGTGCAACATCCAGCCTTTAAAATCAAAGGGATTCAGGGAAACGATCAGCCAGAGTGAGCAAAGCGCAAGCGTCATCACCGGTATGCGCATGAGCCAGTTCGGCTCTTCAACGACCAGAGGGTTGACCATCCTTTCCTCTCCCATAAAAACAAACCAGATCATGCGGAATGTATAGAGAACTGTCAAAAAAGAAACGCTGATGACCACTGCGAGCATCAGCCAGGAAAGAGCGTTTGTGTGCTCGAAAATTGCAGTGATGATGGCTTCTTTGGATAGGAAACCTGAAAAGAAGGGAATTCCTGCCAGCGAGGCCCCGCTGAATAAAAATGCTCCGAACGCAACAGGCATTTTCTTTCTCAGTCCACCCATGTTCCGGACATCCTGCACATCAAAGGGCAGATGAGAAGACTGCGCCTTATGAAGTGAATGAATGACCATCCCTGCGGAAAGAAAGAGACAGGCCTTAAAGAATGCATGAGTCAACAGGTGAAGCAGCGCTCCATCCACGACACCCATGCCCAGGGCGAGGATCATCAAACCGAGTTGTGACATGGTGGAGTAGGCAAGGATCTTTTTTATATCATATTGCGACAGGGCGGCAAGCGCGCCAAGGAGCGTAGTGATCATTCCCGTCAAGGCCACCACCAGCAAAGCATCTTCTGTGAAGAGGTTAAAAACCCTTACGAGCAGGTACACGCCTGCGGCCACCATCGTTGCGGCATGGATCAAAGCTGAAACCGGTGTCGGCCCCTCCATGGCGTCGGGAAGCCAGGTGAACAACGGAAACTGCGCTGACTTTCCAATGATGCCGCAGAAAATACACAACCCTGCAGCTGTTTGCCACCTGGAAGGCGTGGGTGAAAGGAGCATCTCTGTGAGGCTGAAGGTTTCATGGCTGGTCCAGAGGATCATCAAACCAACAAGGAAACCTGCGTCACCGATCCGGTTCATTACAAAGGCTTTCGTCGCCGCAGCGCCAGCCTCCGGTTTTTTAGTCCAGTGTCCGATCAGCATATAGGAAGAAAACCCAACGAGTTCCCAGAAGATAAACAGCAACAGAAGGTTGTCGCTTAAAACGATTCCCTGCATGGAAAATGTAAAAAATCCCAGCAGGGCAAAATATCTTTTCCAGTCGTCATCTCCCGCCATGTAGCCGACGGAATAAAGGTGTACCAGAAGCGAAATGAAGGAAACCGCCAGAAGCATCAGCATGCTGCGGTTGGATATGGCCAGGTCCGCTGTGAACGCATGGTTCCCGACGATAAACCAGTTCACCTCTATCAGGACTCGCCCCTGGTTCCAGGATGCGTAGGAGACAAGGGCAGCGCTTGCAAAGGCGAGAAGCATCCAGGCGAGGGAAACAATGG
>JBBEBN010000189.1:4183-34909 GCA_040882305.1 Cyclobacteriaceae bacterium
ACGCATATGGTCAGGAAAGATGCCAGTGGCGCAAGGAGGCTGAGAAAGGCGGCGAGGTGTTGAAAGTCAGCCACGGCTTATCCCTTTAGTTCAGCGATTTCATCCGGCACCGACGAGTGGAAATACCGATACACGCGAACAACAATGGCCAGGCCAACAGCAGCTTCGCATACGGCCACGATGATCACAAACAAGGCAAAGATGTGCCCGTGGAGTTCTTCGGGATGTCCTTGGTTGAAGGCGACCAGGTTGAGGTTGGAAGCATTGAGCATTAGTTCAATACCCAGTAAAACCATGATGGCATTGCGCTTAATAATGACGATAACCAGACCCGTGCAAAAAAGGAAGGAGGCCAGATACAATAAATAATGGAAGGGTACCACTATACTTTTGATTTTAAATGCGAAGTAATGACCGCTGCCCCCACCAATGCCACCAGAAGTAATAGTCCGGCGATCTCAAATGGGAGGGAGTAAAGACTGAATATCTTCAAACCGATCACGCTGATATCCTGAGGTTGCAATCCTTTGCTTTCAGCAGGTGGAATATCGGGGAGATATCGCACCAATAAGGTCAGCAAACCGATGCCCGCTATTCCGCCGCTGAAAATGTTCGTGTTCTGGACGGTGAGCGCTTGTCCGGAAATTTTTGTCGTCAGCATGATACCAAATATAATGATCACCAGAATGCCACCCGCATAGATAAGGATCTGGGTTACTGCGATGAATTCGGCGAACGACAAAACATAAAGCGCTGCAATTGAAAGCAAGCAGGTGAGGAGCAGCAGAGCGCTCTTAAATACATCTCCTGAGAACACAATCGCACCCGCTGATATTGCCGCCAGCAAAATGAAAAAGTAGAAGAAGATCTCTGTCAGATTCATGTAGTGGGAGGAGTAGATCCGGGGGGTTTTATTTTCGGACGGAAAACCGGTTTCGCAACACCCGGTTTAGGCGCTTCAGTAGTGGGTTTGTTTTCTGCTGAAGGTGAAGCCGGTGGCGCAGGTGGTGGTTTGCTATTCTGGTGTGCTTCAAAAACATTTCGCTTTTCTTTGATCTCTTCCTCCGACATTTCAGCAAAGGCATAGATATGGTCGTGAATTTCAGCAACGCTGAAGTCAAAGACCTTCGTCATGGTAAGGCATTCCGTGGGGCAAACCGTTGTGCACAGTCCGCAGAAACAACACTTTGCCATGTCAATATCGAAGCGGGCAGCATAAATGCGCTTTGGTGTGCCATCGGAAGTTCTTCCGAATTCTTCGACAGCCCTGACGGGCTCAATTTCTATACAATCAACAGGACAGATCTTCGCGCATTTGTCGCATACAATACAATCATCAATTTCATTATGCAAACGATATCTCCCGTTGTCGGGGACCGGAATCATTTCGTGGGGATACTGTATGGTGGAAATACCTTCCGTGTGGGCAAAGTATTGAGGGTCGGTGATGGGTACGATGGTGCGTTTTTTCGTCGATCTCCGGAGATGGCCCAAAGTGATCATCAATCCCTGCTTCAGTGAGCGGAAGGATGTAAGCAGATTATTGAAATACGACCTTTTATTTTCTTTCATGCCACAATCAGGCAAAAATAAGAAAGAAAAAGCGGTCAAAAGAAGTTAAATCAAGGAGATTATTCCGGCTTGGGTATGGTAAAAGAGAATTTGCTGCCCACGCCGACTTTACTTTCGACAAAAATCTTGCCGCCGTTCTTCTCCACGAACTCCTTGCAAAGGATCAGTCCCAGACCGGTACCCTTTTCATTTGCCGTTCCGCGGGTGGTGTATGGCGCTGTTTTGTCAAAAAGCATTTTCAGTACTTCGTCGTGTATGCCCACGCCGTTATCCTGCACGGTGATCAGCCATTCATCATCCCGGTCTTCCGCGCCCATCACCACGTCCCCACCGTCGTTCGTAAATTTAATGGCATTCGTCATCAGGTTCCTGATAACGAGGTTGACCGTGTTAGAGTCAGCGAAACCGATGGTATCCTCAGGCAGCTCATTGTGCAGCTTAATGCGCTTGTTGGGCACAGACCCGAGCAGCTGAATGTTTTCATCCACAAGTTTGTGGATGTCGATCCGGGTTGCCTGCAGATTCAGTTTATCCATTTGCAACAATGTCCAGTCAAGGAGGTTATTAAGCAACGTACGAGTATGGTTGAAGCGTGATTTCAGCTCGTGAATGTGGCGGGAGAGTTCTTCAGGTCTTACCGCGCCTTTATCGAGTAGATCAAGCAATCCGGCAAGTGCATTGATCGGCGAGCGAAGGTCATGGGAGATGATGGAGAAGAATTTATCTTTCACCTGATTCAGCCGTTCGAGTTCTTCGCTTCTGGTCTCCATTTCCTGTTGATGCCTCAGCAGAAGGGTATTGATCTGTCTTCTGCGTTGACCGCTGCGGTAAACAGTGGCCAGCAGGATCACGCTCAGGGCCATTACCACGACGAGGATGTTTCGGATAAATTCCTGCTTTTTGATCTGGTCATCCTTCAGGTTGCGCTCCTCATTCAACGCGGCAATCTCTGTATCTTTGTCTTCGGTTTCAAAGCGGATCTGATCCCTGAGAAGTTTTTCCTGCATATCCTGACTGAAAAGACTGTCTTCCAGCTGCTTGAATTGCTTGAAATACGCCAGGGAATTTTTGTAATCCTTCATCAATTCATAAAGGTTCGACATCGTCTGATACCCGCGGATCTCCAGGATACGCGCGTTGGATTGGTTCGCCAGCAACAAACTGCGGTTAATGTACCGCATGGCCTGGTCATACTTGCGCTGTTCCAGGAACACGAGCCCTCGTCCCAATTCAACTTCGGCAATGCCGAACTCATTTCCTGTTCTCTCGTGCAGCCCGTAGGTTGTGTCGTAATATGCCAACGCGTTTTCGTAATTTTTGGAATACAGGTTCACCGTGGCCAGTTTGATCAACGTTCTAGGTTCCAGGACGTGAAGGTCTTGCTGACGGGTAAGTTTCACTGACCGCAGCAGGGTCTTCATGGCGGAGTCATATTCACCTTTGCGCAGCATGACATCACCGATCTCATCGAGGGAATAGGGAACTCCCTCAATGTCGTTGATGTTATGGCTCATCTTCAGCGAAAGGTTCAGGTGCTCCAGTGCGCGTTCATATTGACCAAGTTCCTTAAACACCCTTCCGACGTTGTGAAAGGCGATAGCCATTCTGAGTGAATCCTCGATAGACTTTGCAACCCTGAATGACTCGGTGAAATAAAAATAAGCTTCATCATACTCCCCAAGATCATAATAATCAGTGGCAACATTATTATAATCGACACTGAGGTTGGCACTGTCGCGGGCTTCCAGACTGTTTTGTAAGGCGAGATTGTCGTAGCGCAAGGCCGAGCTGTAGTCGCCACTGATGGCATACAGAGCCCCGATGTTCTGGTATGCTTTGATTTTTTGTTTTTTTAAATTCTTCTTCTCAGCGATCTTGAGCGCATTCTCGGCCAGCTCCCTGCTTTTATTGATGTTCGTATATTGATATTCCCGCGACAGGCTGATCATCAGAGAAATCCTGCTAGAGTCGGGCGGATTCAGGCTCAATGCGGTTTCAAGGCTGTCAATCGTTGCCTGTGTCAATGCGACAACCGGACAAAGCAAGATCAGCACAATATATAAGCCAGTTAATCTCACGGGTTTAGATAAATATGATTTTCCAGAACGCAAAGACTACTATCAATACCAAAGCAATCGGAGTCAGGTACTTCCAGCTTACTGTCATTAATTGATCTACCCTGAGGCGCGGATAAGTCCAGCGAATCCACATCTGTACAGCTACAAAAAACAACGACTTGCTCATTAACCAGAAGATGCCCCAGCACGTGGAGGTCATGGTGTCTGGCCGTCCCGTTGTCCAGGAAGCAAGTTGCAGAGAACCTATGTTGGGCAACGGTGTGTTCCAGCTTCCAAAAAACAAAACTACTCCCAATACACTCACTAGCAACATCATCGCATATTCGCCGAGCATGATGACTGCAAACCGGAAACCGGAGTATTCGGTGTGAAAGCCAGCAATGATTTCCGACTCCGCTTCCGGCAGATCGAAAGGAGCGCGGTTGCATTCTGCAAGTGAAGCGATGAAAAATATTACCCATGTAAAGAAAAGCAGGGGCATTCTGAAGATATTCCAGGCGAGGACCCCCCCCGTTTTCTCAAGGGAAATATTCAGCGACGGCATATCGAACAGATACTGCGGTATGGGTGATAAAATACCCTGCTGATATGAGATTTCCTGAAGGTTGAGTGTCTGGGTAAAGATGCAAACGCTGACCACGGATAAACCGAGGGGTACTTCATAGGAAATAAGCTGGGCCGCCGAACGCATCGTACCTAAAACACTGTATTTATTGTTCGAGCTCCAGCCTGCCAGAATGATCCCGATCACATCCAGCGAAATGATGGCCAGCAGAAAGAAAAGACCCGAAGATAATGGCGCTCCGGTCCATGAGGGGCTGAGCGGTAAAACAGAAAAACCTGCAAATACCGATACAAATATTACAAGGGGTGCAATTTTGAATAAACCCGCCTGTGCCTTTGCGGGAATGATATCCTCTTTTTGAAGGAGTTTAAGCAGATCCGCAACTGTTTGGCCTGTACCATAATACCCCACTTCCATAGGCCCAAGGCGGTCCTGTATAAATGCCGATATTTTCCGCTCCGCGTAAATGGCCAGAACGGCATAAAACAGTAAAAAAGGCAAAAGGAAAATGAAAGTTGTCAAGCCTTTGAATTTCTACCTAAGATGCTAAAATTTATTCGTGTAGCGGCAGCAATTGCAATTTACTATGCTGAGTCCGCCTCCATTGGTGTAATTCCCTGTCAATTCCACAGCGAATGCTTTTCAAGTTTGACAGATTCGTGAAAAAACATACGTGCGGAAGATTCAAATGATTCGGTAAAATCGGAGACTAAAAAATGATGTTCCGCCTGATGCGAAGTATTTAAGAGCCCTTCTGATCTCAGGTATTTTTCCAGTGCCTGGGCTATTATTTCCGAGGAGTCAAGAATGGTCATCCGGCCACCGTAAAAATCATTGATCTCTTTCTTGATCAGCGGATAATGGGTACAGGCCAGGATCAGGGCTTCAATGTTGCGCAACAACGGGTCGGATAGGTATTGCGCAATGATCTCGTGGCTGATCTGGTTGTTGAAGAACCCTTCTTCTATCATCGGCGCAAGCAGGGGGGTGGCGAGGGAGTGTAATGTGATATCCCTGTTCGCTTCCAGAATTTTGCGGGCATAGACTCCGGATTGCACAGTCCGCTTCGTTCCGATTAATCCGATTTCTTGTCTTTTAAAATCGCGTGTGACTAATTCAACCATCGGGTCGATGACATTAATAACGTGCGTGTCCGTGCGCACATACTCCTTTAACAATTCGTAAGAAGCTGAGCTTGCGGAGTTACAGGCGATCACAATTACCTTGCACCCCTTTTTCAAAAGTATGTCCGCAATTTTAATCGAATACACCTGGATGGCGGCTTCCGATTTATCACCATAAGGCAAATGGGCGGTATCTCCGAAATAAATAAGGTCTTCGTCAGGCAGTAAGGTCTTTATTGAATGCGCCACCGTCAGTCCGCCGATCCCGCTGTCAAAAATCCCTATTGGCTTTTTATCTCTATTCTCCATTGAAACCTTTCTGTGTCCTTAAACATGCACTATCCACACATGAAAAGCAAGTTGGAAAATAATAGTCAACCCCGCAGGTATCGGCAGATAATTTTTTTACAGGCATTACCAGAGGGCTCCACCATCAAAGCGCAGGCGGGTAAACGCCTTTTACTTCATAGGAGTCTTTTGGAAACGAGTACGCGAACGATGGGTTAAACTACGTTTTCGGAAAGTTTGGCGATCACGGATTCTCGCGCCTCGCGGTGATTGCAATAACTACAGCGGTAATGTTTAACCAGTAGCCCCGGTGAGTCATCGGTAGGTTGCTCTTCAATCTCTTCCTTGAGAAGGCGGAAGGTCACAAACCCACATTCGGGACATTCAATTGCATGTTGGTATGCGTGGTATTTTTCTACTTTTTTATAACCCGTCTGCTCATCAAGCCAGACATCATAATCAACA
Organism: Cyclobacteriaceae bacterium; assembly: GCA_040882305.1. Lineage (GTDB taxonomy): Bacteria > Bacteroidota > Bacteroidia > Cytophagales > Cyclobacteriaceae > Chryseosolibacter. The sequence continues at coordinate 10,276 of JBBEBN010000189.1, forward strand.
GAATGGATCTCCTGTTGCTCCTTGAACAAGTCCGGTTCAAGGTGCGCCTCTTCTTCGTTTTCCCTCAGCTTTCGCATCATATTGCCGGCAGGGGAAATACGCGGCTTGTGGCGCAATTTATTCAGCCGTCTTTCAACGAACCGAGGATAATAAATGCGGACAAGACTGTAGAAAATAAAATACGCTATCACGGCAAAGCTGGCCGTCATGAAAATGCGAACGTAAAACCAAATGGTGACATCATGGAAGATCATTTTGGTTCCGATGGAATTGGCGTAGAATGCCGCACCCGTTATCAAGGCGATCACAGCGTACCAGAAGAACCGGATCTCGTTGAGATTCACGTAATCATATTTTTCCTTGTAATCCTTGATCATCAGGATCCGGTATTCATGGTACAGCAGTATCAAAATGGCAATGCCTACGCAGGTATAGGCGCCCAAGGACATGTAGCGATCCCAGTTGGCAATGAATTCAGCATGATCTTCCATACGAATAAGGGGTTTAGGGGAGAGAAATTTAAACAATTCAATCATCTTTTTATACAATACGGGGGGATTTTCTTTATGGAATTTTCCACTTACCTGACTATTTGTAATATTGCGGCACAAATTGAAAAGCCACAAAGATGGGATACAGCCTATTAAAAGGAAAGCGGGGAATAATTTCCGGGGCCCTGGATGAAAACTCGATAGCCTGGAAAACGGCCCTGAAAGTAAAAGAAGAAGGTGGAATCTTCACCCTGACCAACGCCCCAATAGCGATGCGGATGGGCAAGATCAACGAACTGGCCAAAAGCTGCAATGCGGAAATAATTCCCGCCGACGCTACGTCTGAACAAGACCTCAACACACTTTTTACAAGATCAATGGAGCTGCTGGGAGGTAAACTTGACTTCGTGCTGCACTCCATCGGAATGAGCCCCAATGTCAGAAAAGACAAGGACTACGGCGACCTCAACTATGAATGGTTTTTGAAAACCCTCGATATTTCCGGTGTCTCCTTTCACAAAGTACTTCAAACAGCGGAGAAGACCGATGCCATGAATGAATACGGTTCAATCCTGGCCCTCAGTTATATTGCAGCACAGCGGGTGTTCCCCGACTATTCCGATATGGCCCAGGCCAAGGCGGTGCTTGAATCCATTGCCCGCAGCTATGGCTACCGTTTTGCCAAACTGAAGAAAGTTCGTGTCAACACCATTTCCCAATCCCCCACTAAAACCACCGCCGGTGTTGGCATTTCCGGTTTCGATGCCTTCTACGATTATGCACAGATGATGTCCCCCCTGGGAAACGCGACTGCCGATGATTGTGCAGCATTTATCGCAGTGATGTTTTCGGATTTTACCAGGATGGTCACCATGCAGAACCTGATGCACGACGGCGGCTTCTCCTCAACTGGAATTACACAGGATCTGATCGACAGACTCACCAAATGAATGCATACTGGGCCTGCCTATTGTATTCCAATAGCCAGCAGCCCAAAGCCAATAGCCCTTATGGTTGCTTTTCCGCCTTGTAAAATAAACCTGGGATTAAACATCACCGGAAAAAGGGCCGACGGCTATCACGATATTATCACATGCTTTTACCCGGTGCCATGGAATGATGTGCTGGAAATTCTTCCGGCAAAAGATTTTGCTTTTTCCCTGTCAGGCGAGCCCGTACCCGGCACCGCGGCGGATAATCTTTGTGTACGCGCATATCAGGTTTTCAAAAATGAATATGACCTGAGATCCGTGGCCATCCACTTGCTCAAGACCATTCCCATGGGGGCAGGGTTGGGCGGTGGGTCTTCCGATGGGGCCTGGACGTTGCGCATATTAAATCAACTGTTTAGCCTCTCCATCTCTGCCGGGCAAATGAATCAGCACGCGGCGCAGTTGGGGAGTGACTGTCCGTTCTTTCTTCAGGATAAACCGATGATCGGGACCGGGCGAGGTGATGTCCTCTCTCCTGTGTCAATTTCTTTGAAGGATAAATTTCTGGTGATCGTAAAACCGGAAGTCCATATATCCACCGCCGAGGCCTATGCGGGAATTACACCTCGAACGCCTGCCACAGATCTGAGACAGGTCCTTGAGACCCGCCACATCCGGGATTGGAAGCAATTGTTGAAAAACGACTTTCAGGAAGGGCTGTTCGGGAAGTTTCCGATCATTGAAGCCCTCTATCAGAAGTTATATGCGTTCGGTGCAACCTATGTCAGCATGAGCGGTTCAGGATCTTCCGTGTACGGGATCTTTGATCAGGAAGTTGATTTGAAAAAGGAGTTTGAAGGCATGGTGTATTGGTCCGCGTACCTGGATTAATCGATGAGCACAGTGCGGTCGAAGCGCCTCTTCACCATGGGATAAGTGATGACGGCACTCAGGATGACCAGCGTGCCGACATAGAAGTTCAGGTTCATTTTTTCCTGTTGTCCGAAAATAATGACGGCCATTATGATTCCGTAAACCGGCTCAAGATTGAGCGTCAGCTGGATCATGAAAACGGAAACCCGCTTCATCAACTCGACGGCTACTGTATACGCATAAACGGAACAAACTCCCGCTAAAATGGCGATGTACAGGAAATCCATGCCCGAAGGTAAGGCAGGCCACCGGATGTCGGCGCCCGAAAGTTGAAACAGGGGCAAAAACAATCCTGTCGCCAGGAAAACACCGATCATTTCGTAAAAGGTGATGCTGCGGGCGGAAATGCGCTTGACCATCCTTGAGTTAAAAACGGAAAATAGAGCTGACGTCAGACCGGCCAGTATGCCGAGCATCAGTCCGAGCCTGTATTCAAAATCAAAGGAAAAAATAATGTAAAGGCCGGCAATGACGATCAGGCCGAGCAACAGTTCATATTTTTTTATCCGGCTTTTGTTGAACCATGGTTCGAGCAGGGCCGCCCAGAGTGAATTGGTGGCAAATCCTACGAGGCTTACCGATACATTGGATACACGCGCGGAGCCGAAGAAGGCGATCCAGTGAAGGGAGACGATGCAGCCTATGGCAAACAGCTTCATCATATCGGTCCGCGAAACTTTAAACGTTCCTTTCGTAAAATAGATCACGGCCCCCATACCGGCCGCGGCCAGGATCGACCGGTACCAAACCATTTCCACTGCGGGAATTGAAACCAGTTTGCCGAGAATGGCGGAGAATCCCCAAAGGAAAACTATGAAGTGAAGTTTCAGGTAATCGGTCGATAAGGCCATTACCGCGGAACGTATTTATACATGCCAAGGGAGATCAGCGCAAAGACAATGTTGGGTATCCATACAGATAACTGCGGGGGTGTCGAGCCCGCTTCGGCAAAAGTGCGGAATAAAGTGAAGAACAGGATAAAAATAAATGAAAGCAAAAACCCCAGCGCTATCTGCAAGCCGGTTCCACCCCTGCTTTTGCGCGAGGACACGATCACCCCCATGAACACCAGGATCAAAATGGTAAAAGGCGCGGAGTAACGCGTGTATTTCTCGACCTCATAGACTTCCACTCCCGTGGATCCCCTCGCCTTTAACGTGCGGATATAGGAATTTAATTCCTTTAATGTCATGCCGTCATATTTTCGGTAGTCGCTTTCAAATTCCTTGGGATGGATCACAAGGGCCGTATCCAGGCTTGTGCCCCTGATCAGACTGTCTTTATCCAAAATTGTTCTTGTGTTCTCAAAGCCAGGATTCCTCTCGGGATGCGATGTGGTCTCGAACACCCGGTCGATTTTTCGCATCTTATAGTCGCGCAGCGTCCACTTTTGCTTTGTCGTATCCCATTCGATGCGGTTGGCCGTCAGTTTTTCAATAAGCTTGTTGTCACTGAACCGCTCGATGGAAAAATGATAGCCAGTATTCGTGTTGTTGTTGTAGCTCTGGAGATAGAGGTAGATATCGGGGGCGACCTGTATGTGAATGTTCCTTTTGTCGAAGTAATATTTGTTCTTTATATACTGCACTTCAAATTCCAGTCTGTCCTTGTTTGAATCCGGAATGATCCAGCCGTTTAGAAAGAAGCTGATGGCGCCGATGATGATTGCTCCCACCATGAAAGGCAGGAGGAACCTTTTAAAACTCATACCGCTGCTCAGGGCGGCAATCACTTCAGTGTGGCCCGCCATTTTTGCGCATACATATACCGTCGCAATGAACATGGTTATCGGCGTAATGAAGCTGCCGATCCAGGAAATGTAGTCCAGGTAATATTCTGCGATCTGACCACTGGTAACGCCGGCTTTTGCAAACTTGTCCATCTTTTCAGTGAGGTCGATCACGGTAATGACGGCCAGCAGGATCAGCACCACAAAAAAGAAAGTGCTCAGCAGGGATTTGAGAATATATTTATCAAGAATCTTCATTTATCAGTCCACGGCCACAGTCGACGGTCCACCCAGACGCGTCTGTGTGACGGTTATAATCGTTGTGCAATCACTTTTACCATTTTGTTCTTCCAATCGGCGAAGGTGCCCTCGATGATCCTGTTTCTCGCTTCCCGGACCAGCCAAAGATAGAAGGTCAGGTTCTGAAGGGTAGCAATTTGCGCGCCTAATATCTCTTTGTTGATCACCAGATGGCGAAGATAAGCCTTTGAATAAAAGGTCGAAGCGTATCCGCCGAGGGCTTCATCCAAGGGAGAAAGGTCGTCTTTCCATTTTTCGTTCCGTATGTTGATAATTCCCCTTGTCGTAAACAGCATTCCGTTGCGGGCGTTCCGCGTGGGCATTACACAATCAAACATGTCCACCCCCAGGGCAATACATTCAAGTATATTTTCCGGTGTACCCACCCCCATCAGATACCGCGGCTTCTCCGGGGGGAGGATGGCGCATACCAGGGAGGTCATGGCGTACATTTCTTCGTGGGGTTCCCCAACAGACAGTCCGCCAATAGCGTTGCCCGGCTGGTTCTGGCCAGCGATAAACTCCGCCGATTTTTCACGCAGATCCTTATAGACACTTCCCTGGACGATGGGAAACAACGCCTGCTCATAACCATATACAGGAGCGGAGTCGTTCATTCGGCCCACACACCGGGTTAACCACCTGTGGGTGAGGTCCATTGAAGTACGCGCGTACCCATAGTCGCAGGGATAGGACGTGCACTCGTCAAAAGCCATGATTATGTCAGCGCCGATTAGCCGCTGAAAATCGACAACGGATTCGGGAGTAAAGGTGTGGGCGGAGCCGTTAATATGGGATCTGAAAGCCACCCCTTCTTCCAGGATCTTCCTGTTTTCCGCCAGAGAGTGCACCTGATAACCGCCGCTGTCTGTCAAAATCGGCTTATTCCATCCGTTGAATTTATGGAGCCCACCAGCCTTTTGAAGGATATCAATGCCCGGTCTCAGATAAAGGTGGTAGGTGTTGCTCAGGATGATCTGCGCTTTAACATCCGTCTCAAGCTCCCTTTGGTGAACTGCCTTCACCGAACCTCCCGTTCCTACAGGCATGAATATCGGCGTTTCAATATCACCGTGCGCCGTAGAAAGAATGCCGGCCCGGGCAGACGAGCCGGTATCGCGGGCCATAAGTTTGAAATCCATAAGCGGCGCAAAAATAGGGCTATGCCGCGAGATTTCCCCCGAAATGCTCAATGCATTCCTGAATTCAAATAGGAATTGATATTCTGTGGTGAAATGATCTCCAGGGGAAGTAATTCCCTTGGAGGCGTTTGCTTCTTAAGGATCAGATGGCTCACCAGGTGGTGAATGCCAAGGTATGCCTGCCGGCTGGGGTTCTGATGAATGAGAAAGTTAATAACCCCTTTTTGCATGTACCGGATATTTTCTTTGAGCATGTCATAACCGATAAGTTTAACTTCTGTTTTCCGGTATCGTTCCAAAAAGACCGCGGTTTGATAAGTGCCCTTTGAAGTGCTGACGAATATTCCTTTCAGGTCCGATTCCTTCAGTAGCTCTTTCAGCTGCTCCCCCAGGCTCACTTCCGAGGGATTATAAAGGTTGAGGGTACGGATCTCAAAGTTGTCGTGGCCGCCCTCGAGAAAATATTGGCGGAAACCCCGTTCCTTTTCCGCCAGGTGGATGGAGTTCCCCAGGTCTTCATTGATGTGAAGCACCGCCAACACGCCCTCGTGTCCCCTCAGCGCGAGATGCATTAATTCACCACCCACTTTTCCGCTCTGGAAAAGGTCCTGCCCGATAAAACTGAGTGCGTTTACGTGTTCAATGTTGGTATTAAACAACACATAGGGAATTCCAATGGACTGAAAGCGGTTAAAGTAGGGTAGCGTTTCATTGTAAAAGATCGGGGCGATGAGGATGCCATCCGGATTATCTACCGTGATGGCTTCGGCCACCTCTTTGAAGGAATTTTTTTCATACAAATTGAAAAAATAGGGCACGACGTTCACGCCGTATCGCAGCCATTCAGTCTGCGCCTCGTCTATTCCATCTTTGGTTGACGCCCAGTAGGGATCTTGAGCCGGATCGGGGATCAGTACCGCGATGGTGTACGTTTTGTTTGAACCAAGGGTTCTGGCGATGACATTGGGTTTGTAATCGATCTGGTCCAGCACGGTCAGGACTTTTTTCAGGGCTTGTTCCGAAACCCTTCCGCGGCTGTGAAGCACGCGGTCTACGGTACCTACTGAAACTCCCGATAGTTGGGCTATATCCTTTATTCGTATATTTTTTGCATTCATGTACGGATTGATTGCTTTTTGCGGATACGGGCCTGCCTGCCATCGCACGGGCGATAGCACCAGCAGACTGGTGAATGTTAGCGTACACAATATACCCGTGTACGCACACAATTTTGTTGCTTTTTTCGGTTTTTTTCTCTATATTATTGAATAGCGGTCTTAATTGGCCCTGAATGAAAAAGGGATCGACACCTTCGATTCACTTGAAAAAATCTCGTTGCATGGATTTTATTCGTTCCCCATTCAAAAATCCTTTCCTGCTCCCGCTCAAAAGCTATCTTTGTCCGTTCAAAACTTATTAGCCGTTGCAGATTTTAATGATCCTTTTCCTGATAGCCGTTGGTATTCAGCTGGTTTATCTTTTTGTTTTTTTGATTGCATTTCGCCGAAAGCACGCTCATATGGACGGTGGTGGACAGATTCCGGTATCGGTGGTGGTTTGCGCACATGATGAAGTGGAAAATCTTAGAGAGCTCATCCCCCAATTATTATCGCAGGTTTACCCGGAATTTGAAGTGGTTGTTGTAAACGATCGATCGAATGACAGCACGTTTGATTATCTGCTTGCCGAGACAAAGAAAGAACCGAGGTTGAAGATGGTGGACGTGAAGACGACGCCTGAGCGCGTGAACGGAAAAAAGTACGGACTAACGCTTGGCATAAAGGCCGCGGCGTATGAGTGGATTCTGCTTACAGATGCGGATTGCAGGCCGCCCGGCAATCAGTGGATCAGCAGCATGAGCCGCCATTTTCTGAACGGAACCAAGTTTGTTCTGGGATTTTCGCCTTATGTTCGTGAACGGGGCCTGTTAAATCTTTTCATCCGGTTTGAAACCCTTATTACGGCCATTCAATATTTTGCTTTTGGTTGGCTGAAAAATCCTTATATGGGAGTAGGCCGGAACCTGGCCTATCGAAAATCTTTATTCCTGGAACAGAAGGGCTTTAATAATTTTCTTCACGTCACCGGCGGAGATGATGACCTTTTTGTAAACATGCACGCCCGCGGATCCAACACCAGGCTGGAGTTTTCCCCTGACAGTAGGGTGTATTCGATCCCCAAGACCACGTGGCGGTCGTATTATGAGCAGAAAGTGCGGCACCTTTCCGTTGGCAAGCGCTACCGCCTTTCACATCGCTTTTTGCTCGGTGTCTTCAGCGGCACGTGGATCGTCTCGTGGGTCGGGTGGATTATCCTCCTGATCTGGACGGCACCCTCCCTTATGGGCATTGCGGTGTGGAGGAACCCGGAAACATATTTGATTGTTCTGCCGTTCGTGCTAAGGTGGATCGTGTTAATTTCGTTATTCCGGGCGATGCTGCGGAAGGCATCCCTTAGCTTTGCGTTGTGGACCCTGCCGATCTTAGATTTTATATACGCGATTTACTATCTTTCAACGGGTCTTCTGGCGTTAACTACTAAAAAGATTCGATGGAGGAACTGAAACGCGATTTTTCGGATAAAGCAGTGGAAGACTTCCGGCTCATCGACCTGGCGGTCGAGGGGGACGACAAAGCCTACGCAAAATTATTGCAGCGGTACAAGCGCCCCGTCTATCACATGATCCTGAAAATGGTGCGCAATGTTGACGATGCGGAAGATCTGACGATAGAATCCTTTGCCAAGGCGTTTCGGAGCCTCCACCGCTTCAAAAAAGATTTTACTTTCAGTACCTGGCTGTTCCGCATTGCAACCAACAACACCATCGATTTTATCCGCAAGAAAAAACTCAATACACTGAGTATCGAGAATACTTATACGGATGATGACGGCCAGTCAGTATCCATCGAGGTAGAGGATGAGAACCTCAATCCTCAGGAAGAAACCATCAAGGCACAAAAAGCGGAGCTCATGCAGGTTTTTGTCGATAAGCTTCCATCCAAGTACCAGAAGCTTGTCCGCCTGCGGTATTTCCATGAGCTCTCCTATGAGGAGATCGCTGTTGAACTGGATGCACCACTCGGCACCGTCAAAGCACAGTTACACCGCGCCCGCGAGTTGTTGTATGAGATGGTGAAGAACAAGCGCGATCATATTTGATCCACAAACATTTGCAGGGTAGCGAACTTATATTCCGTTATTTTCCGCAGTTGACGGAACTCCAAAAAGAACAGGTCTCACGCTTGCTTCCACTTTATAAAGAGTGGAATGCAAAGATCAATGTCATTTCCAGGAAAGATATTGATAACCTCTACCTCAATCATGTATTGCACTCTCTGGGAATAGCCAGGGTGGTCTACTTTAATCCAGGCACTTCTGTTCTGGACGTAGGGACAGGAGGCGGGTTTCCGGGGATCCCTCTAGCGATACTTTTTCCCGAAACACAATTTCACCTCGTCGATTCCATCGGAAAGAAAATAACGGTCGTCAAAAATGTGGCCGAAGGTCTGGGCTTGAAGAATGTCCGCGCTGAACAGATCCGTGCCGGGCAGGTTAAGGGAGAGTATGATTTTATTGTGAGCCGCGCCGTGACACGGTTAAGGGAATTTTACGGATGGATACACCGTAAGGTGAAAAAGGAGTCGAGGCATTCCTTGTATAATGGTATCCTGTATCTCAAAGGCGGGGATCTGGACGAAGAGCTGGGCGAACTTAACAAACCCCATCAGATCATTGAGCTCAAGACCTTTTTCAAAGAGGAATTCTTTGAGACGAAAAAGGTAGTGTACGTGCCGTTGTGAGTTGTCAGTTGTGAGTTGTGAGTGGCTCCTGCGTATATTGAATTCTGCTTTCCATAGCTTAATTCCCGCCGGCGCGCAGGCCACCGTTTGGCAGGCAGGCTCACCACTCACGATTGACGAATTTTAAGCACCGATGATGTAATGGAAAACAAAAAGTTTGCGACGCAGGCGCTACTCACTACTCACTGTTCGCCCGAATCATCCCGGACATCACATCCACCGTCCTTTGCTTCAACTCCTTCACCTCCGCTGCCGTCATCCCGGCCGTTGGAATTTCTTTCCCCACATAGATGCGTATGAGGCCCGGTTTCAGATTGATGGTGCCGGGGGGCATCAACCTGCCTGCGCCAATCACTACGATAGGAAGGATGGGTTGCTGCGTATCCACGGCAATGCGAAAGGCGCCGTCGTGAAATGGTTGCAGAATCCTGTTGGTTCGGTTTTGCGTTCCTTCGGCAAAAATGAGAATGGAGATACCTGCTTTCAGGAAAGCTTTCAGCTGGTCGATGCTTTTTTTCCTGCTTTCAGGACTGGATCGGTCAACGATGATGGCCGCGCTTTTTGCGATCCATCCGAAGATGGGGATCTTTAAGAGTTCTTTTTTTGCCAGCGGACGGAACTGGCCCGGTAGAAGTATCGTCAACCCGGGTATGTCAAGATAGGAAGTGTGGTTGCTTACGTAAATGTAGGACTGCCCTTTCCTGAAGTTTTCCGTTCCGTAAAATTTATAGCGGATGAATGTGAGGAGGCTGAAGATCCAGCTCCACAACCAGAGAAAGAAATATCCGAGGTAGCCGGCGCGTTGCCCGAAGAAGAACGGGAGTACGATCCCGGGTAAAAGGATGATCATGAATACCGTGAACACAAGACCCACCCAAATCTTGTATAAAAGACTTCCTGTAAGCTTTAAGATTTTCAAGGGAGCGCTAAGGTTTATTCCAACACTTTCGGCACACGGAAAAAATCCGCGTCTTTTGCAGGAGCCTGAAGGAGGGCGCGTTCGTGGCTCAAATGTTCTTTGATCTCATCTTCCCGCAAAGCATTCACTTCGTGTGACATAGTGGTCAGGGGTTCAACACCGTCGGTATCCACCCCTTTCAGCTTCTCCACCCAGTCGACGATCTCCGTCATGTCCTGCATCATTTTTTCGGCGTCCTTTTCATCAAATTCCAGCCGTGACAGGTGCGCAATTTTGTCGAGGAGTTCGCGGTTAATTTTCATGCTTGTTTAGATGACTATGCAGTTCGTTTTCAATAACAGTTTTCACTTTCGCTTTTAAGAGATGCAGTTCCTTCAACGTGTAAATGGAAGGGTCGATAGGTTCGTGGAAGATGACTTTCAACGGTTTCCAATGAAGCAGGAACTGATCAGGGGGCAAAATTATCCAATTATACGGAATGGTGACAGGAACGATGGGAATTTGTTTTTCAATGGCGGCACGAAAAGCGCCATCCTTGAATTCGCCCATTGCGGGAGGGTATTTGGTGATAATGCCACCCTCCGGGAAGATCACAAGGCTTTTGCCCTGGTCGATGGCCTTCAGTGATTTCACGAGGGTGATGTAGCGGCTTTTAAGTTTTGCGCGGTCTACGGTGATGTGCAGTTTGCGGTACATGAATCCAAAAACAGGAATATTTTCCATGTCGTTCTTACCAACGAACGCGGTATTGTGGCGGTTCAGCGCCACCGTTGGAATATCCAGATAGGAGCAATGGTTGGGACAAAAGATGTATTGTTTTTTTCGGTTGAGCTTTTCTTTATAGACGACTTTGAAAGGTATGCCGATAAGGATAAACATCAGTTTTGCCCACCACCGGTTAAACGCACCAACCAGCTTGAATTTTTTTGGAAAAATAATCGGGATGAGGAGGAAGAAGAAGAAAATTACAAACAGGAGGAAGAATATGATCACGCCGTAAAAAGTGTAAAGGCCCCGGATGAATTTCATGCAGCTGGCGGATTAACATATTCATGGAACAGGCTCGCGGATTTTCCTGACCTGCGTGCAGTTCCATGGTTATTCCGGGGGTAAGCTACGTAATTTGAACCCAGCAAAAAATAGTCTTTGGAAGTGGTGAAACACAAGAGGTTTCAAAAAAAAATCCACCGGAGGTACCGTTATGCTTTCAACGCTTCCTGGTACTGAATGATGCAGCGTTCATCTTTAAGGATGGTCTCTGCGTTTTTGACTTCAATGTGCGACCGGGCATCGTCCATTTTTTCTTTCACGGCCTGTTTAATCTCTTTCATGCGCATGCATTCGATGAATCTTTTTACCTGCTCTTTATTTTGAAGGATGAGCCTGGGCACAGGTGTGGGTTTGTCGTCATCCCCTTTTGCGACCATAGTGAAGTAGGATGAGTTGGTGTGTTTTACGGCACCCGTTTTTACGTTTTGCGCTTCCACACGGATGCCCACGATGAGGGAAGTGCGGCCGACGTAGTTGACGGACGCATGCATGGCCACCAGTTCGCCAACTTCCACCGGTTGAAGGAATTCTACTTTGTCGACGGATACCGTCACGCAATAAGTGCCCGCGTGTTTGCTGGCGCAGGCATAGGCCACCTTATCCATGAGAGAAAGGAGAATGCCACCATGGATCTTGCCGCCAAAATTTGCATAGGAGGGGATCATCAGTTCCGTGATGGTCGTCTGTGAATGGGCGACCGGTCTGGCGTGGGGTTGCATAACGTATTTTCCAAAAGTTACTAAAATTCCGGCTGTTTCTTCTGGCTGACATTGAGTTTCAGGCGATTTTTTCCGCTAAGGGGGTCCTTCGCTTCCCAATGAATCAACACATCAACACACCACCACATTAATTCACAGCTTCCGTAACACGATAAAATTCTTTTCCATAAATTGAATATTATTCGCAAACCCCATGAAATATACACTGTGCATTCTGCTATTCGTCAGTGGTTGCAGATCCGAAACAACGACTGAAAGTTCAGAAACAGTATCTGCCGAAACAGCAAAGGCGGACACAACGGGCATGGAGCCCGTTAACGAGATCTTCGAACCCATCGACGCGGGAGCTGTGAATGAGATCTCTGTTGGAAACGAGATTTTTCAATTCGAAAACGATGAAATAGGCGGTGATCCTTTCCTGGAAGATTTTCAAGCAATGACGGCGTCGGCCAGGTTTGAAATTGAGAAGAAGCCGTTCAGAAATCTTCACGACTCCACGCAGACAGATACGCTACTCATCGCCCGGCTCGGCCCTTCGGTGATTGAATATTACAAGATTCAAAGTAATAATTCCGGATTCATTCTGGAGGCAGACATCCAGTCGCGGAGTATTGATCTGAAAAAAGGTATCCGAATCGGAATGACCCGCAAGGAATTCTTTTCTCTTTTTGAAGAGCTGCAAGGTCAGCCGGACTTGAAGTCCGTGATGATCTCTACAATGGAGGGATTAAATCAGACGGAGTTCCTGTTTCCTAACGACACGCTGTCAAGGGTGAAGTATCAGAGCTATTTTGATTAGGGTATAGCGGTATAAGGAATAAGTCGCGCTGTGATAAGTCCGTGAGATGGGGATTTATCTAGCTAAATATAAAGTTAGAAACATCTCAAAGCTTCCCAGCAGGTAACTGTCGGAACCCCCTTTGTCATGGGAAGCTTTCAAACTGCGAACAAAGGTCCGGTGCCCCCTCTTGCGACCGAAAGTGTATCACAGCTATCTTTTAGCGAAACCGAAAACAGAGGAACCGTATGCGGGAAAGCCGCTCGTACGGGTCTGTGGGGGAGCGGTTAGGTAACGACCCGCTCTACCCGGAGAAATGGGGAATAGGGATATTTGGAAGTCTTAGAGTATTTGATGTATGAACAAGACCATTCATCGCAACAGTGAATCTTCCACTAAAATATTTGACAGCCGAACCTTACAGGCCGATTATTCAACGCTGGTACCTCTCCTGAAAAAAGGCCTTCGCGTATTGGATGCAGGCTGTGGGACCGGCGCCATTTCCAAAGGTATTGCGTCACATGTGGGCGACGAAGGACATGTTACCGGAATTGACAACACCGAAGCATTTATCAACAGCGGAAGGGAAACCTGCAAAAGCGTTCGCAACCTGAAATTGATCCATGCCGATTTATTTGAATTCAATCCGGAAGAAAAATTTGATCTCGTCGTCGCCGCCAGGGTATTGCAATGGCTGAGCAATCCGAAGGAGGCGCTGAAAAAACTCGGATCGTTGCTGAAACCGGGAGGTCAGATCTCCATTCTTGATTACGACCACGAAGCATTGACATGGCAGCCCGCTCCTCCGGAAAGCATGCAACTGTTTTACAAGGCGTTTCTGAAGTGGCGATCAGATGCCGGCATGGACAACAGAATCGCCGACCACCTCCCGGATTATTTTACCGCGGCTGGGTTTCACTCCGTCGAAGTAATCAATGCGGATGAAGTTTATCGGAAAGGCGATGCAAACTTTCAGGAGCGGATCGGCATCTGGTCGAAAGTTGCGGAATTAAGACAGGTGGTTGCGGAAGGTTATCTTGAAGAGAGCATCAGACTAAAGGCGATCGAGGAGTACAATCAATGGATAGTAAACGATGCCCTGGGCATGATCATGAGATTAAACGAGGTACGGGCAAAGGTGTGAACTATCGAGGAAATACTGGTAACAGGAGGAAAAGGAAACCTTTCAAACTTTTCAACCCTTTCAGACCTCTCCGATCTAAAGCCCCTTCATCCTGGCCACCTTAAGAATTCCCATCACGCTCATGCTATCGGTAATTTTTCCATCGAGCACCATTTGCAGCGCTTCTTTGAAAGGAAGCTTCCAGACTTTGAGATCCGCTTCGGTGTCTTCCAGAGCGCTGGTCCCTTCCTCAAGATCTTCCGCAAGAAAAATATGGCCCTCTTCGTCTGTGACAGAATTGGAGGTATGCAGATGAACGATTTCCTTCCAGGATGCTGCGATCAATCCGGTTTCTTCCCTGAGTTCACGTTTCGCGCTTTCATTGGGCTCCTGCTCCAGAGGTCCTCCACCTTCGGGGATTTCCCAATGCCACGCATTCAGCGTGTAACGGTATTGTCCTACCAGCCACGTATTGAGTTCTTTATCCAGCGGAATGACTCCGATCGCTTTGTTTTTAAAATGCACTTTTCCATAGATGCCTTTTCCCCCGGCGGGGTTGATCACCTGATATTCCGTTACAGTAATCCAGGGGTTGTCATATTTCACCGCTCCCGACAGGGTTTTCCAGGGATTTTTTATTTCTTCTTTTATCATTATATGATTCTTTAACTATAAGCCGATAGACGTCTGATTACTAGTAAGCTACTAAATTTTTACGCCAACAGGTGTTCCGCTTCTTTCCCAAAACTATCAAATTGTTTTTTGAGTACTGGCTTTATGAAATTATTTTTAAACCAGGATTGGGTATGCTGCGATCATCGTTTACAAAAGATCTTACGGAAGCAGGCTGCGACGAAGCAGGCCGGGGTTGCCTTGCCGGGCCTGTAGTAGCCGCGGCGGTGATTTTTCCTAAGAAATACAGGCATAAACGATTGAATGACTCAAAACAACTATGCCGCGAAGAGCGCGAGGAACTGCGTTATCAGATCGAGAAAGATGCATTGGCATGGGCGGTGGCAGAAGTGGATCACGAAGAAATCGATCGGATCAATATTCTGAATGCGTCTTTTAAGGCGATGCACCTTGCCCTGGACAAGCTCACACTTCAGCCCGAACTCCTGCTGATTGATGGCAACCGCTTCAACCCTTACAAGGATTACAGATACGAATGCGTCATCAAGGGGGATGGAAAATTTCTTTCCATTGCCGCCGCCTCCATTCTGGCAAAAACATACCGCGATGCATTGATGGGCAATCTGGCAAAACAATTTTGCGGCTATGGCTGGGAGACGAACGTGGGCTACCCCACACCTGAACACCGCGATGGTATCAGGCAATTAGGGATCACACCTTACCACCGGAAATCGTTTACACTTCTGCCCGAACAATTAGAGCTTTTTGAGTGATCGCTAACGGTTTGTTTTGTTTCTTTGCGTTCTGATCTGACAGCATGTGTCTCATATTTATCGGCCTGAAGAATCATCCTAAATACAAATTGATCGTTGCGGCAAACCGCGATGAATTCTATGATCGCCCCACTGCACCCGCCTCGTTTTGGGAAGACCATCCCGACATCCTCGCCGGCCGCGACCTTGAGGCAAAAGGAACCTGGCTCGGAATGACCAAGAGCGGAAGGATCTGCATGGTCACCAACTTCCGTGATCCGAAAAACATTCACGCACAGGCCCCATCGAGAGGTAAGCTGGTGACGGATTTCCTGCGTGACAATACCACAGGAGAGAAATACCTGGAAAAACTGATGCCTCACGCCAGAAAGTACAATGGCTTCAGCCTGATCGCCGGCACCGTGGATGCACTGTATTATTTCTCCAACTACAAAGATGGCATCATCCTTCTGAACTCAGGATTGTTCGGCTTGAGCAACCACTTGCTGGAGACACCCTGGCCGAAAGTGGAGAAAGGAAAAAACAGGATCCAGGAATTACTTAAATCGTCCGCTATCCATGTCGAGGGCCTGTATGAAGTGCTTTCTGACGAGGCCATCTCCTCCGATCCTCACTTACCCGACACCGGTGTGGGACTGGAACTTGAACGCGCGCTTTCTGCAGCATTCATCAAAAGTGCTGGTTACGGTACGCGTTCTTCAACCGTGGTCATGGTAGATTACAATAACCACGTTTCGTTTCATGAAAGGGTTTATAATCCGGAAGATTCCGGATTCTCGTATCATGATTTCCAGTATACCATCGGTTAACCACGCGATCATGTGAAAAAAAACAAGACTCCTGTTCTTTTAAAGATTGTTCGTTGGATATATCCGAAAATAGAAAGGATCTTTCCCCTCCTGGCCCACCGTTTTTTTGTGACGATATTTTTTACGCCTTTGAATTATCGCGTCCCGCCGAAAGAGGCAGCCTTTGAGCAATCCGCTGAAAAATTTACGGTACAGCTGGAGAATAAAAGAATTCAGTGCTATTCCTGGGGCGAGGGTCCCGTTGTGTTGGTGGTTCACGGTTGGGCTGGGCGCGCCACACAATTCCGCAAAATCATTACGGCCCTCGTCAGCAACAACTATAGGGTAGTGGGTTTCGACGGGCCGGCACACGGAAAGTCGGAAGGCCGGTCCACGAATATTGTTGAGTTTGAAGCGGTCCTGAAAAAAATTTACGAGAAGACGGGGGTTCCTGAAGCCATCATTGCCCATTCGTTTGGAGGTGGTGCGGTCTTGTTCGCTGCCATGAACGGGCTGCCCTTAAAAAAACTGATCAACATCGCCTCACCGACAATAGGAGATGAGATCATACATACTTACCTGAAGACGATCAACGGTTCCCCGGCCACCGGAAGATCATTCAGATCTTACATCCTGGAGACAACGGGAAAACCTTTTGAGGAATTCACGGCGTTGCATTTTATCACCCGGATCAAACAAGATATCGGTCTGTTGATCGTTCATGATGAAAATGACGGGGAGGTGTCAATAAACCACGCCCTGGAACTGCTCAGGCTTTATCCGAAGGCCGTTTTGTTTAAGACCCGGGGACTCGGACACACACGGATCTTAAGAGATGAGGGAGTCATTGAAAGGTGTCTATCTTTTATGAAAGACTGAACCAGGCTACCTTTATTCCCGTTCAATAACAGGTTGGCCGGCTCTAAATTCAATTTTCGGGTTATTTTTGCCTTTCAAATGCTCAAACGGGTTCCCCGCATAAGAACGGAGGCAACTTTTTAGGTTTTTGATCCATCTTTGTAATTAATCAGCAGAACTGTTAACTAATAGAATCGATGAGAATTATTGAAACCAAAGAAATTTCAAAGGTTTACCGGATGGGCGATCAGATCGTCAATGCCCTCCAATCGATCTCTATTTCCATCGACCGCGGAGAATATTGTGCTTTCATGGGACCTTCCGGTTCCGGTAAGTCCACCCTCATGAATATCGTCGGCTGCCTGGATACCCCTTCGTCCGGAAGCTATATGCTGAACAACAAGCTTGTCAGCGAGATGACGGAAAATGAGCTGGCCGATACGCGGAACAAGGAAATCGGTTTCGTCTTCCAGACTTTCAACCTGCTCCCAAGAGCTTCTGCCCTGGAGAATGTTGCGCTCCCGCTCATCTATGCCGGATACGGCAAGCATGAACGCAATGAAATGGCCATGCAAACCCTGGACAGTGTAGGGCTTGCCCCACGCGCGCACCACCGGCCGAATGAACTTTCAGGAGGCCAGCGCCAACGGGTGGCTATTGCCCGCGCCCTGGTGAACAGCCCCTCCATCATTCTCGCAGATGAACCGACGGGTAATCTTGATTCAAAAACATCCTATGATATTATGAACCTGTTTCAGGAACTTCATGATAAAGGCAATACTATCATTATGGTGACCCACGAAGATGACATTGCACATTATGCCCACCGCATTGTCCGTTTGCGCGATGGTTTCGTCGAGTGGGATCGCAAAAACGAGAAAATCAACCGCGCCAGTGAATTTGCTGCTCCTGCACCGCATTAACCATCCACGTTTCTTCTGCGTCGTTTATTGTGAAAAACCATTTACAACGGGCCGGAAGCCTGCCAGGTACATCATCGATCACGCGAAGGTTCATTAACTTCGGTCCATGAAAATCTATACAAAAACCGGTGACCAGGGAATGACTTCTCTGTTCGGAGGAAAACGGGTTTCAAAAGCGGCTCTGAGAATTGACACTTACGGAACGGTTGATGAATTGAATTCCTGGATGGGCGTTTTGCGCGACCAGGAGGTGAACACCCTTCGCAAGGGAATTTTCCTTGAAATTCAGGACCGCCTTTTCACCATTGGCTCCCAGCTGGCGACAGAACCCGGGAACACCAGGGTAAAGATTCCAGCATTTACGGAAGACGACATCCTTCTTTTAGAAAACCAGATCGACGCCATGGAAAGCGGATTGCCTCCCATGAGTTCATTTGTCATCCCGGGCGGCCATTCATCCGTTTCCTTTGGCCATGTGGCCAGGACTGTGTGCCGAAGAGCTGAACGCCTGGTGATTGCCCTTCATCAATCCGAACCCGTCGAACTACTCGTGATAAAGTATTTAAACCGGCTCTCGGATTATCTGTTTGTCCTCACCCGCCAAATGACCCGGGAACTCAACGCGGAGGAATCTCCGTGGAAACCGCGGATGTAAGTAAGGGAAAAGGCGTAAAGGCATAAACGAAACAAGGGTTAACAAAATAGTCACCGCCCGCTGACGGGCTGACTTTTTTTGTTTGCAAAGTCCAGCAACTTCGTAACCTACCAGTCGTTAGGTTAATAATGAGGAAAATTATAAATTGCCAGCGAAGCGAATGAATATGGTAGATTCCTTAAAAATAGAGGTACAGAAAGTAAAGCGTTCCCGTCTCCCTGAAATCGATTTTGATGACCTTCCTTTCGGAAAAGTTTACAGCGACCATATGTTCCTGGCAGATTTTTCCGGCGGGGAATGGAAGAACCTCCGGATTTTGCCCTTTGGGAACATTTCCGTCAGCCCTGCAACTCCGGCCATTCACTATGCCCAATCCGTCTTTGAAGGACTGAAGGCCTATCATGGTCCATCCGGCGAAGCCCTTATCTTCCGCCCTCAGGATAATCTGAGACGGTTGAATATTTCCGCGGAGCGGATGTGCATGCCTGCGTTGCCGGAAGAAATTTTCATGGAAAGTCTCAGCGAACTTATATCACTGGACCGTAACTGGATTCCCACGGCCAGGGGTGCCTCCCTGTATATCAGACCCTTCATGTTTTCTGCGGATGACTACATCGGTATTCGGCCATCTCTGAATTTTACTTTTATGGTCATCCTAAGTCCGGTGGGTTCTTATTACTTGACTCCCGTGAAAGTGAAGATCGAAACCCATTATACACGGGCGGCGCAAGGTGGAACCGGCTATGCGAAGGCGAGTGGAAATTACGGGGGATCCATATATCCGGCGAAGCTTGCGCAGGATCAGGGCTATCATCAACTCATCTGGACGGATGGAAAAGAACATCAATATATAGAAGAATCGGGCACGATGAATGTCATGTTCGTGATTGGCGACACCCTAATCACGCCCGCCTTAAGCGATTCCATACTTGCAGGGATCACCCGCGATAGTGTGTTGAAGCTAGCCAGGTCGTGGAACATGCGCGTGGAAGAAAGGAAAGTAACTGTACAGGAGCTCATCACGGCCCTCGAGGCCGGAAAAGTGAAAGATGCGTTCGGTGTGGGTACCGCAGCCACCATTGCGCACATCGAGCTGATCGGATATGAAGGAGAAAATTATCTTCTCCCTCCTGCGGAGAAAAGGGTGTTTGCAAACAGGGTGTATGAGGAGCTGGATGGAATTAAACACGGATTAAGGCCAGATCCGTTTGGATGGATCGTCAAAATGTAATCTTGTAGTTTATAGTATATGTTGTTTTGTTGGCGGACACTTGTGTCCGCCAATTTTTTTTAGTTTTATGGTGTTTCTATTCCAAAGAATCTTTTTGAGGATCCTTAAGCCGATATTGATTTTGTTGCTGACGTGTTGCGGAGCGTCTGCCGATGGTCAGAAACAACTCGTTTTGTTGAAAGGCGAAAGGGTTCTCTTAAGGCTTTATCCGGGTGACGACTTGATCTATCGGCAAAAAGGCAACAGGTCGATCAAGACAACCTACGTGAACAATATTTCCGACACGGCAGTGGTCACACATCGCGATACCGTACCTTTTCACACCATCGAAAGATTATATTTTAAACAGCACAAATTTTATAACACTGTGGGAGCGGCTTTGGTGATCTTCGGCGCCGGTTTGTTTCTTATTGACCAGATAAATCTTGTTCTGGTGCAGGGACAGTCACCGAGCCTCGATAACAGGGTGTCTACCGTAAGTCTCACCGCTCTTGCCGTCGGTGTTCCCTTGATGGTCCTGAAAAAGAGATCTCAAAGGCTTGACTTTCGCAACAAATTAATAATGGTAGAGGCAGGTTCAGTCTTTTACCGGCCCGACACCCGCGAGTATATCCTCCCCTATGAAAATAATTGATTGATTCCGCCCTTGGCTTCCTGAATCCATTGTCGCTTGTACGTGGCACTTGTACTCTCGCTCTATGTCCTTATGCCTATGTCTTCATTCCCTTAAGCCCTTAAATCCATATCCTATATATCCTTATATCCTACTATATTTGTCCAAATTTTAAACAATCACACATGACATCAGACAAGTTGAAAGACTTGAAGGCCCGCGTGAGCGCCTTGAGGAGGTATCTTTGACTACGATCGCAAAACAGGTGAAATAAAAGATGAGGAGCTCATCACCCACCAGGCCGATTTTTGGACAAATCCGAAACAGGCTGAGGTCATTCTAAAAAACATCCGTTCCAAAAAAATCTGGACCGACTCTTTTGAAAAGGTCAATAAATCCCTCGAAGACCTTGAGGTCCTGAATGAATTTCATGAAGGGGGTGAGGTAAGTGAGGAGGAAGTTGACCGGGAATATGAAAAGACCGCGAAGGCCGTTGAAGAGCTGGAATTCAAAAAGATGCTGAGTGGGGAAGAAGACCAGCTCAGCGCCATGATTGAGATCAATCCCGGTGCGGGTGGCACAGAGAGTCAGGACTGGGCGGAAATGCTGAACCGCATGTACATCATGTGGGGAGAAAAGAACGGTTACAAGGTTACGCAGGTGGATTATCAGTCAGGAGAGGTGGCCGGTATAAAGTCGGCGACCCTTGAAGTGGATGGTCCCTTTGCATACGGGAAGCTGAAGGCCGAGATCGGCGTTCACCGGCTAGTCCGCATTTCGCCGTTTGATTCCAACGGAAGGAGGCATACTTCGTTTGCTTCCGTCTTTGTTTATCCGGTGGTTGATGATACGATTAACATTGAGATCAATCCTGGCGACATAGAAATCCAGACTTCGCGTTCAGGAGGTGCGGGTGGCCAGAACGTTAACAAGGTTGAAACGAAAGTACAACTCACGCATAAGCCTACCGGCATTGTCATCGTCTGTCAGGCTGAGCGCTCGCAGCATGCCAACCGTGAAAAAGCGATGCAAATGCTGAAGTCGCGCCTCTATCAGGCAGAGACGGAAAAAAGGAATGCTGCGCGCGACAAGGTCGAGGCGGGAAAAATGAAGATCGATTTCGGATCACAGATCCGGAATTATGTGCTGCATCCATACAAGTTGGTGAAGGATGCCCGTACGGGCGTGGAGCGCACGGATGCGAATAATGTGTTGGACGGCGACCTGGATGTTTTTATCAAAGCATTTCTCTTAGGTGCCCAGGAGGCACAGACTCAGCAAACTTGATATCCACGACGGTTACTTCGAACTTCAACTTCAAAACCCGAACTTCTCCGTGGGAGTCCTGTGTACGAATTACATCTTCCTCACCTTCCCGCTACCGGAAGCGTGGCTGTTGACCTTTTTGGGATTGCCGCGATAGGACACGCTTCCGCTCCCCGAGATGTTGGCATCCAGTTCATTTTTGACATTGATTTCGACATCACCTGATCCCGAAATGCGTATATCGCAACGGTTGGTTTCAAGATTTGCGGCGAGCACTTTGCCCGACCCGCTGATATTCGTTTTAACCATGTCGGCCGAACCGCTTGCTTCAACCTTTCCCGATCCCGAAATGCCAAAGTCTGCGAGTGCGTCGATGGTGGCTGCCAGAATGACTTTGCCCGATCCGCTCACATCGCTTTCAAGACTTTCGAAGTGACCTTTCAGATCCATGTCACCGGAGCCGGATACATTGGCATCAACCTTTCCGTTCGCCTCTGCATCAATGGACAGTGATCCGCTGCCGCTTACATTCAGCTGGAGATCATTTGTTTTGAACTTTGACTGACCGATGATGTCTCCCGACCCGCTTACCGACACTCCTTCAATGATGGGCACGGTAATGTATACGGTTATCTTGTCGTCGTTGCTCCAGTCAAACCATTTACCTTCCTTGCCGATCTTCAGACGCCCTCCTGAAACCTCGGTTTCGACTTCTTCCAGCACATCCTGGTCGCCTTCAAGCTCAACTTTTTGAGGGCTGCCCTGCTTGAGGTAAAGTTTGCCGGGGAAGCCAAAGGATATTTTCGTGAAGCTGTCAACGTTTCGGGTTTCGCGCCGCTGGCCCATTAGGAAGCTGGTGCTTAACAACATTGCAAAAAAGGTTAGGAGCGCATATTTTTTCATAGGAGATAATGTTTTCACGTTAAGGGACAGGACCGGTGATCAAAGGTTGCACGCGGCCCCGGGTATTCTTTTCTTTGAGACGCAAAAAGGGGGTAAAACGTTGCAAATGGCCAATTTCTCTTACCGTACGATAGCGAAGCCTGCGGAAGGGTCTTATAAGGAAAAAGGGAGCCGGTTCCTTGCTTTTGCCTATCCCGTGTCAACGGAATCCGACATTAAGGCCCATATTTCGCAACTGAAAAAAAAATATTTTGATGCCCGGCACCATTGTTTTGCGTGGATGCTCGGGGTCGATAAACAATCGTTTCGCGCCTTCGACGACGGCGAACCAAACCACGCCGGAGGCGATCCAATCCTTGGCCAGATCCGGTCAAAGGACCTCACCAATGTACTCGTCGTGGTCGTAAGGTATTTCGGCGGCGTAAAATTGGGGGTGGGGGGATTGATCAACGCCTACAGGGCCGCCGCGGAAGACGCCTTGAACCATGCAGACATCATTGAGAAAGAAGTGACGGAAAGGATCCACGTAGCCTATGACTACGCTGCGACAACGGAAGTAATGCGGCTGGTGAAAGAATTTGACCTTGACATTCAATCACAGAATTTTCAAGAGGATTGCAGCCTGACAGCAGATTACAAATTGAAAGACAGGGAAAGGTTTTTTGAGAAGCTGGAGTTGATGAAGGCGATGGGAGTGAAGGTCAGATTCCAGAACGACACAATGTAGAGACGCAAAATCTTGCGTTTCTACTTCTCTACATGGCGCTTGGTGCATCGTGGATTATGAATTGTCAATCGCCTACATCCCAAGCGATGTCTTGAGCTTCGTGTACCCCGTTTTACTCAGCGGGATCCTTGCGCCTGTTTTCAGGAGCGCCACGTGCGTATCTTTTTCCAACGGCTCGATGCGGGTGATCTGGGAAAGCTGGATGATATAGGACCGATGTACGCGGATAAACATTGACTTGTCAAGGGCCTGTTCATAGAAGCTCATGGTCTTCTTCTTTAAAAACATTTCCTTTGGTGTGAAGATTTTCACATAATCGTCATATGCCTCGAGATACACCACTTCAGAAACAGGTATGATGCGGATATTCGGGCCTTCCTTCACGACAATGCGGTTGCTTTCTTCCGGATGGCGGATCTCGGGTGGCATCGCTGGCGGATGAATGGACGCATTTCGCTGCTGCAGCCACTTCGCCACAGCCTTGTCAAAACGGTCTTTGCTGAAAGGTTTCAGCAGGTAATCGATGGCATGAGCTTCGAACGCTTTGATGGCATATTCATCAAAGGCTGTAGTAAATATGACGGCGGGAGGTTCTTCAATCAGTTCCAGCATTTCAAATCCGTTTATCTTCGGCATTTGAATATCGAGGAATATCAGATCAGGTTTGTGTTGGGCGATGGCTTTTACTCCTTCAAATCCGTCATTGCATTCCTGCGCGATCTCGATCTCGGCATATGTCTTGAGGTATTCCGCTACAATACTTCTTGCCAAAGGCTCGTCGTCAATCACAACGGTTTTGATCATGTCGTTTGTGGAATTTTAATATTCGTTGTAAATACGCTGTCAGTGCTGGAAGTCATCAGCAGGTCATTGCGTGCATATAGTAAATGCAATCTCCGCTGTATCGAATTTAATCCGAATCCCGTTCCCCTTCTTGGTGCAGAGGTTGGATCAAATGGATTTTCCACGGATATTTTCAGGCAGTTGTCCGATGAACTGGCGCGGATCCTGATGACTGTTTCGCCAATCGTATCGTATAATCCGAACTTGATGGCGTTTTCCACCACAGGCTGCAGGAGAAGGGATGGAAGTTTCAGGGTTAGCGCAGTTTTTTCACAATCAATATCCGTTCGAAGCCTGTGGCCGAAGCGTACTTTTTCAATTTCCAGGTAAAGTGTCAGATGTTCCAGCTCTTCGGATAACGAAATGAGCTGCTGGTCGTCTTTTTTCAGTACTCCCCTGAAAAAATCCGAAAGCTGATGGATCATTGTTCGCGCTTCTTGCGGTTTTGTTCCTGACAGGGCGCTGATGGTATTAAGGCTGTTTAACAAAAAATGCGGCTGCAGCT
>JBBEBN010000190.1:0-11355 GCA_040882305.1 Cyclobacteriaceae bacterium
CCTGGCGGGCAACCGACCATTCGCTCAATGGCGTAATGGAAGTCCAAAGTGCCGCATCATAGATATCCATTTCCAGGGGCAACCCGTTGCGCAGGCAGTCGATGAGACGCCAGTCGGTTGAGCTTACTCTTTCATAAGAGCGATTGCCGCGCTGACCGCCGGACTGCGCAAGCTTTTCCTGGAATTTTTTTGTGATCTCTGGCGTGTATTTTTCAGTAAGGGCTTTGAACTCGGCTTCGGGGAGCCATTCTTCACTTGTAGCAATTCTCGGCGGGTCTGCGTGGTAGATGCCCTTGCTTCCGCTGATCATGTGAAACCTGGCACCGGGGCGTGGGCTGCTGATATCATGCTGAAGCATGATGGTGCGTCCTTTACTGGTTCGTATCACGGTAGTGTTCATGTTTCCGCGGAATTTGAGTCCGACATAGGGCTCAAAATAGCTGTCTTTCGCAGCAAGCTCTTTCATCTTCGGCCCCAGGGTGAAGTCATTCCCTGAAATCGATACCATGTATTCCATCTGGTCACCGTAGTTGAGATCCATCATTTGTGCCAATGGCCCGAGACCGTGCTGCGGATACAAATTACCGTTACGGTCGATATTTTCCTTCAATCGCCAGGGCCGGTATCCATACCAGCCATCCTTATTCCGTTCCCACCTGTCCTCGTAACCAGATGCCCTGTCGTGAATGTAGTGACCTTCGGCATGTATGAGTTCCCCGAAGAATCCCTGCCTGACCATATTTAATATTACACCGGACATTCCATCGTGGCAGGAGCCACACTCCATAAAACAATGTTTACGCGTCTGTTCCGAGGTGTTCACCACCTCCCAGCATTCCTCGATGGTGGTGCCCACCGGAAGCTCGGTGTATGCATGCTTATCATGCTTCATCGCGAATACCGCGATCGGGGCATGCAGATCCCAGGGAGTTGCAGTGTATATCAGGTCGATATCGTTGCGTTCGCATACTTTCATCCACGCATCCTCGCGGCCCGAATAAGCATCGGGTTTGTGGCCACTGTTCCTGATTGAATTGATCGCTGCTTCCACCTTTGCAGGAACCAGGTCGCACAATGCCCTGATCTCCACTCCTTCTATATTGGCAAGCCGCTGTACGGTACCTGACCCCCGGCTTCCTATCCCAATCAAACCTACCCTTACCGTTCCCAGCTTCGGGGCTGCATAGCCATGCATGTTAAACACCTGGTCATTTGCCTGGTGGAATGTATTGATGTCCCGGGATTCGCCGGGGCGGACCATCAGGCCGGAACCAGCCATACCGGCAAGTTTCAAAAAATTTCTACGACCGTTTTTCATGCTATCAATGATTTGGTTTCAGCGTCTGTCGCTTTAAGAAATTACAATATCAATGCTGCCACAGCCCTGTTCAGGTCAAACAACATTCGGAACCTCATAAGGAGAACGATAAGGGGCAGATAACATTCGCGATGCTTCGGCGTCGCCTGCAAACTTTTCGCTGTCGCCCCTGAACCTCAATTCACGTCCAAGGCGGTAAGAGATATTTGCCAGCAGCGGAAGCGCCGTTGAATAGAATCCCTCGTTGACGTCGCAGGTGAGGAGCTTGTCATTGCCGGCGCGTATTGCGTCGAGAAAGTTAACCCAGTGTGCCGTGTCACTGGAGCTAACCAGCGGAGGTGAAGCTTCGTTCCTGGTGTCGCGTTTTTTAGAGGTCGCAAAAGGTTCCTTTTCACGCTGGCGAAAAGCTTTCCACGTTCCCCCCGTAAGCTCAAGATATCCTTCAGTGCCGTAGAATATGTTTCCGATCTGTATACCAAGACTCGATTCGCTATTGGAATACCGGCCCCGTGTTTCAAACTCGATTATTTTTCCATCGCTGTACCTGATGATCGTGAGTTGTGTGTTCGGAGTTTCCTGTTCGCATTCCTTAGGGTCAATTCCGTAGATGCCGCCTGTAGAAAAAACTGAAACCGGATGTTCATTCTTGTTCAATCCCCAACGGGCGATATCGAATTGATGAGGCCCTTGGTTTCCGGTGTCACCATTGCCGGTATTCCAAAACCAGTGCCAGTTGTAATGGCACCGTTTTTCATTATACGGGCGATACGGAGCAGGCCCCAGCCAAAGGTCATAATGAAGTGTATCCGGCGGCGCGCTGTCTTTGGCAATGCCAAATGAATCACGCGGTTTTATACACAGACCACGGGCCATGTAAATATCGCCGATGCCGCCACCATGCAGGAACTTCATTGCCTCAACCAGGTTTTCCATGGACCGGCTCTGGAATCCGACCTGAACCCGCCTGTTATATTTGCGGGCCGCCTCGATCATTTTCCTGCCTTCAAAAAAATCATGGCTTGCAGGTTTTTCAACGTAAACGTGCTTGCCTGCCTGACAAGCCCAGATCGTTCCCAATGCATGCCAGTGGTTAGGCGTAGCGAATGAGACGGCATCGATCTCCTTGTCATCGAATACTCTGCGCATATCCCATTCCGTTGACGGTTTGATGCCCGTCTTCTCGAACACTGTCTTCGACTGTCCGGCAAAAAAAGCTTCATCAACATCGCAGAGGGTTTTCAACCTTACATTCCGGCTGTCCTTTAGTTTGCACCATGCATTGATGTGAGCGCTGCCCCGGCCGCCAATGCCTACGACTGCTACATTCACCCGCTCGTTGGCGCCAACAATCGAAGCATAGGTTTTAGGACTGAGCTCCATCCCACCGATCGCTATTCCGGCGGTACCTATGAGGCCTTTCTTAATAAAGTCTCTTCTTTTTGTCATATCGAACATGCTTTGAATTTTCATTTATCCGGTCAACGTCCGACAGGCGGATCAGTCAGAAATATCGAGGGCGGCGCAATATCTGACGGAGGGCTCACCGGCAGCATATGCTATTCCTGCTTCATGATCCAGATAGATCATAGCCGGATATCCTCTCTTATAATTCTTCTCGGTGCTGCTCACCTGGTGACCATAACCTGTGAGTTCCTCCACCGTTGACCGGCCGGTAGAATCGATGTTCAGCGTTCCCAGGCTCAGGACACGACTTGCGGGATCAGGCGAAGGCTCAAAAGAGCTTTCGAAATGACTTATGATGAAGCGCGGAGCGGATATTGCATCTTTCGGCACCATTTCGAATTCAACAAAGTCAAGCACCAGCTGCAATGCTACCTGGTCCTGAACATCCCCTCCGGAAACACTTATCGCCAGCACCGGCTTGCCGTCTTTCAGCACGATGGTCGGAGTGAGCGTGATCCGCGGACGCTTGCCGGGTTCAAGGGAATTCGGATGTCCCGTTTGCGTATTGAGACTGCTTAGCCTGGTATTATGCGCAACACCCAGGCGCTCGCAAACACCATATTCAGGATTGGCGCTTGGAGTCGCTGCTACAACATTGCCCCACTTGTCTGCTACGACGCAAGTGGTTGTTCCATGCTCTCCGGGCCAATATTGACCAGGACCACTGGTTGCCGTCATACGGTACGGATCGCCTGGCCTTATCGCATGGGAGGCTGAATGCAGGTCGATCAAAGGGAACCTGATCCTGGCATAACGGTCTGAAAGCATTTGATCCAGCGGCACGCTTACAAAGGCCGGATCGCCATAGTACTTATCACGATCGGCAAATGCCAGTTTCATAGCTTCGGTTACTACATGTATGTAATCGGTGGAAAAAAATTTCATTGATCTCAGGTCATAGTTTTCCACAAGCTTCAGGGATTGCAAAAGCACAGGTCCCTGTGTCCATGTATTGCACTTATACACGTCATATCCCCGGTAGCGTACCGAAACCGGTTCTTCGACCAAGGTGACATGAGATTCAAGATCAGTTTTGCGCAGAAGACCGCCCGACTGGACGTAGTAGTCATTCAATTCGTCTGCGATATCACCTTTGTAGAATCGATCTCTCGCCGCACGGATCTTCTGCTCACGGCTTCCGGTGGTGTTTCTTTCGGTATCGATAAGTTTCCGGATTGTACCCGCCAGGTTCGGATACCAGCTTTTCCCTCCGGCGTCAAGCAAGACAAGCGTGGGCGCGATTACCTCTTCAAACGACATGGTGCCTTCCTGCTCAAGCGCAGCCAAACAGGTGCTCAAGGCACTTGGGACTGTCGATGCCTTTATGCCATCTTTGGGTATACCATTCTTATAATACCAGTCTATCGCCTCTGCATCTTTAGGCGCGCTCCCCATTCCGTTAAAGACCTTGACTTTCCCTGTCTTTGTACTATAAAACATGAACGGCACTTCTCCGCCGAAGTTGAACGACCCGTACTCAGACACCGCAAGATTGAATATCACCGCCACCGCGCCGTCAACCGCATTACCTCCCTTGCCAAGTATATCGATACCGGTTTGGGCAGATACACTTGATGTGCCGGCTGCCACCACGCCGCCGTTTCCGGAGGCGTGCCATGTCAGGGCAGGTTCCGGATCTTTTGCGCAACCGGATAATAAAGCGATCAAAACCAGCAGGTTTAATGTCGCATTGGTATTCTTCATCGTCTTTATATTTTTTATCTCATCTTAAAATGCCTCGCTTTGTATCTCCGGAACACTCAAAATCGCCTGACGGCCCGTACTCTGAAGGTGCTGCTCTTTTTGTAACTGTCGATATTGCCAACGTCGCCGCTGAAAAACAGCTCAGCCCAGGCCTCATCGGCGCTTTTTTCAGAGGAACTCCAATAATAGGCATACTGAAATCCCTTTTCCGGGTCTAATTTCCCGTTCACTTCAGATGCGGAATTGTAACACAAATTCAGCTCCCACGATGCCGGGAGGTACCAGTCGCTGAAGCCTCCAGCAATATAGTCATCGCAGAGCTTTGCGGCGCTTGATGAATGATCCGGCTGACCAACGATCGCAGCTGTATTCCGGCGTCCGTCTTTGGGATCCTGCGATGTCGGTCCGATAAGCGCGGCGTCTAAATTACTCCAGGATATTCCGGCACTTAGGTCTGTTAACGAGGCAATCAAACCTTTTTCGACCCCATCTTCTTTCCACACGGCCACGATAATGCCTCCACCGTACAATTCACCTATCACATGATTGAATTCCACTTGTTCGCTGGCGGCATTGGGATCTATGGGGCCGGCCGGATCTGTTACGCTACCGGCAGCAGGGTTGTACCCACCCGGCAAGTGAAATGGACTCGTTATTCCGGCATCGCAACCAGCTTTCCAGAGCGCCATGAGATGACCATTCCCTGTTAAAATCAATGCTATCAGCGTAGCACTTGTCTTTTTCGTAATAAATTCTTTTCCAAAGCTCACTGACAATTTCATGGGTTTATTTGGATACGAAACGAGTACGCATATTTACACGGCAATGATTTGCTTACCGAATTCGGAATGGAAATTTCGACGGCGTCGTTTACCAACCTCCACTTCACTGGTTCATCAACACCCAAGAGGTGGATTTTTGTGCCCGGAGCGGGCTTCACATGCCTGATGACCACCAGCGCTGGCAGGCCCTTCGGCTTACTGGCATCCTGTGGATTGTCCAGGTAAATCGCGTAGACATAATTCCCTTTCTTCGTATAGCAAATATTTCCGTCCCTGTACTGAGTATGCATTCGTGTGCCGTAAATTGCTTCTCCATTCACCCTCATCCATTCACCCATTTCTTTCAGGCGTTCCACGCAGGAGGATATGATCGTGCCATCGCTGTTTACCAAAGCGTGCAGAAGCAAATTCCCTCCTTTACATACGATATCCACAAGCAGGTGTATTAATTCCGGCGTGGAATTGTCACCCATTACCCACCAGGATTTCTGCCCGGAATTGTCACCCATCGTCCACCATGTTTCCCATGGCTCGCCCAGTGGCTTTTCAGGAACCCGCCGCTCAGGGGTCTTGTAGTCCTGGTGGATATTTCCTCCCCTGGAAACGACGATGAGTTCCGGCTGATGGCTTCGCGCGATCTCTACCATCTTTTCAACCTGCATATCCTTTTTATCCCAGCCTCCGTCAAGCCACAATATGTCAACCTTGCCATACCCGGTCATGAGCTCCCGGACCTGTCCGTGAAGAAAATCGACAAATTTCTGCCACCGTTCGGGATCTTTGTTTATATCGTAATTATAGTGCCTGTTGAGGATCGGCATGTTGGGGTTCCAGTAAAGCGGGCTGTGCCAGTCGGCGTATGAATGGCAGAACCCGATGCCAAATCCTTCCTTGCGAAATGCCTCGCATAGCCTTGCCGTGATGTCCGGGTTCGGATGGTCGGAATAAGGACAATCAGGGGAAGTGATCTTATAGTCTGACAATTGGGTATCGTACATGTTAAAGCCGTCATGATGTTTGGTGTAGAAGACCAAATACTTCATGCCCGCATCCTTCGCGATCTGCGCCCATTGCTCGGCATCAAAATGGCGGGGATAGAATCCCTGGTTCATATTCCAGTATCCGTTTCGCAGCACTTTGATATCGAAGTCCCAGTTCGGGCTCATACGATCTCCCCGGTGCGGGTCCGTCCCGGCAGGATCTGTATTGAGGATCCAGGGTATGTCGCCTCCTGTCCACATGTTGTATGGACCAAAGGCTATGAACAAACCAAACTTCAGGTCCTGGAACCATTCCAGGCGTTTTTTAAGAATTACTGAAGTATCGCTGCTTTCCAATGCGTCGCCCTTCGCATTCAGGCAAGACATTAACATGCAGATAAGCAACGTGAAGATCGTTTTAAAGCGCGCCATACAAATATCTCCCTGATATTGACTCATTATCTGGACACCTGCACACGAAACGAATACGCATATCTCGCCGGTGGCGATTTCATCACAGCGCCCGGAACCGTAATGGTAATTCCACCACCGCTTGCTTTCCATTTTAACGGTTCTTCAACGCCCAGAAGAAATATCTTTGAGCCAGGTATCGGGCGTATGTGCTTAATCGTCACCTGAGCGGGCAACGTACTCTGTTCTACGGAATCCCTCGCCTCATCAAGATATATCGCATATACATAATTCCCTTTCTGCGTATAGCAAATATTGGCATCCCTGTACTGGGAATACATTCGCGTGCCATAGATCGCCTCACCATTCGCCTTCAGCCATTCACCCATCTGTTTCAGGCGCTCCACGCAGGAGGGCGTAATCGTGCCGTCGCTGTTTAAGGCAGCGGAGAGCAGCAAGTTGCCTCCCTTGCAAACAATATCAACGAGAAGATGGATTAATTCCTGCGTGGTATCATCACCCATTGACCAGAATGTTTCCCACGGTCCGCCCAATGGTTTGGGAGGAACTCTGTTTTCGGGGGTCTTGAAATCCTCATGGACGTTGCCACCCCTCGAAACAACGATCAGCTCCAGCTGATGACTCCGGGCCATCTCGACCATTTTCCCGACCTGCATATCCTTTTTATCCCAACCGCCATCAAGCCATAGTATGTCGATCTTGCCGTACCCGGTCATGAGTTCCCGGATCTGTCCATGCAGGAAATCCACAAACTTCTGCCACCGTTCTGGTTCTTTATTGATATCGTAATTGTAATGCCTGTTGAGAACCGGCGCATTGGGGCTCCAGTAATATGGACTATGCCAATCAGAATAGGAAAAGATCAATGTGACACCTAACCCAGCCTGGCGAAAAGCATCGCAAAGGCGGGCAGTGACGTCAGGGTTCGGATGGTCGGAGTAAGGACATTCAGGTGAAGTGATCTTAAAGTCCGACAACTGCGTATCAAACATGCTAAAGCCATCATGATGCTTGCAATAGAATGCTGCATACTTCGCTCCCGCGTCCTTAATGATGCGCGACCATTCTTCAGCATCAAAATGACGCGGATAAAATCCTTTGATCAAATTCCAATATCCTTTTCTCAGCACACCCATGTCAAAGTCCCAATTGGGCCTCCTTGAATCACGGCCCATGGGATCTGTCCCCGAAGGGTCCACATTCAGGATCCACGGTGATGTTCCCCATAGCTGGCGGATACCCAACGAAGTAAACACACCGAATTTCTGATCTTGGAACCACTCCAGACGCTTTTGAAGGATTCCAGAAGTATCCGAGACGTTATTTAACCCGTCGCTCTTCGCGATCCCGGCGGACGCTAACAGGCAAATAATGCAGGTGAAAATCGTTGTGAAGCTCTTCATGGCAAATAACTTTTCTTACTTGGCGAATAACTTGATTTCCCGATCAGGCATCCCGCATTGATCGGTCATTAAACTTTCTATGGCTTATTCTATATCCCTGGATTGTACAAGTAACTGTCAAATGTTTAACTATATGGATACTTGTAACCGAAACGAATATGCATATTTGCACGGCGGCGAATTAATTACGGAACCTGGAACAGTAATGGTCACACCGTTGTCACCCGCTTGCCATTTTAACGGTTCTTCTACGCCCAGGAGAAATATCTTCGAGCCGGCAACCGGCCGGATGTGTTTGATAGTTACCCTGGTTGGCAGCCCCCTCGCTTTTATGGGATCCTGCGTATCCTCGAGAAATATAGCATAGACATAGTTTCCCTTCTTTGTATAGCAAACGTTCCCATCCCTGTATTGAGAGTACATTCGCGTACCATAAATTGCGTCCCCGTTGACCTTTAGCCATCCACCCATCTGCTTCAGCCGTTCTTCGCAAGAGGGTGTGATCTTTCCGTCGCTGGTTACAGCCGCCGAAAGAAGTAAGTTGCCGCCCTTGCAGACGATGTCCACAAGCAAGTGTATTAATTCCTGCGCGGAGTCATCACGCATTGACCACCACGTTTCCCACGGTTCCCCTAATGGTTTGGGCGGAACTCTTTTCTCGGGAGTCTTGTAGTCCTCATGAATGTTGCCGCCCCTGGAAACGACTATGAGTTCCGGCTGATAACTTCTGGCGATCTCTACCATCTTCCCAACCTGCATGTCCCTTTTATCCCATCCGCCGTCAAGCCACAATATGTCAATCTTGCCATATCCGCTCATAAGTTCCCGAATCTGTCCGTGAAGAAAATCTACAAATTTCTGCCACCGCTCCGGGTCCTTCTTGATATCGTAATTGTAATGTCGGTTGAGAACCGGGAAATTGGGGTTCCAGTAAAAAGGACTGTGCCAATCGGAATAGGAATGACAGAGTCCGATACCGAATCCTTCCTTCCGAAAAGCCTCGCATAGCCGGGCCGTGATATCAGGGTTCGGATGATCGGAATAGGGACATGCAGGCGAGGTGACCTTATATTCTGACAATTGTGTATCATACATATTAAAACCATCATGATGCTTGGTATAGAAAACGTAGTACTTCATGCCTGCCTCCTTTGCGATGCGTGCCCATTCCTCAGCATCAAAATGGCGGGGATAGAATCCCCTGATCAGATCCCAATAAGCACTTCGCAATATTTTTATATCAAAGTCCCAATTGGGCCCCATTGGATCCCCCCGGTGCGGGTCCGTCCCGGCAGGGTCAGTATTGAGGATCCAGGGTGATGCTCCCCACAGTTTGCTTATACCAAGCGTGGTAAACAAGCCGAATTTCTGATCCTGAAACCATTCCAGGCGTTGTTTAAGAATTATGGAGGTATCCGGGTTGTGCAATGCGTCACTCTTTGTATTCAGCGTAAATACTAACATCAAAACAAAGCAGATGCATATCGTTCTGAATTTCTCCATTTGAAATATTCCTTTTATCTTTTTGAGTTTCTGGCGGTCAGCATATGCCCGGGCTACCTCTGTCAATAGGTCCAGAGATTGCCTCCAAATTTGCAAAGACGAAATACCCTATTATGTAGACGTTTCAAATTCGGAAAACCACAAATAGGATCATATAAATTTTGATTAAGACTTCATTATTTGGCAAAATTGATTTTCTTCGTGGCCTCTATTTCCCATTTGGTCTCTTAGTGCGTTGACCGTTAGACTTCTCAATAGCAGGTTTTTATATTTCTGTCATACTTAACCTTGACAACGCAGGTTCAGTCCTATACATTTACGTAACACCGGAGGAGGAGCAAGCACATTTCATCGTACAACCAGAAAAAACATTTCGGCCGAACGATAAAAAATCTAAACACTTTAACTGGTTCATTGTTACACTCCATGACAAAAACAAGAATCGGTAATTATCGCTGGTTTATTGCGTTCCTGTTATTTGCAGCGACTACCATAAACTACATTGACAGGCAGATCTTTGGCCTGCTAAAACCGGAATTGGAAAGACAATTTGATTGGAGTGAGACGGATTACAGCAGGATTGTCATGGCATTTACAGCAAGCTATGCCATCGGCCAATTGGTCTATGGCAAAATAATCGACCGCATCGGCACTAAACTTGGTTATTCCATTTCAGTTACTGTATGGAGTATTGCTGCTGTTTTGCATGCCTTCGCCAGAAGTACTTTTGGTTTTGGAGTTCTCAGGGCTCTTCTTGGACTCGGGGAGTCCGGCAATTATCCTGGGGGCGTTAAAACTACTGCTGAATGGTTTCCTAAAAAAGAACGCGCTCTTGCAATTGGAATACTGGACTCCGGCTCCAACATTGGGGCATGTGTCGGTCCGATATTGGTACCCTGGCTGTTAGCGGTTTATGGCTGGCAGGCCGCATTCATAATTACCGGATCATTTGGTTTTGTCTGGTTGCTCTTATGGCGCATTTATTACAAGATTCCTTCAGAACAACGGCGCTTAACAACAACTGAATATGAATATATACGGAGTGATGGAACAGAATCAGAGGAAAGTACCGGATCAGTGAGTTGGAGCCGCTTATTGACCCTGAGACAAACATGGGCATTTATTGCAGGTAAATTCTTTACGGATCCAATATGGTTTTTCTTTCTCTTCTGGCTTCCCTCATATTTCAATTCTTACTTTAGTTTGAATTTGAAAGAGCCCAGCATACCGCTGGTGCTGGTTTATGCCGGTACAATGATCGGAAGTATTGGCGGGGGATACCTGTCTTCATGGCTCATTAAAAGAGGTTGGCCAGTTTATAAGGCGCGAAAAACGGCTTTGTTAGTCGCCGCATTTTGTGTTATTCCAGTTGTAGCAACACGGTTTACAACCGATATGTGGGTTGTCGTAGGGCTGATCAGTCTTTCAGTTGCGGCAAATCAAGCCTGGAGCGCAAATATTTTCGCCGTCGTACCCGACATGTTCCCCAAGAAAGCAACAAGCTCCGTGGTTGGATTGGGAGGAATGGCGGGCGCTATTGGCAGCGTGTTGTTTCCTGTTTTTATTGGTTACATTTTGGACTTCTACAAGAACGCCGGGAATATAGTAGCGGGGTACAATATTATTTTCATAGTTTGTGGCAGTTCCTTTCTGGTGGCGTGGTTATGCATACACTTGCTGACCCCGAAAATGCAAAAAGCTGAAATATGACCTATGATCAAAAGCGGCGCAGCCGTATGAGTCTTCGTGAATTTCAACCAGGTAAATAG
>JBBEBN010000190.1:11365-34879 GCA_040882305.1 Cyclobacteriaceae bacterium
TATTGGTGAAGGGGGAGCCTACAAATGATCTGACTCCTAATCCAGAGCAACCTTGATGCAGACAATGAAGAATTGGAAATTTGGCATTATTGGCACCGGAATGATTGCCGATGTTCATGCGAGGGCTATTCAAAGTTTGGGAAATGCTACGCTTGTAGGTGTGTGCGGTTCAAACTCATTAAAAACACTAAATCTTTCTGTCAAATATCAGTGTAAAGCATTTTCAAATTACAAAGAAATGCTGCACTCCAGTGAAATTGACATAGTCACCATTGCTACGCCAAGTGGTGCGCATATGGAACCAGTAATTGAAGCAGCTACAAAGGGAAAACATGTCCTGTGTGAGAAGCCGCTGGAGATATCAACCGATAGAATAGACATGATGATCGCGGCCCATGGGCAAGCGGCGACATACCTTGGTGGAATTTTCAACTACCGTTACAACCCCGTTATTGTACATCTGAATGAAGCTATCAAAGATGAACGTTTCGGTAAAATCACCCATGCGTCCGTCAGGGTGCCATGGTGGAGAGATGAGGAATACTACCGAGACAGTTGGCATGGCACATGGCTTTTGGATGGCGGAGGTGCCCTGATGAATCAATCAATTCATATGGTGGATACTCTGCAATACCTGATGGGACCCATCGACTGTTTACAGGGATACGCTGCTACACTGAAGCATTCAATTGAAGTTGAGGATACCGTAACGGCAATTGTGAAGTTCAAGAATGGGGCACTGGGTACCATCTATGGATCCACGGCGTCATTTCCGGGTCAATTCAGGACCTTAGAGATTTCCGGATCGGAAGGAACGGTTATCGTGGTTGAAAATAGTCTGAAGATGTGGCAGTTCGCCAGGTATCGGGAAGGTGATAAGGAAATCATGGAAAAGTATGGAAAAATTGACGGCGGTGGAGGTGTTTCCGATCCGAAAGCAATTTCGTTTGAATCACATGCCAGAAATGTTAGTGCATTTATCGCTGCCATTCAAGCAAAACGAAAGTTTGAAGTGGAAGGATCAGAAGCAAGAAAAGCTGTCGAGATTGTTCAGGCCATTTATGAATCTTCAAGGCAAAATCGACAGGTTTCCTTCCGGGACTGACTGGCTTGTTTCCAGCGAAAGAGAAGCGTTAACAGGAAACTGAATGATTTGGCCATGAAGCGTCTTTACGGAGGGAGCAGAACTCATTACGAAAAGACCTTCCCAGGCGGCTATTTTAAGTTATCAACCTTTATCCCGTGAATCCTTGCCATGGTTAGGCCATAACATTTGGCCCTGGTCTCTTCAGAAACATCATTCGCATCCAGCATTTTGTTAAACCGCCTGAAGTTTTCCACCAAAGCACCAGGGTTTTCATCCGAGGCGAACACAATCTTTTCAAATGCAGGGACCAGGTCATTAGGCATGTGCGGTGTCGATTTACCAACATAGGGCGTCCACCAGAGAAACTCATTCCATATTCCCGGGTTGTTTTCCTTTTTTATGAGCGACGAGCCAGAAAGGTCAAAATAGAGATTCTTGTTTCTTCGGGCGGCTTCTCCGGCCTCCGCATACCACGGATTGCCAAAGTGCGCCCCAACGATGTACAGTTTTGGATGTTTTGAGGCGATGGTCGCTAAATATGCAGGACGAAGCCGTGCCATCATACCGTTGCTTAAATTTCCTGTGTGCGGCGCTAACGGCATTCCCAGTTCTTCAGCCAGTGTCCACAATGGTTCATATTTCACATCATCATAGTTCCATTCATTCCTAGCAAAAAATTCCCCCAGACCTTGATATCCCATAGCGTTTACCTTCCTTACATCCGCAAGTACGTTTGGGTCATCAATTTCAATCATCGCATAGGGAATGATCCGATCAGGATGGGCTTTGGCAAATTGAATTCCCCGATCGAGATCCCCCATCCGCACCATCAAACAAGCCATGGCATTATGATGGGTATAAACTTCGATGAACGACTTTTCCCAATCATCGCTTGCCTTGTAATGGACATGTGCATCGATAACAAATGGAGGGGTGGAGATATTGTCTTCCGCGATCAACTGCGGAACCCCATTCCTTTCCGAAGCGTCGCGGCCACAAGCAGAAACGATACCTAGAACAAAAACCGATACAGCATAGGATATAGTCTTCATACAATTGATATTAATTAACATTGTCACACTTCATGACAAAACATAACACAGGATGATATCCACCTGTTACGTGTGGCTTGTTCTCAATGAATCTATTTTTGCAGCACATAACAAAAAGGCCACATTAATAAAAGACGATTCAAAAAAAGAATCCCACAACGGAAATAGAACAAATATTTTTTCAACGCCTGTTCTTTTTTAATTGGTTGCACAAACAAAAGGAAGTCGCATAATTCCCTTGAAGAAACCTTTGGTTTCCACATAAATCACCTATCTTCAATTCACAGTGTATCCACTGACGAGATCTATGATGGATATTTCAGAGCCCAAAGACTCCTTCTATTATTAAAACGCAATCGATCTCTGCAAGATCAAAGAACCTCTATTTATTTCCGATACATTCAAAAGCCAGAGCCAAAAAGCATTTTACATAGGTTGCCTTAATTTATACCTTAAACAACTTAAGACGAAAGTGAAAAACAGGGACTCGTCACTTGAAAAGATACTGCTTGCTAATCTCAAGAATGGTGACAAGGATGCTTTCTCAACAATTTTTTCTGCATACTATAGTGATCTGGTCTTCTTCGCCTTCAGTTTTGTAAAAAGTGCCAGTACGGCTGAAGACATCGTTCAGGACACTTTTATCAAATTATGGGAAGATCGTTATACGGTTAATATCACCAAGTCGCTGAATTCGTATCTTCTAAAAGCGATACAAAACCGATGTATCGATTGGTATCGGCATAGAGATATAATGATTAACTATTCCAATTCTGTAGTTAACAACAACAGATTATTGGAATGTGATACTGAAAATTGGCTGAATAGGTCGGAATTGGAAGGACAGATAAAAAAAGCTCTGCAAAATATTTCTCCGGAATTATCGGAGGCCTTTCGTATGAACCGATTCGAAGGACTTAAATACAGTGAGATAGCTAAAAAACTGAATGTCTCTGTCAGAACGATTGAGGTACGTATTGGTAAGGCCCTGCAGCTGCTACGTGAACACCTGAATGAATACCTTACTGCAATAGTTTTTACAGGGATTTTCAACTCTGGTTTGTGGCCCTGGTGGTCTGAACCGTCTTACACCTGGCCAATCGGGTGAAGACGAAACCTGCTGCAAAACAGGTGGTCTTGAATGTGCAAGACTCCGCTATGCTGCCTTGCGCAGTTTTTTCAATGCATTGTGGTTTTTGTTTTCTGAGACGTCTTAGTATACACTTAAGGTAAAGATTGTAAATGGATATTGAACAGCGGGATTTTGGAGATAATTTGATAGCAAACTATCTTTCTGGAACAGCTACTCCTGAGGAAGAAAAGGAGCTGATAACCTGGATTGGTTTATCAGAACGCAACAAACAATATTATGACCAATTAAGGAATATCTGGATAACAAGTGATATGTCATTTGACCCGGAATCGATCAATACGGATCTCGCTTTGGAAAAGGTGCTAAAGAGAATTTCCAAGGAGACTAAGCTCTTAACCTTTTGGTTGTATTGGAAAAACGTGGCCGCAATAATTCTGATTCCGGTTTTGCTGGGATATGTTCCGTTTCTTATGTTCCGCTCAGGGGCGTTATTCACATCTCCAAAACCCATTTACAGCGAAGCCCATGCCGCATTTGGATCACGTACTCATTTAAGGCTTCCTGATGGTTCCTTGGTCTGGCTTAATTCAGGAAGCAGTGTGAAATTTCCTGACCGGTTCGTTGAAGATGAGCGTGTCGTATATCTTACTGGCGAAGCGTATTTTGAGATTGTAAGCAACCCATCGATGCCATTTCATGTTCAAACCTCTTCATTAGACGTGAAAGTAACCGGAACTGCTTTCAACGTTTCGGACTATCGAACTGATACATGTACGACTGTTACACTGGTATCCGGGGAGGTTTTTGTAAATGAAATTACTAATGGTTCGCGAAGAAAGCTTCTGGCACAATTGCACCCCAACCAGCACCTTATCTTTGGCAAACGAGACAAAACGGTTCAACTAAGTAACGACAACGCCTATGAGTATGTCGCTTGGAAAGACGGCAAACTGGTCTTTCGGAATAAGCCGCTGAGCTTTGTGGTCAAAAAAATTGGTCAGGTATTTAACGTGGATATTGTACTCCAGGGGAGCCAACAATTTCAGGACTATCGATATCGGGCTACCTTTCAGGATGAGTCTTTGACTGAGATACTTAAGTTACTAAAGATTTCCTCTCCTCTTGACTTTACAGAAGTCAAACGCAGTCCGCTGGCCGATGGGTCATTTCCTAAAAAAAAGATTATCATATTTCCTTCAAATGAAGGAACCCAAAAAGCCAGCAAATGAAACCACAACTTCGCCGGGTCTCTAAGAGTTATTTTAGACAATAATAAACCGGGGTTACGCATTTCGTAAGCAGAATGCAGAGGCGTACGACAAATTAGTCGGATCGAAATTAAGAAGGACCAACTCACGCTGACAGTTCCGCAGGCTAGCGGTCAATGACCAAAAGCAAAAAACTAAGACGCGTAAATCCAATCATTAAATTTTTAGAAAAAAAAATTTAAGCGGGAAGGTATTGTCTGCATGAACTGAACTAAACCCTTAACTGTATGAAAAACTATACGAAAAACTTGTTTTATCCTTATGGATTTAAGAAAGTAAGCTTTAATTTTCATAAAACGATTTTGCGTATGAAAATTACAGCATGCCTTATGTTTTCTGTTGCGATAAATCTATCCGCAGCGGACACCTATTCGCAAAACACAAGAGTGTCACTCAATGTAAAGAATTCAACAATCGAGAAAGTGTTGGATGAGATTGAACAGAAAAGTGAGTATTATTTTCTCTATAATAGAAAGCTTGTGGATGTCTTGCGGAAAGTGGATGTTGTTTCGAACAATCGACCTATTAAAGATGTTCTAAAGCACATCTTTGACCATAATGATGTCAGATATTTTGTCTATGACCGGCAGATCATCCTTACGAATGCTAGCGCCGGTGATTGGATTACCGGGCCGCTACAACAGGGGATCCGAGGTAGGGTAACAGATGAATCGGGGGCTCCCATTCCTGGTGTGAATATCCTTGTCGTGGGGACCACGATCGGGACCGTATCAGATGCTGATGGTCAATATGCGCTTGAGGGAGTGAGGCCCGAGCATGTAATTTCGTTTTCATTTATTGGTTATGTCGCTGAAAAGGTTGTTGTAGGGGATCAAAGTGTTGTCAATATCTCGCTGAAACCCGAGATACGGACGCTGGATGAGGTCGTGGTGGTAGGTTATGGGGTTCAGAAAAAAGTGAACTTAACCGGAGCGGTAAGCTCAGTAGGTCCCAAAGAGTTATCATCTAAAATTGCCCACAACGCAGTGTCAAATCTCGCAGGTGAATTGCCTGGAGTGTTTATTACGGAAGGAACAGGACAGCCAGGACGAACCGGACTAAATGTTTTAATCCGTGGATTGGGGACAATGAATAATGCTGCGCCAATGATTATGGTGGATGGAGAGGAAGCAGTCTTGACCGATGTCAATCCCAACGATATTGAGAATATCAGCGTTCTGAAGGATGCCGCATCAGCTTCCATTTACGGAACCCGGGCCGCAAACGGAGTGATCCTGGTAACTACAAAACGAGGCAAAGCGGGGCCTGCCCAGTTCAATTTCAAGTCGAGCGTGGGATGGCAAAAACCCGTGCGCCTTTTTGAAAAAGCATCTGCTGCCGAAGTGGCCGAAATGATCAACGAAAGCAGAGCTAACAACGGACTCCCCCCTACTTATACTGACCAACAGATAGAATTATACAGGTCTGGCACTGACCCAATAAATTATCCGAATACCGACTGGGTAGATCTCATACTTCAAGGCTCTGGGTTTGCACAAAATCACGATTTGAGCGTATCAGGGGGGACCGATGCAGCCAGGTACAGGGTATCTTTGGGATATTTCGATCAGAAAGGGCTAATGAAGTACACAGGATTTCAGCGCTACAATTCGAGGATCAATCTTGACACTAAAATAAATAAATGGCTGAATATGGGCTTGAATCTTGGGATGTCGCGAAGTGAGTCGATAGCGCCGACTGCCATCTGGAACAACGTTGGAATTGAACAGTTCTTCCGTCAGGCAATCAGGATTCCGGCTACTGCCATAAACAAAGCACCGGATGGTCTTTACGTACCCTGGTCAGATGGTAATCCTATCGCGTGGCTCGAATCAGGAAGTTCCATATTGAGGAAAAACTCTCATTTTTTGGGAAGCTTGTTTGGCGAAATTACATTGATGGAAGGGCTTACATTAAAAGGTCAAATGGGAACTGATTTTACTCTGGATGATGACAAGAATCATATGAAGACGATTACCTATAGCGGCGGCGTTACGGAGGGTCCTAATAAACTTAGAAATGAGGTTACCCGTGACCTCGGCCTTTCCCTGCAGAGTTGGTTGACTTATGAAAAAACTTTTGGAGTGCACGCTCTTAAACTGTTACTGGGAACGTGGAAAGAGTCAACCAGTAATAATTATCTTATGGGATTCCGGCAGAACTTTCCTTCGAATGACATCTCCGAACTCACGGCCGGATCAACCGACGGACAGACTAACAACGGGCGTGCCAGTGAAACCCGACTCGGATCATATTTTGGCCGGGTTAATTATGTTTACAAATCAAAATATTTACTTGAAGCGAATGTCAGGAGAGACGGTTCATCAAAATTCGGGAGAGACTACCGATGGGGTACATTTCCATCTTTTTCAGCCGGATGGAGACTGTCACAGGAAGAATTCATGAAGAATGTGACATGGTTGGATGATCTTAAAGTAAGAGGCTCATGGGGCAAGCTTGGTAATCACAATATCTCCAATTATTTGTACATCGCAAGAATAAGCTTGGGATCAAATTACCCCTTCCCTAGTTCAATGGAGCAGGGCGCCGCAACAACCGCGGCCGCTGTGCCTGATATAACATGGGAGACAACAACAGAATGGAACCTCGGCATCGATGCGAGCCTGTTTAACAATGGAGAATTGTCTTTCTC
Source organism: Cyclobacteriaceae bacterium (assembly GCA_040882305.1). Lineage (GTDB taxonomy): Bacteria > Bacteroidota > Bacteroidia > Cytophagales > Cyclobacteriaceae > Chryseosolibacter. Next base: position 18,519 of record JBBEBN010000190.1, read on the forward strand.
AGTGGATTATTATGATAAATACACAGATGATATCCTCACCTCCGTCCCCGTCTCTGTGGTCTTCGGGTTACCAGCTCCTACCATTAATGCTGGCGCAATGCGCAATAAAGGAATCGAATTCCAACTGAGTCATAGAAAGAACATTGGCCAGATTAATTACAGCCTCACGACGAATTTTGCGCTTAACGAAAACCTGGTTGAAAAATATCCAAACCCATCGAAAGGAAGCACAATTCGCGCTGAAGGAGTAGCATGGGATTCTCACTACGGCTACGAAGTCGAAAGTATCGCTTCTACAGACAATGAAGCTCTTACAAAACCTCATGTAGCGGGAGCACTGGTAAAGGCTGGCGATTTTATTTATGTCGATCAGAATAATGACAACATAATAAATGCGGATGACAGGATTGTCTTGGGTAATTCGATCCCCAAAATTACGTATGCATTTACGTTGAATCTCGGATACAAAGGTTTTGATCTTACCGCTTTCTTCCAGGGTGCCGGAAAAGTCTCAAATACACTGGGCGGGCAGATCACATTTCCATTGAATGACGGACAAGCAGTCCTGAAGGAGCATCTTGATCGAACCATAATCGCTGACGGCGAGGTGGTTAAACTTGGGAATTATCCCAGGTTAGGTGGTCCAAACGGCGCCACAAGTTCTTTTACGGTCTTCCAATCAGACTACTTAAGAATGAAGAACCTGAGTTTTGGATACACTTTACCTTCAACTATTGCAAGCAAAATGCAATTGAACAGACTGAGGGTTTATTTCTCCGGCCAGAATCTGTTGACGTTTACTGAATTTCCAAAGAGCTTTGATCCTGAAGTCGCAGGTTATAGTGGCAGAGCTAATGGAATGTATCCTCAGGTAGCTTTTTATATGTTCGGCTTGGACCTTAATTTCTAAATTCGAATGACAATGAAAAAATATACACTCTTAATGGTACTGGCGACCACTGGCGTTTTTTATTACTCGTGCAGTAATGATAGCCTTGATGTGGTACCTTTGGAAAGCATTACCGACGTAACATTCTGGAAGACAGAAGCTGACGCAAAAATGGGATTGGTTGGTTGTTACCAGATCTTTGCCGCTGGCAATAATTGGAGAGGTACGCTGGAACTCGATGGTGGCAGTGACAATGCAAGTGACTGTCGCGGGTACAGCGCCCTGGCGAGCGGGCAAATGACAGCCACCAGCAGTTACTTCAATTTTTTCGCATATGATAGAATTCAGCGGTATAATAATTTCCTGCTGAAAGTTCAGGATGTGCCGATGGATGAAAGCACCAAGAATATTTTCGCCGCTGAAGTGCGATTCCTGAGGGCCTGGGATTATATGCTTAAGACAATGTTTTTCGGAGATGTTCCCCTTGTTACCACGGTATTAGGTCCAAATGAAAGGCTTCCCCGGGATCCCGTTGCCACTGTGCAGCAGTTTGTACTTGACGAGCTGGAAGCCATTAGCAATATCCTGCCCGTCATGAACAATGCTGAATCAGGCGGTCATGTTACTTCCGGGTCAGCATTGGCACTGAAAGCGCGATTGGAATTGTATATGGAAAGATATGTCGATGCAATGGTTGATGCAAAAAGAGTGATAGACATGAACGTCTATGAACTGGATCCCGATTATACAACAATGTTTTACCCCGGAAACCAGTCATCCGTTGAAGCGATCTTTACAATGAATTTCGCGAAAAATTTTATTGGCGAGGAGTTCATTCCGCGCGAATTCCTGATTAACTCCTATAACGGGTACTCATGCATGGCATGCTCGAAAAGTCTTTTGGACACTTATGAAATGGCAAATGGAAAGACAATAGATGACCCGACGTCAGGTTACGATCCAGATCGTCCTTTCGAAAATCGCGATGCACGTATGCGTCAGACAATGCTGTTTCCTGGGTCAAACTACTGGGATGGGCAGATTTTTAACTCGTTGGACTTCTTTCTGCCGGATGGGACTAAGAACATAAATCATTGGTCGGTTGGCGCCTCGAGTGGCCTGGCAAGTATAAAATATGTTAAGCCGGTCTCTATTGTCGATAATCAGCAATACGATGTAGCAATCATGATCATCAGGTTGGCAGAAATGTATCTTATTTATGCAGAAGCAGCCGTTGAAGCCGATCAAAATAAAGACCTCGGTCTTCAGTATCTGAACCTGGTAAGGCAACGCGTTGACCAGCCTGACGCTACAGAACTTACGAGAGATCTCGTTCGCAGGGAGCGAAGAGTTGAATTTGCCCTCGAAGGGTTGCGATACTTTGACATCAGGCGATGGGATATTGGGGCAAGTACACTTGGAGTACCTCTTCTTGGAGTTAAGGAGGGCACCGTCGATATGAGCACAGGGGAAGTAACGTGGTTTGCAAATGATTTGGTGATTGACGCAAATAGGGTCTTTCTTCCTGAGCGAAACTACCTGTTACCAATTCCTCAAAGCGAAATTGATATTTCAGGGATGGCGCAAAATCCAGGTTACTAGCAAACATCAAGACAACAAATTTGTTCAATTAAAGACAATCACCGTGGATGAATAAAAGCAGGCATCAAAAATGCGCATTGTTGAATCGACAGAATCAACGGGCATTCTCAATTTTTGATTCACTCTATAAAGGGTAGGATTGCACCAGGATTGAAAAGGTGGTTTCAATATTTCAAAAAGAGTTACTGGTCCCTTAGCGCCAGACGACCCTTAACTCTTTTTGGCTCACTACTTATAACAATTATTGAAGTGAAACGAACGACTCAATTCACATGTGTTTTTGCTGTGTGCCTTTGGACGATGATCTCCTGCTGGCATGAGGTAAATCAGGAAAATACCTTGGCCAGCGATGAAGAAGAGGCCGCGTGGAAACTCCTTTTCGATGGCCACTCACTAAAAGGCTGGAGATTTTTCAATGGCAGCAGTGTACAAGGTTGGAAAGTGGTCGACGGCGTTCTGTGCAATTCGGGAAAAGGCAGTGATCATGGAGGAGACATAATCACCGAGGACAAGTATGAAGATTTCGAACTGTCGCTTGAATGGAAAATTGATTCTCTCAGTAATAGCGGAATTTTTTATCATGTTCAGGAGCACGACAGTATCCGTGCGATTTATGAATCCGGTCCGGAATATCAATTGATCGACGATGTACATTTTCCGAAAAAGATGCTCGCCCATCAGTACTCGGGAGCCAATTATGCCATGAATGAACCGATCGGTGCCGAAGTAAAACCATTGAACCAGTGGAATGAAACGCGCATTGTTGTTAAAGGACCACAGGTTCAGCATTGGTTGAATGGCAAAAAAGTCGTCGAATACGAGCTGTGGACTGAGGACTGGCTAAATCGCAAGAAGAGCGGAAAATGGAAAAACTATCCTTATTATGGCACAGCCAGGGATGGCTATATCGGCCTTCAGGATCACGGTGGGTTGACCCGATTCAGAAACATCAAGATCCGTAAACTGTAAGCCCGGCATTTGCTCAGTCCTTCTGATCAAGATTCACCTTTGATTTTATTAACGATTTTCTGTTTACCAATTCTAAAAATAATACCAGATGACAAAAATCCGGAGAAATTTCCCGGGACCAGCCAGTCCGGCCACTCGTGGTACAAGATGGTTCCTCGTGTTCTTGCTTTTGCCGATAACATTGGCTTATTCCACCGCTCAGGAAAACCCGATCCGGGTGATTGTCTTTTGCGGACACCCTGATGATTGTGACAGTATGGCGGGCGGTACCGCGATATTGTTCTCAAAGGCTGGCCATAAAGTAAAATTTGTTTCCCTCACAAATGGTGACGCCGGTCATCAAACGATGGGAGGAGGCGCTTTGGCAAAAAGACGTGAGGCAGAAGCCCATGAAGCCGGCAGGCGTTTCGGCGTGGAGTATACAGTTATCGCTAACCACGACGGTGAGCTGATGCCTACGCTTGAAAACAGGCTGAGGGTTATCAGGGAAATAAGAAACTGGAACGCCGACATTGTGATCGCCCCGCGGCCGGAGGAGTACCATCCCGACCACCGGTATACGAGCATTCTTGTTCAGGATGCCTCTTATATGGTGATTGTACCGAACATTGCCCCTGACACACCCCCGCTGCAACAAAATCCCGTCTTTCTCTATTCAAGTTCAAGCGCCCCCGACATAACCATCGACATTGACGATGTCCGCGACCAAAAAATCTATGCACAATCGGCCCATGAATCGCAGTATTTTGAATGGCTTCCGTGGACCAATGGACAGCTTGACAAAGTGCCAAAAGACAAGAAAGAACGCCTGGAATGGTTCGCCAAACGTCAGCGCGACCCAGTGAGCGATGCGGAAAGGGTGGACCTGAAGAAATGGTATGGTGAAGAGCATGCAGCCAAAGTAAATCACGCTGAATCGTTTCAGTTTAGCCGATATGGTAGACGTATCGGGGCGGAGGAAATAAGAAGACTATTTCCAATGTTAAATGGGCGTAATTGATTTCTGAACAAGTGGTTGAAATCAATCGTGTTTTCGGTTTCGAAAACATTCTTGGATTCCGCATCCTCTATTTTCACGGACGAAAAATAAATTGAACGCTAAGACTTATCCTGACCATGTATAGAAATTTGAATTCAATTGTCGAATGCCATGCCCACATCTACTTTACAACGATCCTGTGCTTGTTGGTGATACTCCTAGCAACACTCCCTGCGTCAGCCCTTGAGATCGATCCTCCTCAGGACTCAGAACCATTGGGGTTGAGGCTTGCCACTTTCGACGTTGACGCGACTCCTCCTATCGGCCACAAGTTGAACTATGGCGTTATGAACAATTCATGGGATTTGTCCCTGCGAGCCAAAGGCATAATCCTGTTTGGTATCGGACAGCCGGTAGTATTGCTGGCCGTTGACTGGATAGGTATTGCCAACGAAAGCCAGGATGAGTTTAAGCGCGCCATCGCAAGCGCCGCAGGCACTGTGCCAGAACGAATTGCAGTGCACACTTTACATCAGCATGACGCTCCTGTAGGTGACATAAAGAGCGATTTCGTCATCGAAGTAACCCGCCGTCTCGAAACCGCGGTGAAATATTCGCTCGGTCACGCCCAACCTGTTACACACATGGGTCTGGGTACTGCTCCAGTATATAAGGTAGCTTCGAACAGGCGGATCATTGGTCCGGACGGTTTTGTCCGGAAAATGCGCTATACAAGCTGCCGAGATTCCGCGCTGCGTGCCGAACCCGAAGGCCTGGTAGATCCTGTATTATCACTCGTTAGTTTTTGGAACGGTACCAATCCGCTTGCCGTGGTGAGTTTCTATGCCGTTCACCCACAAAGTTATGATCACACGGGCGTGGCCAATCCCGATTACCCTGGTATTGCGCGTTTCCTTCGCCAACTCGCAGTTCCGGATGCCCTGCACGTTCATTTCAATGGCGCCGGAGGCAACCTTGGTGCGGGCAAATACAATGATGGGTCTCATGAGAATCGCGGTGTTCTCGCAGAACGGTTGGCGGATGGTATGAAAAGAGCGTGGGAGGCCACCGTGCGGGAGCCCATTATCACTAACGCTGCTGCGTGGCTCACTGAACCGGTTGCGCTGAAGCCGAATACACTCAAAGGTGACGACAATCCGTACGTGCGTCGTTACAACGCGGGCGGGAAAATTGACCTGCATTGTCTCGCCTTGGGAAGAGCCCGCATACTTTTTATGCCCGGAGAACTTTTCGTGGAATACCAACTTGCTGCCAAAGCCATGCGACCTGACTTGTTCGTTGCAATGGCAGCGTACGGCGATTATGGGCCGGGATATATCCCAACAGCGAAAGCCTTCAAGGAGGGAGGTTACGAACCCGGTGCATCCAGGGTAACACCTCAAGCTGAAGAAGTGCTTATGACAGGTATTCGCAAATTCCTAACTCAGGAGATCTCAAAATGACCGAGTGAAGAGCGGATTAAGGAGCGACGACTTTGCTTGAAACCGTTCACAAGGGTCGCTCCACATTCGCTTATATCCCTATAGCAGGAGAATTCTGAGATGTCATTCTGCAATGGTTGCGTCGAACGCTATTTATGGGCGAGAGACTTAACTGTGCGTGTTGCGTTGGAATCCGTTTAAGAAGGTGGAAGGAAGACATCCAAAACACTGCTTGATCAATGCTTGACCGATATATATACCATAGGGATCGTGCCGACTTGTATTAATTCTTCCTTTCATGGATTATTTATTTATCTAAATAAGCAAGAAGATGGGAAAATTGGGGACATTGGACATTAGCGTTTTTATTTCATACTTAGTTTTCGTCACCATAATCGGTTTTGTGGCTGGTAGAAAAAAGAAAGAATCCGCTAGCGATTATTTTATTGCTGCAGGTAAACTGCCCTGGTATCTGATCGGTTTCAGCATGCTTGCTTCAAACATTAGCACGGAACAATTTATCGGGTCTTGTGGCGCTGCATACAAGTGGGGCATGCCCGTTCTTAATTGGGAGCTATCCAATTTTGTTGTATTGCTGATGGTGATTTGGGTATTTATCCCGATCTACCTGCAAAACAGGATCGTAACAATTCCACAATACCTTGAACTGAGATTTGGCAACACATCGCGCGGCATTTACGCAATGGTGAGTCTTTTTTCGATCATTTTCATAATGTTGGCAGGGGTGCTTTATACTGGCGGATTTATCCTGGAGCAAATTCTTGGAATAAACAAGATTTCAGGAATTTGGTCCATGGTGATATTAGCTGGTGCCTATACCGTTTACGGAGGTTTAATTTCAGTTGCCTGGACACAACTCTTGCAGGGCATTTTGCTGTTGGGTGGTGGTTTGCTTGTCGCCGTTTTAGGGATTATTAATGTTGACGGAGGTTTTAGTGGTATCATAGGTACTGGGGTAAGGTCTCATTTGATTCAACCCATTTCTCACCCTGAACTGCCATGGACCGCAATTTTGGTTCTTACCATTCCCGTCAATATCTGGTACTGGTGCACTAATCAGGCTATGATTCAGTCGAGTCTCGGCGCAAAATCGCCATGGCACAGTGGAATGGGAGTAATCTTGTTAGGCTTTCTTATTATTCTTGCTTCACTGACCATTGAATTTCCAGGACTTATCGCATATGCATTGAATCCAAATCTTGAGAATGTCGATAACGCATACTTATTTGTGGTCAAAACATTGGTACCTTCAGGGTTAAAAGGATTGATATTAGCTGGTTTGATGGCAGCGATGATGAGCACAATTCAGGCTTTGGCGCAATCCGCTTCGACGCTCTTTACCTTAGAACTCTACAGCAAAACCAAAAAATCCGCGTCAGACGCAAACCTCATCAGGACAGGCAGAATCAGCTGCACTTTCGTTTTGATTCTTGGTGCATTATGGGCTCCAATGGTGGGAGGGTTTCCAAGTATATTTGAATTTTTTGCCAAAACTTATTTCTTCTTTGCCGCCCCAGTCGCAGCGGTTTTTATCGCGGGAATATTCTGGAAACGCGCCACAAGCACCGCCGCTGTCTGGACATTACTACTCTGCTTCCCTCTGCTCGTTTTTCCTTATTTGATAAGAATTGCAAAACAAACCTACGGATTAGAGATTAACGAATATAATCTGGCGGGAGTAGTATTCATGGTTTCCATTGTTTTTGTATTTATAGTAAGTCTCATTACCCAACCACCCGGAAAGGAGCAAATTGATGGCTTGGTCTGGAAGCCTTCAATGGTAAAAATAAACGTGAGTGAATTCAAGGACAGTAGTGCACTGCATAAAAAGATATGGGTTTGGTCTGCAATCTACTTGACCATTATGGTCGTAATATATGTTCTTTACTGGTAGTTCTTTCTCCCTTTTCTCAGATTTATCAGCCACTGAATCTAAACGTTAACAACTTGAATGAATATTCTTTGAAATAGGTTCCCAAAATCTCGTTCTCCCACGAGGAACTGTTCTTCGTTCCACATGAAAAGATTGCAAAAGCAGCCCAAATAGTCGCCGTGCAGCAATTGTGCCCGCCACCAGAGTCATATAAAACCGGCTGAAAATTGACCCTGAAAAATGCATACAGCACAGCTGCAAGTTAACGGAACATCTATGAGGGAAACGCTTGCAGCGACTGAAACCCATATTGAGCCACCTCAAGCCTCCCGCACCGGATACCAGGTATTCGGTTTTCGCACAGAATCGCATTATAATCGAACTCCAAACCTGATTTGTATAGCGAAAACAAGTTCGTCCAACCACAACTCCATGTCTTTCGCTGCGCCGCAATCACCGAATAGTGAACTCAGCCCATAGGGCATCGGAATACTTTGAAAACAATCATAAGGGTACCGGTACCCCCGCTAACGTCTTCATTTTCAGGACGAAAAATTCTTTCCATGGCGTGATCTCGGAATCATCTGCAACGAGATCCTTAACATTTTTATGGAGACTGACATAGGAAAAATGTTCCGATTTTGGAGTATAAGAGTAGAGGGGCAAGCATTCTCAAAACAACATGTCGTATTATTCTTTTGCTCATGAACACCGAAAAAATGTTCTCGGTATTATCTTCCATTCATCCGATCAGCCGTGATTTTCACGAGGCGGTTGAAAAGAGGGTCACGCCGCTTTCACTTCCAGGTAACTATATGTTGCTCGAAGCCACCAGAATTGCGGAATGTGCCTATTTCCTGGAAGAAGGATTTGCCATGACCTACACGTTTGTCAACGGAAAAAAGCAGGTAGAATGGTTCTGGAATTCGGAGCAAATTTTAATCTCTGCCCGAAGCTTCTTTGAACAAGTTCCCTCCCGGGAATTCATTCAACTGAGGACAGACAGCAAGCTGTTTTGTATTACCCATGCAACCGTTCTGGAGCTAATCCACACGTTTGACGAGGCCCATTTCATTTACCGGGTCATCATGAACCAATACTATGAGCAAAGTCGGGAACGAACGCGTGATCTGCAAAACCTTACCGCTATGGAACGGTACGAAAAACTAATTGCAACTATTCCGCGTGTCGAACAAAACGTCAGTCAGGAGGATATCGCATCTTATATCGGCATCGCACCTGCATCCTTCAGCAGGCTGAAGGGGAGGAAAAGAAGGTCTTAACATTTATCATGCGGAAGTCTTGACCTTTGTTCGTGCAAGTCTTAACAAAGGTCAATGGAATTTTCTCGCCGGGAGTATACCTTTATACTGTTCAGTCAAGCCACAACAATGATCAAAAGACTATTGCGCGAAATAATTTCATTTCTGTTCATCTTCCTGTTTGCGTACGCGGCAGTAAACAAGTTGCTGGACTATGCAAAATTTAAACTTCAGCTTGAGCAATCGCCAATACTCACATCGATAGCGGATATTGTGGCGGTCGGCATTCCGGTAGCAGAGTTCGCCATCGTATTGATGTTATTATTTAGAAAGACAAGACTGCTTGGGCTATACTTTTCCTTTAGCTTGATGGTGGCCTTCACCACTTACATCATTTTAATCCTAAATTTTAGTTTCTATGTTCCGTGTTTATGCGGCGGAGTTCTGGAAAATATGGGTTGGACTCAACACCTGTTTTTCAATATCACCTTTTCGATTCTCGGCATAGTGGGAATTGCACTCGAAACGAGCGACAGGAGCTACGTCGCGGTAATGTCATGAAAAAAAGAGTTATCATACAAATCGCTTCTTGCGCCCTTTTAAGTCTTCTCAGTGTGACGACCATCTATTGGTTTTCGGGGTCCACCAATCGGTCGGGAGATTTTTACCGGCTTTATCCGCCGAGCGCCATCATTGCCCATGCTTCGCAAAAGTTCACCAGAGATCTCAACTACATCGTCGGAGGAACTTCTCAGGCACTCTACTTCGGGCATACAGCGGATCCGATGCATGTGCTAAGCCTGAAAACGAGCTTCAAAGACACATCAACCGTTCTGATTAACATAGACCGAGTCAAGCCGATCAACTTTTACAGCGTTAAAATCCAAATTGACTCGCCATACTTCTACTATTCGGATGGATCTATTCCGTTTCTTTACCGCGGACTGCTAATGGACTGGACCATCAACGAGACCATCGAGGATGGGCTATATTTTCAGGAGGCAGTGCCAGTCTCGGGTAGCGCTTTCATTGTGCGCTGTATAAGCAGAAGCAAAGGAGAAAACACCCTGGGAAAAATGGTCATTGAGAGTAACAACGTTGACTTTGCGTACGGGCTTTTAGAAAAGCAGGTTGACGGCATATTCTGTACAGATGGGATGCTTCACTTTGATGCATACCTGCACCGTATCATCTACCTCTACTACTATCGAAATCAATACATCGTGGCTGACCCGACCCTTCACCTGGATTTCAAGGGCAACACCATCGATACATTCAGAATCGCCCAGGTGAAGACGGAGGTGTTATCCCTGGAAAGTCATAAATCAAATCGATTGGCCGTGCCTCCTCCCCTTGTGAATAGCCATAGCTTTGTCTACCAGGGTTGGCTTTTTGTGCACTCGAATGTGAGGGCACAAAACGATGAAGATGCGACTTTCCGTAGGTCAGATATCATTGATGTTTATGACTTGATTGACGGGCAATATGTGTTGAGCTTCCATGTCCCTCACAAGGAAAGGAATGCGTTAAGTGCATTCGCTGTCTTGAGAGGAAAATTGATTGTCCTATACGACACATTTATGGAGGCATACAGTTTTAATCCGAAGTATTTCGACGTCGTCAGAATGGCAGCTGACGACTACTAGGTTAAAGATATTCATCGCGATGTAATCAGGAATGAAGTGCCGAACACCTGTGAAAAAGTAGGCGGATTTGAAACTTAATTTACAATCTTATGAAAAAGATTTCTTTTGTTCTAGGTATCATGGCATTCACTTTGGCCATTGCAACGGCCTTTACATTCAGGCCGTCTAATTTAGTTTCACCGGGCTTTACCGACGGCCAGAATGGCTGCAAGCGTGCAACCGCGGAATGTAATGGTGACAACCAGAACTGTCAGGTCGACATACCTGAGGTTCCTGGGACGGGCCTTGTGACGATCAAGGATTTCGATTCCAATTGCGCTACCGTGCTTCAAATGGAATAGATCGAAAACGAAAGCTGGAAGAATGGTGCTTCCAGCTTTTCGCATTTTGTTGTATGTCATTGCGGCTCATCTGAGATAACAATCACGTCCATTCTTTTTGTGCGTTGCCTGAGTCTGAACCCTAAGGGCTCCAGCGCTGCCTTGATGTCTTCCAGATCATAAATGTTGGCTCTCAAATGTATGTCAATATTGAAATCAATACCGGTGTGGTCGATGATTGGTGGCTGATTCATGATGTGCTTGTAAAAGATGGTTTCAACAAAGGTGGCCATCGGGATATCGGTCAATTTTACCTCCGCAGGTTCAATGATGTCATTGGTCTTGTCTCCATGCGTTGTTCTTAGCCTTGACTTTGCTCTCTTTTCGAGGGTCAGGACGTAACAAGGCATCCTGCGTTTCTCTATTTGGGCGACGAACCCGAATGTTCGTTGAAGGTCTTGCCGCATCGCTCGTAGAAGGGCTGAATCAGACGCCTCGCTTTCTGGAATCAGCAGGCTATACCAATAGAGGCCTTTCTTCGATACTCGCTCGACTTGAAACAAAGCTTGATTCTTTACATTCACCTGGCATCGCGGGTATACACGTTCGTAAAGCGGGCTGTTTGAAGACCAGCTTGGTTGCCCCGCATAGGCAAATTTGTACAGATCCTCGAGCGAGGCGCAGCCCTGCACCAAACCCCTGGTCGGTGACCTACGCCTAAGTTCATAGAGACTGATGGGCAATCCGCCATAGGCCATTTGACTGGCATCATATCGAATAAGAATCGAGCGGTGAATATATTCATCAGACTGGCCTCCATTCCCTCCCAGTAAAAACGGCTTATGGTAGTCCAGTTTTCGACCGGCTCTTTTCTTTTGTCCCGGGTAACTAAGGTCGTAGAATTCGAAGGGCTCCCCACGCAGGAATGAAACTGACGTTTTCCGATGTCAGCGCCAGCGACCCTGTCACAGCTTGCACAACCCCCTTGTTGTCGATCCAAACGAAAGCCGGGACAGGCCCCGGAACAAGTTTCTTAAACAGCAAGGAGTCGAACGCGAATGGGACCGTTAGGTTCAGCCTTTCCCTGATGGCCTTATACATCGGCCGCATTCTTTCTTCCTTATCTTCATTTCCAATCAGGAAGAACATCACTTGATTCTTGAACTCCTGCTGGAGCGAATCGATAACTGGGAAACTAGCTGCAGAACCCGAGCAGTACTTGCTCCAGAACGCCAAGATAAAGAAGCGTCCGTCAAAATAAGTCTTCGATAACACTGAGTCCGCGTCATCCGGGACATTGTGTATGACAAAATCGGGGCAGGACTGACCGATTTGCGGATAATCGATCGCCTTTTCCTGAGCAATTGCATGACTGTGACATACAACTGCCGATAATAACAGAAGCAGAATGGTTCTCATCATCAATAGGTTTTAATAGCCCGGGTTCTGGGGCTTTAGTTGGGGATTACTAATTAGTTCACTCTCCGGGATCGGAAATAGCACTGCTTTTTCCTCCCACTGCGGTTTTATCGGGCTCAGGATAGCCTCGGCTTTCCCCATGCGTTTGATGTCAAGCCAACGATGGCCCCATTCCGAAAACAATTCTATATATCTTTCTTTTTCAACGGCAAGCAACGCTTCGTCCTCCGTTGGAAAAGACAATTCGGCGAGGGCAGCTCGTGCCCGGACGATATTTATGTCTGCGGCCGCGCTATTGTCACCTGACAGCTTACCGAGCCTGGCTCTGGCCTCTGCTCGAATAAGATACTGTTCCGCCAGGCGTAGTACGATAGAGTGCTCTTGCAACGGGTTGCTCCCGCCCTTCACTTTGTATTTAAACGGATAATAAAACGTAGTGACTCCATTGCTAAAGGAACCTACCCATGCGAAACGCCGTTGATCGTAGGGTTCAAACGCGTTTAGCAAGTGCTGGCTCAGCGCGTGTACCTGCGGTGCTGTCGTGAGTATAAAGTAAGAGCCCTCGTAGGTGTTGTATGACGTGGGCGTCGTACTACTAAGCTGCCAGATGGCTTCAAGGCTGTTCTTTAAGAATACGTTTGCCAGATCAGGCTCCAATTGAAATAGCGATGTATGATCAATGATCTCTGTTGCGGTTGTCTCGGCTTCTGCCCACTTCCCCGTGAACAAATATACCCTTGCAAGGAGCGCTTTGGCACTCCACGCACTGGGCCGCGCCCGCTCGGCACTTATATATGACTGGCCCAGCCTTTCAGCGGCCTGTTCAATATCATGGATTATTTGCTCATAGACATTCGACTGTTCCTTCCGGGGAGCCGTTCCATTGTTTCTGTAGTCAGTACTTAGTACCAAAGGGATATCGCCGAACAAATTCGTGAGATAAAAATGACAGAATGCCCGAACGAACAATGCCTCGCCGACAAGCTGGTCTTTCAGTGAGGATGTCACAGTGCTGCTTGCATCGAGGCCTTCAATGAGTGCGTTGGCAGTATAGATCGTATAATAAGCCGATGACCAAATTGAAAGTACGGTCGTATTTGAGGCGGTAAGGGTGTTTTGAGCAAATGGAACATTTGGCGAATAGTAATTTACTAATTCATCAGAATAGATTCCGGTTATTGTTGCAACACTGGCCGGCGTGCCGTTGGTGCCAAAGCTGCTCCCGCGAAGCATCGATTCATACATGCCCAATGCTGCAGCCGAAGCAGTCGCATCAGTGGAGAACACAGCGCCGGACGTGAGTCTAGTGTTAGGTAATCCAACGTCGACGAAGTCTTCGCAGCCGACGATAAATAATGACAGGAGGGTGAATGCTTGTGCTATGATGTAGATCCTTTTCATTGTGATACATTTAGAGTTTTAAAGAAAGGCCGGCGGTGACTATTCTGAGTTGTGGCAATTGGGAATTGCCCGGAATTTCCGGATCGAGGCCCTTATATTTCGTAATTAGAAACAGATTCTGGCCGTGTACAAACACAGTTGCATCTTTCAGATGGATCCGGTTCAACCATGCGACCGGAAGCCGATATGAAAGGGTGACCGTTTTCATTCGGATGAATGACCCGTCGTCGACATTCATATCGCTGTTGCGGGCGAGGTTGTAGGTGCGTTGATCATTTGTAAGCTTTTGAATCTGTGCTTCATCTCCTGCAGCCATCCAGCGATCAGACCCGGGAATAAAGGCTGGTTGATTCATAGCGGCGCCCGGCGCTTGGAGGAATGTGCCGAAATAGCCCCGAACTCGCTGCTTGACAAATTCCGCAAACAGGGAGATCTCAAAAGATCTATAGCGTATAATGTTGGCGAGGCCCCCATAATACTGACGACCAATATCGATAATAGTCTTCCTATCCTGAGTATTGATCACGCCATTGTCATCGGTATCCGTGAATTGATACAGACCTGTTTGCGGATCAACGTGAGTCAGGTGGTAAAGTTTGAGGATGGTTAGAGGCTGACCTACCTCATAGGTATTTGCGTAGGATGAGCTTTCGAGATCAGGATACGAGAGCAGCCTGTTCCGGGGAATCGTGAGGTTAATTGCCGTATTCCATGAGGAATTATCTGCTTTGATGTTCTCAGATCTGAGGATGAACTCCCATCCGGAATTTTGCACAACGGCGTCAAGGTTTGCCCGTACAGACCTGAAACCAGCCAGTGAAGGCAACGGATAGCCGACAAGTTGGTTTGAGGACTTATTGAGATAGTAATTTGCTGCGAGCGAGATCCGATCCTTGAAAAATCCAAGGTCTATAGCAAACTCCATTTTCCGGTTGATCTCCCACGCATATTCAGGGTTCGCCGGGCCCGATGGAATGAGAATACTGCTTCCCTGGTAGGTGGCCGATGAGGAAGAGTATGTACTCAAGTACCCGTAGTCTCCGATCTGATCATTCCCGGTCGTTCCATAGCTTCCTCTCAATTTTCCGAAACTCAATGGTGCAAGGACGTCCTTTATGAACCCTTCATTGGAAAAGATCCACGCAATTCCGACGGCTCCAAAGTTTGCAAACTTATTGTCCGGCCCAAAACGCGAAGAACCGTCGCGCCGTGCCGTAAGATTCACGAAATACCTGCTATCGAAATTGTAACCTACCCGGCCGAACAGCGCATTGTATCGGTACATGGTATTGTCAGCGGACAGTTTCAGGACCTGAGACGCCGCGTTGAGATTGCCTAGGAGTTCATCGCTCAGGTATCCTACGCCGCGTATCCATCGGCTATCTGTGGAACTGTTTTGCCAGGTACTGCCGACTAACACATCAACATTGTGTCCGGACATCGACTTGGTGTAGCTTAATTGAGGTTCCGCCGTCCACGCCGTGGCGGTCCTATCGGCAAACGTACTGCTGTTGGGTGCTGTGGTTCCCGGCGCCATGGAGACGTACGGTGTGTTAATAACTTGTTGCGTTTTGATGTCAGAAAGGCCCAGGTTTGCAACTATCTTCAGGTCGGGCAGTACTTCATAAGTGAAACGGCCCGACGAAATGAGATTATTCGTCTTTGCGGTGTGTTTGACCTCAAGGCGACTGTAGGGATTAGGCGCATTGAAATCATATCCTAGCCACACGAGATTGCCGAGTTCGTCATGCGTGGGCGCATTCGGCGGCAGCGTCAGTGATACGTAGACAAAATTGTCGTTTATCAGAGCGTTTTCGTCCCTGCCATAATTTATGGAAAGCGATACCGTTAACTTCTTGTTGGGAGATACATGGCGGAGGTTAGCATGCATTGTGGCTTTTTCATA
The DNA here is from genome assembly GCA_040882305.1 of Cyclobacteriaceae bacterium. Classification (GTDB taxonomy): domain Bacteria; phylum Bacteroidota; class Bacteroidia; order Cytophagales; family Cyclobacteriaceae; genus Chryseosolibacter. The sequence goes on from JBBEBN010000190.1 coordinate 34,248, forward strand.
ACCAAAGTCACCGGGAAAGACGGTGGTCTCCTTGTGGTAACCGCCACCCAGTCGAAACGAAGTAGCAGCGTTGCCTCCGGAAAGTGACACCTGGGCATTGGTGATTTGTGCGGTCGAACCAAGCAATTCTTCCTGCCAGTCAGTGTATTCTGTCTGACTCCAAATCTTCAGATCGGGAAAATAGATGGCGTAATCGGGATTGTTCAGATCAGCCAAAGCAGCGGGCCCATCGTTGGCGAATGCCTCGTTTCTCATTGCAATGTATTGCTCTGTGGTCAGCAGCTGCATGGTCCTTGAAACTTGTCCGGCGCCCGCGTATGTCTGAATATTCAGGTCAGTCGTACCCTCCCGGCCTCTTTTGGTCGTGATCAATATCACACCATTGGCGCCTCTGGAGCCATAGATGGCAGTTGCGTCCGCATCTTTGAGCACTTCGATGCTTTCAATATCCTCCGGATTAAGTGCGCTGAGCGGGTCAATGCCCCCTATCAGAAGCGAGTTGGCGGATTGAATCGGTCTTGAATCCATCGGCACACCATCGATGACATAAAGAGGATAGTTTGCATCTGTGCGCAGGCTGTTCTGCCCTCTTATCTGAATCTTATGGGCACTTGCCGCGACGCCGGTCAAGG
>JBBEBN010000191.1:0-5684 GCA_040882305.1 Cyclobacteriaceae bacterium
ACACCCCGAGCAGCACCAACTTCAAACTTCGGACAACATCAAACTTCAACCTTCGAACTTAAACTCCGAGCCACGTGGATCCCTACAACCACAAACGCCCCTCCACTCCCCGCGCACCCATCCTCATCAGCGTGCCTCATTGTGGAACGGATTTTCCCGACGGGATCAGGGATCAATACGATCCCGAGCTGATCAAGGTTCCTGACGACACCGACTGGTTTGTGGACCGGTTGTACAGCTTCGCGCCATCGCTCGGCATTACCATGATCACCGCAGTGTTCAGCCGTTGGGTAATTGACCTGAATAGAAATCCCGATAGCAAACCCCTGTATACTGATGGAAGGATCATTACGGGTCTCTGTCCGGCAACCACTTTTTTGGGCCAGCCCCTTTATAAGGATGGCCGCAGGGAAGTCGATCCCGCTGAGGTTAAACGCAGAACGGAATTATACTTCCACCCCTATCACGAAAAGATAAAGCAGATACTCGCTGAGCTGAAATCAGAATTCGGAACAGTGTTGTTGTGGGATTGCCATTCGGTGCGCCAGTTGGTGCCCACTATCCAGAGAGAAAAATTTCCCGACCTGATCCTCGGAAGTGCGGATGGCCAATCCGCTTCACAGGATCTTATCAAAGCTGCGCTGAAAAGCCTTGGCTCGGCAAAATACAGTCTGCAGCACAACCACCCGTTTAAGGGAGGGTATATCACCCGGCAGTACGGGCTACCTTCAGGTAACCAGCATGCCCTTCAGCTGGAAATGAGTAAGGTCAATTACATGGATGATAGCGAAATGCAGTACCACCATGGGAGGGCTGATAAAATGGGGGAATTACTTTATAAGACGCTCAACGACCTGACAAGTGCGTTAATACTCCCAAAAGATTAGTTAGATTTATCTTTCTGTTGAAAGGTGGGATGACATACACTTGAAAAAAACTAATCCTGTCTTTCAAAGGATGAATTCAGGCACTTCAGAATCTACCGCCGGCAAGGAAGGAAAGCGCGAAGCGAAAATCTATCATTTCCATGCTGTCTTGCAACATTCCGGCTGGATCAGTCCCGCTTTTGTTGAAGTGGATGAGGGCGGAAGAATAAAGAACATTTCCCAGGCTCCGGCATCCAGCAAACCAATTGAGGCTGTTAATGGCTACGCCCTCCCCGGCTTTCAGAATGCTCATTCGCATGCCTTTCAGTTTGCCATGGCCGGGATGGCGGAAAAACACGACGTGAACGCCGTGGATGATTTCTGGAGTTGGAGGGAGGCGATGTATGCGTGCGCCCTGACCATGGACCCGGATCAAATGCAGGCTGTTGCTGCGATGGCCTATGCGGAGATGTTGAAGCGCGGCTACACACACGTAGCGGAATTCCAATACCTCCATCACGACAAGGATGGAAAGCCCTACGACAACCAGGCGGAGATGAGCGTGAGCCTCGTTGCCGCGGCTGCCTTTGCGGGAATTAAGATAACCCTTATACCCGTCTTTTATCAGAAAGGTGGATTTGGAAAAGAAGCGGACCCTGCCCAGCGCAGGTTTATCTTACCGGATGTAGACGAATACCTCAAACTTTTAAGTGACTGCGCGGCCGTAGTGAAAGATCTTACGAGCGCCAATGTCGGATTCGGCGTTCACTCATTGCGCGCCGCGGCAACGGATGACATCCTCAGGATTGTCAGAGAAGGTCCCGCGAACATTCCCTTTCACATTCATGCAGCAGAGCAGTTAAAGGAAGTAAATGATTGCCTGGCTTTCCTGAACCAGCGGCCCGTGGAATGGCTATTGAATAACCTTGACCTGAATAAACGCTATCACCTGATACATTGCACCCACCTCACTGACAATGAAGTCCTGGGACTGGCGCAAAGCGGGGCGAACGTTGTTTTATGTCCGGGGACGGAAGCAAATCTCGGCGATGGGATTTTCCGGCTTACCGATTTTTCCAGGCACTCCGAACACTGGTCCATCGGCACGGACAGCCACATCAGTCTGAACCCGCTGGAAGACCTGCGCTGGCTCGACTACACGCAGCGATTGACCAACCACAAGCGGAATACTTTTGCAGATGGCGCGACCGTTCTGATCAGGTCGACCTACTTTGCGGGCAGGAGCGCTATGGGATTAAACGCCGGCGATTTTTTTGAAGTAGGCAAGCCGCTGGATGCAGTGGTCTACAGGGCCGATAGTCCGCTGCTGAATACCGCAGGCGTTGAACACCTTCTCCCGACATTGGTATATACCGCAGATGGCTCTTCCGTCTTAGGGACAATCGTTGATGGAGAATGGATCTGTCGCCACCTTCATCATAAGCATGAAGGCGAGATCCTGAAAAATTTTCAGCGGGCTTTGAAAGATATTTCCAGCGTATTATAATTAGTGATGCCACCGATCATCCGGAAGATCTCCCCTGAGGACAATCTTGTTATGGCCGACATTATCCGTGCCGTCATGCCCGAGTTTGGCGCCAGCGGCAAAGGCTTTGCCATTCATGATGGAGAAGTGGATGACATGTACAAGGCTTACTATCACAAACGCGCGGCGTATTTTGTCTGCGAGGAGGAGGGCAAGATCGTCGGGGGGGGAGGCGTTGCGCAGCTTGACGGCGGCGCGGACGACACGTGTGAGTTAAAGAAAATGTATTTTCTCCCGGAAGGACGCGGAAGAGGGCTTGGTCAGCAGTTGCTGACAAGTTGCATCCATGCCGCGCGGGAAATGGGTTACAAGAATTGTTACATCGAGACCTTCAACACGATGAAGGATGCCATGAAACTCTATCAGAAGAATGGTTTTAAAAAGATTGCGGGGCCCATGGGAAGTACGGGGCATTTTGCGTGTGATACGTTTTATCTGCTGCGGTTACAATGAGTATCCCGGTTGCGTTGAATCAATTCTATACTGGCCACAAAGAATTTGCATGGCATTAAACTCATGAGACGGCTAATGCAGATCGCTTTAATCATAGGATCCCTTATTTTGCTGCTGGGTGTCACCGTAGTGCTGCAACAGGTAGACCCGGCGCAGAAGATGCCCTGGGTTGAAACTTATTCGTTTGATGATACGCTGGCAAACCGGACATACGATCTTGATAGTTTGAAAGCGATCATCGGTGACAGGAAAGGTCTTCCGAAAGGATTTGAGGTGGCGGCGGCCATCGCATATTCCGCTTATCCGGAGTTGAAGGATGTGAAGATCGATATGATCCTCACGAAGGGAGGCGCGCCGTTGGAGAGCACAGTGAATATCGCGTCACTGTTGGGTCCGAAGAAAAACCGGCGCTACCGCGTATTGCTGAATGATGCCAGGGACAGCTATTTTGATCCGATTTTACTTCGTTCGCTTCCTTTTGATGCACAGGTGGGTATTCTCGCGCACGAGCTCGGACATGTCGTGTACTACCACGAGTTAAACATCCTGGAGTTCGGCAAATGGGGACTGGAGTACCTCCGCGACAACGACTTCCGCGCCACCCACGAGCGCACCACCGATCTCATGCCAGTGTATCACGGACTGGGGAGCCAGATCTATCAGTACGCGTGGTTTGTGCGGAAGGATTTGACGTGCCGGGAATTGTATGAGAACGGGAAGGATTTTTTGGATAGGTACTATATGACGGATGAGGAGTTAAAGGAGGTGATGGAGCGGTAGCTACTTTGGCATCCGGAATTAATACTGCCGTCATCGTTTACAAAGTCTTTTACCACGCGATAAACCTGATTTGGGTCGTTGTGAAACCCGTCATAGCTGAACTCATGATAAACAAACAATGAAATAATGGAGAAGCAAATCAGTCCAACAGAAAGGCTGGTTACTTTAACTAGTGTTGAAGTCCTGTCGCGAAGCATCTGCGAAGAGCGATCGTGATATAATTTCTTAACATGGGTTTAAGCTTTAGGTGGATAACTTAAATACTAACATTGAGCCACAATTAAAGCCCCATTCTTAGTAGAACCCAACAATCTGCTATTTACCATGTTCTATCACGGACAATGCATGGCCGATAATGGGAAATTATTCGATCTTGTTGGATTGGCTCTTGCCATAGCTTAGGTGTTGCGGCTCGTTCGCTGCAACTGGGAAGACGTTACTTGCCAGTCAGGACTGCCCACTCATCTCAGCGTTTAGAGACCGCTTTCCAGGGCGCGAATGAGCAGCACGAACGAAATTTCGCTGAAAAAGAGAAGGGACCAACGTGCGCAAGAAGAATGGTGAGGTGAACCTTCAGCGGTGAAGAAGCACCACGCATCAGGGGTGTTCATTCTACGTGTTCCCACAAGTGATCTCCGCTTTTGGTTTTATGTTAACGCGAAGACTCATTTCCGAACCGCAGAGTCCGCGAAGCGCGAGACTCTGCGGAGACGTGAAGCGCTTTCATCGGCGGATGCCAATCCAGCAATCCCATAATCTGACGAATCCAGATCAATGGTCCTTCTGATAATGCTCCCTGAGAATATCCTCGGCAAAATCACTCGTCAGATCTCTTACAACTGTATGCACGTGGTTGGCATTGTTCTGTGTGTTGTCGTATTCGATGAGGAGCATCGGTCCCTGTATCCGGTAATAGTGCCCTGCTCCGGGTTGGAGGCTGCCGGCCCAGGCGAAGCTTAGATTTTCAATACCGGCCTTCGCGATCTTATCCATCAGCCTCTTCGAAAATCCGAGCTGATAATTTTTGACGTACACGTTCAGCAACTGCATGAGAAGTTTTTTCTGCGGGTCACTCATGTCAGTGTAGTCAAGTCCTTTCGGTTCCTGCAGTTCGGCTTTGCGATTGTTACCGGTGATGATATCTGCTGGCGCTTTCTGCGAAACAACCGCCACTTTCAACTGTGCCGTGCTCAGTGAATTTACCAGGGTGAAGCCCAGGTCGGTCTCCTGCTTCAGTACCTGCTTTCCCGTCTCCCTGCCAGTGCGGACAACGGCGGGATTGCTTCCCCAGAACGTGGGCGTAGAGGAAACGATCTCTCCGCTCGCAGAGGAAAAATTCAGGGAGATGTGATGGCCCTCCAGTCGCCACCCCCAGATGTTGCTGATATTTGGATCTCCGAATACGGTGATCGAGTAATTGAGAGGATCGCGGTAGGTATCATTTGCAGGACGGGATTCCACTTCTCTCAGAATATTGTCAAGCGCCATGATGTTGTTGGCCTTTTGATACCCCTGTTCACTCACACATGTCTTCAGCAAGCTCAGCGCCGCCTGCCGCTGTTTCTCATTCAGCTCTTTGAAAGGAATACCATTTCGCTCCCGCGGAACAAAGTGCCAGTTGAACCGCTCATCATCTTCGTACGGGTACCTGGCTTTGGCTGATTGCGTTTCATCCAATGAATTGAGGAAATCGTTGGCCTTTGAAACAATCAATTGACTCTGGGCCTGCGTAAATTGAACCAGGACCAGAATGGCCATGGCAGTAAGGATGCTGAGTTTCATATAGTAAGGTTGAGATACTGAAGTTGGGAAAATATTGCGAGATGGTAGCCGCCGCTCATAACCTTTCTTTCAATAATCGTGCAGAAAGCCCACAGCTGTCACTCTCGCGGAGGTGTAGAGACGCAAGATCTTGCGTCTCTACACCTTCCACGCTCGCTGTCGGCGCGATCTGAAGCATACCGGCATTATTGGCCCACCATGAAGACGGCATTGGAAAAGAGCATCTTGCCGTTTTCCCAAAAGCTTCTGAACAGGGG
>JBBEBN010000192.1:0-5665 GCA_040882305.1 Cyclobacteriaceae bacterium
GGCAGAAGCTGCCTGGCAGAACTTTGCATCACCCCCAATCGTCACTGTCATTAGAGAAGGTCGTTAGCGCGAAATGCCTGTTACTAAAGTTGGTGCCAACCCCCTGCAAGAGCGGGGCCTTATATAACCGGTATTTGCTTTTAAAGATTTTACCAATAGCTTTTCGATGTTTTTAATAATTAGAAATAAATATTGTATGAAAAAATTGTTTCCCGTCGTGCTGTGTTTCTTGCTGCTCGCTTTTTTCATTCAGCATGTCAGCGCTCAAAATCAAAAGAAGGTATCCTGGAAAAAAGTAAAGGTGCTCGTGTACACGAAAAACGGCAAAGGCTACGTACATAAGAACATTCCAAGCGCAGTAAAGGCCATTCAAAAACTGGGGAGCGAAAAAGGTTTCCAGGTCGAAGTGTCCGATGATCCTTCTGTGATGACAGAAGCTAATCTGAAACAATATTCTTTCCTGCTCTTTCCCAGCACCAACAACGATGTTTTTGACAGTGATGCGCAACGCGTGGCCTTCCGCCGCTATATCGAGGCGGGTGGCGGTTTCGTCGGCCTGCATTCCGTTACCGGAACAGAACGCAACTGGACCTGGTTCAAAAGGATGATTGGAGGAAGCTTTGTCTGGCACGCCAAATTTCAGCCGTTCAGCATAAAGATCATCGACAAAGACCATCCTTCTATGGAGGGTGTCCCGGCGCTGTGGACAAAGGAAGACGAATGTTACTTCACGAAGGAAATGTATCCCGGCATAAAGGTGCTGATGGCGCATGACATCAGTACTGTAAAGGGCAACGAGGCCGACCAGGAAAAAATCAAAACCCTTGCGGTCCAGTTTCCAGATTATTATCCTGCCGTATGGCAGCAGAAATTTGACGGTGGAACCATCTGGATAACAACCCTGGGGCATGCTGACAAAGATTACGAAGATCCTGTTTATCTGAATCACATCTTCCGGGGAATGACGTTTGTTGCCAGTAACGTCGGAAATCTGGATTTTTCAAAATCATATGCTACCGAGCGCGATACGCCACTGCGATAAATAGCACTCAATCTTTGCGTAAACGAAATCAAGGTGTATCTTTAAATTTTTTGCTACACCCCATCCGCGGCCCGAAGGCGAAGGCCCGCAGCTCCATCCGGCCATGGTCATAAATGATTTTAAATAGATTGATTTTTTCACAAAAGTCGCACGCATGGAAATTCAAGAACCAACTGTCGTAACAAAAACCGGCAACTACCGCTGGACAATCTGCGCTTTGCTATTCCTGGCCACCACAATCAACTATGTCGACCGCCAGATCCTTTCTCTGGTGAAACCTATTCTCGACGTGGAGCTTGGTTGGAGTAACGAGGAGTTCGGGATCGTGAACGCAGTCTTTCAGGGCACTTACGGATTTGGGTTATTGTTCTTCGGATGGTTTGTGGATAAGTACGGTTCGAAGGTCGGGTATGCAGTTTCTATCATAGGGTGGAGCCTCGCCGCCATGGGACATGCCGCAGTTTCAACCGTGACGGGTTTCATGATCGCCAGGGCAAGCCTGGGCATCAGTGAAGGTGGGAATTTTCCTTCCGCCATCAAGGCCACGGCGCAGTGGTTTCCCAAGCGGGAACGCGCTTACGCCACCAGCATCTTCAATGCCGGAACTAACATAGGGGCTATACTCGCGCCTGCCCTCGTGCCCTGGATCGCCTACACCTGGGGATGGCAAATGGCTTTCGTGTTTGCCGGAATTGCAGGCCTGCTATGGTTATTATTATGGATCCCCCTGTATGACAGACCTGAAAAATCGAAACGCCTTGGCGCTGCCGAAAAAGCCCTCATTGAGAGCGACCGCGAAGAGCAGAATGAAACCCAAAAAGTGCCATGGGGAAGATTGCTCCGATACCGTCAGACCTGGTCTTTCATCGTCGCAAAATTCATGACCGATCCCGTGTGGTGGTTCTTCCTGATCTGGCTGCCGGATTATTTCAAGAAATCCCGCAACCTCGACATCAAGGAAAGCTGGATCCACCTGGTCACTATTTATGTGATTGTAACCATCCTCAGCATTTTTGGCGGCTGGGTTATCGGGTACCTCAATAAATTGGGATGGACGATCACAAAGGCCCGCAAGACAGGGATGTTTGTTTTTGCACTCTGCGTTATCCCGATCTTTCTGGTCGCCGAACTTGGCGAATGGGGCGCTGTTTTGCTCATCGGACTGGCAGGCGCGGCGCATCAGGCATGGTCAGCCAATCTGTACACCACCGTCTCAGATATGTTCCCGAAAAACGCCGTCGGCTCCGTCATTGGTATTGGCGGCATGGCCGGCGCCACAGGAGGAATGTTGTTCCCGATCTTCTCCGGAAGGCTTCTCGACACCTTTACAGCCGCCGGCAATGTCACAGCAGGTTACACTATTCTTTTCACCATCTGCGCCTTTGCCTATGTGCTGACTTTTTTGCTCCATCATTTCCTTGCTCCGAAGTTCGAGCCTTTCAGAATGAATTAGTCAGGGATATATTTCCTTGTTTGCCTTTGTGTCATAGTGGCCTCAACCACAAATCAGCAGCCCTATATAGTTGCCGCGTGAACCTGCTGTGTTTGGTCCGACGCCAAGCCTGCGTACTGTAGAGACGAAAGATTTTCCCCGCCCGAATGTGCCCGTTCGGTACGGGCGGGCGTCTCTACGGTACGCCACACCAAAAGCCTGCAGCCAATAGCCAAAAACCAACAAAAATTCGCACCTTTGCACTTCATCAATTGAGTGAAAAGCAGTGTCCGACCGTTACGATCAGCGCGGAGTTTCCGCTTCCAAAAAAGATGTTCACCAGGCTATCAGCAAACTGGATAAAGGGCTGTTTCCAAAAGCTTTTTGCAAGATCGTAGCCGACCACCTTGGAAACGATCCGGATTACTGCACGGTCATGCACGCAGACGGAGCCGGTACCAAATCTTCCCTTGCCTACATTTACTGGAAAGAAACCGGAGATTTATCCGTCTGGAAAGGCATCGCCCAGGACGCGCTCATCATGAACATCGACGACCTGCTTTGCGTCGGTGCCACGGAAAACATTTTGCTGTCCTCCACTATAGGAAGGAACAAGAACCTCATTCCCGGAGAAGTGATCTCCGCCATCATCAATGGAATGGAGGAACTCCTGGATCTGCTGCGACACTACGGCGTAAATATCACCAGCACAGGAGGAGAAACCGCTGACCTGGGAGACCTTGTCCGCACCATCGTCGTCGACAGCACCGTCGTATGCCGCATGAAAAAAAACGATGTGATCGACAACGCCCGGATCCAGGCAGGAGATGTTATTGTTGGCCTCGCTTCCTACGGGAAAGCCACTTACGAGGACGAATACAACGGGGGAATGGGCAGCAACGGATTAACCTCCGCCCGCCACGACGTTTTCTCACACCACTACGCTGCAAAGTATCCGGAATCATTTGACGGAAATGTTCCGAACGATCTTGCATACGCCGGCACTTACAATGTAACGGACACCCTACACGGTGTGGATGTCAATGTCGGAAAACTCGTCCTGGCTCCCACCCGCACGTATGCTCCAGTGATCAGAAAAGTACTTGAAAAATTCAGGCATGAAATTCACGGAATGGTGCATTGCAGCGGGGGCGCCCAAACCAAAGTGCTGCACTTCATCGAAAACCTCCATGTAATAAAGGATAATTTATTTGAAGTACCTCCTCTCTTTAAGCTCATCCAGGAACAAAGCGGCACAGACTGGAAAGAAATGTACAAGGTCTTTAACATGGGGCATCGCATGGAGATCTACGTGCCCGAAAAAATAGCCCCGGAAATCATTGCCATCTCAAAGACTTTTGATATCGGTGCACAGATCGTTGGCAAAGTCGTAGGCGCACCATCCAATAAGGTCACATTAAAAAGCGCAGTCGGCGAATTTACTTATCAGTGACTTCTTTGAATCCACCTGCTAATTCACTATATTATCTGTCGCAGGATTTATACCGGACTGTAATTCTTGTTGTCACAGGGACGATGCATCGCGTCTCTCCAGACTATAGAGACAAGGCGTGCCTTGTCTCTATACTTTTCGGACCCTTCCTCCCTTGTTGAAACCTGGTGGTGAGCTTGTCGAAACCAAAAACTTTCCGTTCTTGCATTCGGTTTTTTAAAGGACAACATGCGTTTAATCAAACCCGGTTTTCTCCTGCTGGCCCTATTCATCAGCCGCTGCGGAACCCAGACCAAAAATGACACCGCTGCTATGAAACAGGATCCTCATTCTTTTTCCAAACCCGCTGAAGCTAAAGTAAAACACCTTAAGTGGAAGGCCAAAGTTGATTTTAATTCAAAGACTATTTCGGCAATTGCTTTGTGGACAATTGAAAATGATGCGCAGGCCGATAGCCTGATACTGGATACAAATGGGCTGAACATTCAGAAGATTATTCTTGATGATAAGAGTGCGGCAGAATTTCGCCTGGGCAAAGAAGATCCCATCCTCGGTCAGGCGCTGACAATACCCGTCACACCGGAGACTAAAATGATACGCATCGAATATCAGACAAGCGCCGATGCAGAAGCACTGCAGTGGTTGTCGCCGCAGCAGACCGCAGGAAAAACTTTCCCTTTCCTTTTCACGCAATCACAGGCGATCCTGGCCCGCAGCTGGGTTCCGTGCCAGGATACACCCGGGGTGAGGTTCACGTATGAAGCGGAGGTCTCTGTTCCGGAAGAGTTGCTTGCGTTGATGAGCGCCTCCAATCCACAGGAAAAAAATCCTACGGGTAAATATCACTTTGAAATGAAACAACCCATTTCTTCCTACCTGCTTGCCCTCGCAGTGGGTGATATCACTTTTAAGCCGATTAGTCCACGCAGTGGTATTTACGCCGAGAACGCCATCATCGACAAAGCAACGTGGGAGTTTGCCGACCTGGAGAAGATGATCGCCGGCGCTGAGGAATTGTATGGGCCGTATCAATGGGAACGCTATGACGTACTGGTACTGCCCCCAAGTTTCCCTTTCGGCGGAATGGAAAATCCCAGATTGACATTTGCAACACCGACCATCCTGGCTGGAGATCGTTCGCTCACTTCGCTGATTGCACATGAACTTGCGCATAGCTGGTCTGGAAACCTGGTTACCAATGCAACCTGGAACGATTTCTGGCTGAACGAAGGTTTCACGGTGTATTTTGAAACCAGGATAATGGAAAAGCTGTACGGAAAGGACTACGCAGAAATGCTGGCCTCGCTGAACTTTCAGGACCTGCATGATGAGGTTGAATCACTCCAGAAAAAAGGCCATGCTGCCGACACACGCCTGAAGCTGAACCTTGAAGGAAGGAACCCGGATGAAGGCGTTACCAGTATCGCATATAATAAAGGTTACTTCTTCCTTCGTTCCATTGAAGAGAAACACGGTCGTGAAAACTTCGATGCGTTTCTGAACGACTACTTTTCTGAAAACGCTTTCGGAACAATTGACACGGAGGCTTTTATTTTCTACATCAAGAGTTACTATCGGTCGAAATTCAACATATCCCTGGATGACGCAAGTTTTCATCAGTGGATAGAAACGGAAGGCCTGCCGCAAAATATTCCTCAGCCCGCCTCAGAGCGTTTTCAGAAAGTCGACCAGCTGTTGGCTTCCTGGCAAGCGGAAAAGAAACTGGATAAAAGGCTCA
>JBBEBN010000193.1:0-5652 GCA_040882305.1 Cyclobacteriaceae bacterium
GGTGGGGTCCATCCTTGACTTCTGGCTCTGGCAATTTCTTGGGCGCCTTCATCCGCTCATCGTTCATTTTCCCATTGGCTTATTGATCATCGGCCTGGTGCTCGAGCTGTTTACCCTTCGAAAAAAGAAACAGGAATTGCGCCCCGCCATCACCATTATTTTGATGATCGGCGCGTTGAGCGCCGTGCTCGCAGTGCTTTTGGGATGGTTCCTTGAGGCGCAGGATGATTACAGTGGAAGTGTACTCAGCATCCATAAATGGTCGGGCATCAGCACTGCACTCCTGGCAACTTTATCTGTTTTCCTGCATCGGGCGATCCATCAACATAAGAAATGGCAATATCTTCGAATGTATCGCCTGATACTGACCGTAACAGTTGTCGGTGTTGCTGTGGCAGGGCATTTTGGCGCTTCCCTCACGCACGGTTCTGACTTCCTCACGGGCGTCCTGCCCTGGAATGATCAGGAAATGTTTCCGCGCAATCCTAATTTCGATCTGGCGCAGTTTTCCAATGCGGAGTCGCAACTCGATAAAACCCAGATGGCGGATTTGAACCTGGAAGTGAGGTCCATCTTTGCTCATAATTGTTACAAATGTCACAGTGCGGCAAAGATCAAGGCCGAGTTACGGCTGGATAAAAAAGAGTTTGTCCTGAAAGGAGGGGAGTCGGGACCCGTTATCACTCCTGGTCATCCCGAAGAAAGTGAAATGGTCCGCAGGCTGTTGTTGCCGCGGGAGGATGAAGAATCCATGCCGCCCAAAGGAAAAAAATTGACGGAGGAGGAAATAGCCACTCTTCAGTTTTGGATAAAGGCAGGTGCTCCGTGGCCGGATAATGCGGATGAGAAAAGCATTTTTCGCGTGGCCGAGCTTGCGCCAAGAAAACCTGCACTCCCACCGGATCAGCCCGGCCTTGCCAACCCCATTGACCGGTTTGTGGATGTATACTTCGAAGAAAACAAGATTTCCTGGCCGGAACCGGTGAACGATAACCTCTATATTCGCCGCGTTTACCTGGATATCATTGGAATGTTGCCGCCTCCGGAGAAGGTCAATGCATTTATCGTCGATCCAAACCCCGGAAAACGACAGGTGCTGATGCAGGAGTTGCTCAGCCGCAACGACGACTATGCGCAACACTGGCTCACTTTCTGGAATGATGCTCTGCGTAACGATTACACTGGCACGGGATACATTACCGGAGGCAGGTTTGCTATTACGGAATGGCTATACGATGGACTAAAAAATAACAAACCGTACGATGTGTTTGTGCGCGAGCTGGTGAGTCCCAATGAAAAATCAGCCGGCTTCATCAAGGGCATACAATGGAGGGGTGTAGTAAACGCCAGCCAGCGCGTGGAAATGCAGGCCGCACAAAATATTTCACAAGTGTTTCTCGGCCTGAATCTGAAATGCGCTTCCTGTCACGACAGCTTTATCAGCGACTGGAAATTATCCGATGCCTACGCCTTCGCGAATATCTTTTCCGATTCAACGCTGGAGATCAACCGCTGCGACGTACCCACGGGGAAAATGGCAGGAACAAAGATCATCTTTACGGAACTCGGCGAAATAGACAGTACCCTTAACGTAGATGAGAAATTAAAGCAGCTTGCTGAATACCTGACCGCACCAAAGAATGGGAGACTCTACCGCACCATCGCCAACAGGATCTGGGGGCAATTGATGGGAAGGGGCATTATTGAACCGGTGGACCTGATGGATAATGAACCCTGGAGCCAGGATCTCCTCGACTGGCTTGCCTCCGATTTTGCGGAGAATGGAAATGATCTGAAAAAATTGATCTACGTCATCGCCACCTCGAGGACCTATCAGCTTCCTTCCGTGCAGGCAAAGCATGAGAACGATCTGGTATCTTCTGACTACGCTTTCAAAGGAATGCAACGCCGTCGACTGTCGGCCGAACAGTTTGCCGATGCCGTCAGCACCATCATTTACCCGGTATACTCAGACACGCTCAAAAATCATGATCCGATCAAAGACCTTCCGGTTAACTTCAGCTATCCGTTTGCGAGGGCGTCGTTGGTGAAGAACGATCGCTTTTTGACTGCGCTTGGCCGCCCAAGCCGCGAGAACGTGATCACTTCGCGCGCCTCCCAGGCGAATCTTCTTCAGGCACTCGAACTGACCAATGGCGACGTCTTCAACACTGCCCTGGAAGCCGGTGCAAGAAAATGGCTTGGCCAGTTTCGGAACAGTGAGCAACTCATTGATGAAGTCTATAAACAGGCGTTGGGACGCGGTCCTCAAGAGGACGAACGGGAAGTAGCCCTGAAGATGCTCGGACCTTCACCTGACCAGGCGGGCGCGGAAGACCTGTTGTGGTCGGTCATGCTGCTGCCGGAATTCCAGCTAATTTATTGATTGATTATAGTTAAATTATAAGTGAAATCAACGGTCATGTACAGGAACTGGAACAGGAGGGAATTCTTACAAAAAACCAGCGCGGCCACGCTGGCTGCATTAGCGGCAGGGATGCCCGTCAGCCTGGTAAGCTCCTGTTCGAAAGAAAAGATCAGCTCAACAGCCGATACGGTGATCCTTCTCTGGATGGCGGGGGGTATGGCCCATACCGATACCTTCGATCCGAAGAGATACACGCCTTTTGAAGAAGGCATGCAGGCAAACAGCGTGCTGAGCACCTTTAAATCGGTTCCAACGTCACTGGATGGGGTAAGTTTTTCGGAAGGACTTGAATCCATCGGAAGTGTGATGAACCTCGGTACTATCATTCGCTCTTACGTGGCGGCAGACCTTGGTTTTATTCTGCATTCACGTCACCAATACCACTGGCACACGTGTTATGAACCACCCCAGACAGTGGCGGCGCCTCACATAGGCGCCTGGATTGCAAAGCAAATCGGGCCAAAAAATCCAGTGATCCCTGCCTTCATCGATATTGGCCAGCGGTTCACAGTGGGCGAGGCCGAGGAATTAAAAGCATTCCATACCTCCGGCTTTCTCGGCAATGAGTTCGGACCGTTTATCATCCCGGACCCAACAACGGGCCTGGAAAGCGTGAAGCCTCCGGCAGGAATGAGTTACGAGCGTTTTGAGAGACGCCATCATCTCTACAATGAATTGATCAGCAAGAGTCCCTTCGGAGAATTCGGAAGTGGCTATCAGAAGGAATCACTCCGGCGCTCCATGGAACAGGCCTACATGTTATTGAACTCTCCGGAGGCAAAAGCTTTTGATCTCAGCCAGGAACCTAAAGAAAGCTACGACATATACAACACAGGAAAATTTGGTCTGGGATGTTTGCTCGCCCGAAGGCTGACCGAACAGGGTGCAAGATTTATCAGCGTCACCACGGAATACGAACCCTTCAAAGGTTGGGACACCCATGAGAACGGACACACTCGTTTAGTTGACATGAAGAAACAGATCGACCGGCCCGTGGCGCAGTTGATCAGAGACCTGCAAAAAACCGGGCACCTTGACCGGACATTGATCATCGTGGCCAGTGAGTTCAGTCGCGACATGATGACGGAGGGAAGACCCGGCGCCACCGTGAAGGAACAGGTGAAACAACCAGATATTATTGAAGACATCAAACATTATGGCATGCACCGCCACTTTACCGACGGATGCTCCATTCTCATGTTCGGAGGGGGAATTAAAAAAGGTTTTGCCTTCGGTAAAACCGCGGATGAACGCCCATGCAAAACCATTGACAAACCTATCAAGATCGACCAGATACACCAGACGATATACCACGCTCTTGGTATCCCTGAAGACGCGAATTACGTAGTGGAAGAACGACCATTCTATACAACACCGGATGGGAAAGGGAAGGTGGAGGCGGAGCTCTTAGGTTAACGTTGACAATTGTCTCCTTAAGAGAGAGGGCATCAGGGTCTATGGTATGAAAGTATATCAATTCAAGGACCACCAGATTATTTAATCCGCCGGTATAAATCCCCTTTTCTATGCGCGCCCGTGTGAATATATTGTTCTTGTTAATTCCTTCCAGTAATCAACCCATCCGATATGAACAGGCGTGATACAATTAAAAGACTGATGGCGGCTTCAGGCACGCTCGTCGCTTTACCCGCATGGGCGAACGGATGGGGTGCGGCCGATGTGATCCATCACCATCCATCATTTTCTTTTGATGCCCAGGAAACTCTCGCAGCTGTGGCCGATACCATCATCCCTCCGGGCGATGCAATTGGCGCATTGTCCGTTGGTGTGGATAAGTTCCTTCAAAGGCTCATAGACAACTGTTACGAAAAGGACGTTCAGGACAATGTAAAGTCACAGCTCGATGCACTGGAAACCTCGTCACGGAATCAGTATGGAAAAACATTCAGGCAATGTGATCAGCAGCAGCGCGAACAAATGCTGATGAACCTTTCCGCCTCAGGTAAAAAAGAGGAAGAGGATTTCTTTAAACTGATAAAGTCAGAAAAGGTTAGAAAGGTTAGAAAAGTTACCCATACAATTCATAACGCGCAACAACACATGAAAATGAAATGCCATCGTATATCAATCCTCCTGGTCCTTGTCCTTGTCGCAGTGGCCATGGATATTGCTTCCGCTCAGGCTCGGAAGGAGAAAAAACCTTTGTATACGGCTGCTCTGGGGGTGCAGGCTTACACCTTCAGACACAGTTTTCCCAAGGATGTAGCCGCTACGTTGGACACGATCAGGATGATGGGCTTCACAGAGCTGGAAGGTGGGGGCGGCCGCATGGCTCCAGAGGAATTCCGGAAAATGTGTGAGGAAAGAGGTATCAGCATCCCTTCGACGGGAGCCGGCTATGAGCAACTTGTGAAAGACCCGCAGGGTGTGGCCGACAGGGCCAATGCGCTGGGTGCAAAATATGTCATGACCGCCTGGATACCGCATAAAAACGGTGCATTTAATTTCGAGAATGCCAGGAAAGCGGTGGAAGATTTCAACGCGGCCGGAAAGGTGCTGACAGAAAATGGCATTACCTTTTGTTATCACGTGCACGGCTATGAATTCTGGCCTCATGAAAAAGGAACCCTGATGGACTATATCATCACCAACACCAACCCTGCATACGTTTCATTTGAAATGGACATCATGTGGACGCACTTTGGCGGCGGTGATCCGGTGGCATTGCTTAAGAAATACAGCAACCGCTGGAAACTTTTGCACCTGAAGGATCTGCGGAAAGGCACGAAGAAGGATCTTACGGGACTGACGCCGGACGAAAATGATGTTCCACTGGGCACCGGTGAACTGAATATTCCCGCCATTCTAAAGGCGGCAAAGAAAGCGGGGGTCAAACATTACTTCATCGAAGACGAAAGTCCCGCGCACGAAGTCAGCGAACAGGTACCTCAAAGCATTGACTACCTGCAAGGTCTGACGGAATGAATTGAAAGGCGCGCGGGTTAATGGAACTGCTTGAGGATCTTCATCAATACCTTCTCTTCGTTGGTAAGCCCTGATTTATTATCGGGTTCCTCCAGGGCATCGAGTTCTTTCAGGTATTTTTCGAGATTGTTTTCCTCATAGAGGCGAATGAGTCCCGGATGTACATAATATTTGCGGCAAACGGTGCGCGTATTACCCAGCTTCTGGCTTACCTGATCCAGGGCCAGCAAGATGTTTTGCTTACACATGGTTTGGGTTAATGCCTGACCCATGGATTT
>JBBEBN010000194.1:0-5635 GCA_040882305.1 Cyclobacteriaceae bacterium
GGGAAAATCAACTCCGGAGGGATCACTGTTTGTATCAACGAGGGCAAAAACAGGAATATTAAGTTTCTGCGCTTCCGTAACTGCGATGTGCTCGCGTTTAACGTCGATCACAAAAAGGGCAGCGGGGAGTCTGTTGAGATCTGCGATGCCGCCCAGCAGTTTTTCCAGTTTTGCTTTCTCACGGGTAACCATGAGGCGCTCGCGTTTCGCCAGGTTTAAAAAAGCCTCATCTTTCATCAGCTTTTCAATCTGCGAAAGTTTTTTCAGCGACTTGCGGATGGTTGCAAAATTAGTCAGCATGCCACCTAACCAACGCTCCGTAACAAAAGGCATATTCAGGCGCTTGGCTTCATCCGTAACAATATCTTTTGCCTGCTTTTTCGTAGCTACAAACATGATCTTGCGACCTGAGCGAACAATGTTCTTCAGGGCGAAAGATGCCTCTTCGAGCTTTGCCAGGGTCTTATTGAGGTCTATGATGTGGATACCGTTGTTCTCCATGAAGATGTACTCTGCCATCTTCGGATTCCATTTACGGGTCAGGTGGCCAAAGTGAACACCTGCATCTAATAATTCCTGATAAGTTAATTTGTCTGCCATGGATTTCTTTCTGTTAACGCTTGCTAAACTGGAATCTCCTTCTTGCTTTTCTTCTGCCTGGCTTCTTGCGCTCCACCATACGTGAATCACGGGTCAACAGACGGTCTTTTTTCAAAGCGATTCTGTGTTCATCATTGATCTGAATCAATGCCCGTGCAATGCCAAGTCGAACGGCCTCGGCCTGTCCTTTGACACCTCCACCCTCCACGTTCACCGTAACATCGTATTGATCTTCAGCTTTGATGGCAGCAAGCGCTTGCTTTACTGTCGTTTGGTGAATCTCGGAAAGAAAATATTCTTTCAAACCGCGGTTGTTCACCATAATATCACCTTTCCCTGGTTGTAAATAGATCCGGGCAATGGAAGTCTTCCTTCTACCGATAGCGTTGATAATCTGCATTTATCAGAATTTTAATTCTTTTGGTTGTTGAGCCTGATGAGGGTGTTCTTCTCCTTTATATACATGAAGGCTTCTGAAAAGTTCGCGGCCCAAAGTATTTTTCGGTAACATGCCGCGCACTGCATGTTCAATTAGCCTTTCAGGATGCTTGGAACGGATAAGCGCAGGAGTGTGCTCGCGCTGGCCACCCGGATAACCGGAGTGGGTAAAGATCACGCGGTTGTTCCATTTTTTACCTGTCATCCGCACTTTTTCGGCATTGATAACAATAACATGGTCGCCACAATCTACATGCGGTGAAAAACTCGGCTTGTGTTTGCCCCGGATAACTTTTGCAATCTGACTTGCCACCCGACCCAATACCTGCGCATTGGCGTCTACAATAACCCAACCCTTTTCAGCTGTCGCCTTGTTGGCATAAGTGGTCTTATAGCTGTTATGATCCATTTTTTTGCTTAAAATTCAATATAATGTACCCTTACTCTTAAAAAGGGACACAAAGGTAAAAGGACAAAAGCTTAAATGCAAGCTCCCTTTAGAATATTAGAACCTGATGAAAGACCTTTCATGGCTTAAAAAGGCGCCATTGCCAGGCGCTGGAAAGAACATTCCTTTCCATCTGAAAATCAGCCCGTTGTTGCGACTTTTGAATCCGCCATCTCTCGGATCGCCCTAAGAGTTAAGCTCCAATTGCCTGATCAGGGCCTGAATATCCTTCGGATAAGGTGCTTCGATGATCTGCCTTTTTCCAGACAGATCATCAAACTGAAGGGAAAAGGCATGGAGTGCCATCCGCTTCATGAAGGGCTCTTCTTCCGTGCCTTTCTTTAACTTATAGTTTCTCTTAACCCTTGAAAGCATGAACGGCTCTCCGCCGTAAGTTTCATCACCCGTAATAGCAGCGCGTTGTGTCGCCAGATGGATCCGGATCTGATGCATCCTGCCGGTGACAGGCCGGCATTCTATTAAGGAATGGTGCCGGTAAGACCGCACGGCAGTAAACCGTGTTTGTGCCGATTTCCCCTCGGAGCGGCTGATCTTAACCACACCATCATCAAGCTTGAGAATGGCTGCATCCACCAATTCATCCTTAAAATTATGGATACCGTCGACAACAGCATGGTACACCTTGCCAACCTGTCGGTTTTCGAACTGCATGTTCAGATGGCGATAGGCTTCAGGATTCTTGGCAATGGCCAATATCCCGGAGGTATCTTTATCCAGGCGATGGCAAACCTGGGCTGTAGCGACATATTCCCTTGCAAGCGCCAGCAGGTTCGGACCTCCGTGCCGGTCATCCAGGGTGGATAAGAAAGGTGGCTTGTTCACAAGCACGTAATCTGCATCCTCAAAAAGGATCATCCCCCTGAAATCAAACCGTTGCTTTGATGTGTTACTCCTCCGCGGATTGCTGATTTTCTCCATATCCATCTTTTTCAACTCCAGCCCTTGGCAGTTTAAAACTAAATGTGGACCCTTTGCCTGGTTCACTTTCGACCTCGGCCCTGGTATTGTGTCCTTCCAGAATATGTTTAACAATTGCCAACCCCAATCCCGTTCCCCCTTTTTCGCGGCTTCTGCTCTTATCCACGCGGTAAAACCGCTCGAATATCCGATTGAGATGCTCCGCTGGAATTCCCTCACCAAAATCCCTCACACGAGTGACCACGGATTTTTTCCTCATGCTGAAGGTGACCACAACTTCACCATCAGGGGCAGAATGCTTGATCGCATTCGAAATAAGGTTGGTCATTACCTGTGAGATCCTTTGCCAGTCGGCGTGCACCATCACTTTCCGAACCGGCTCTTCGATACGAAGAGAAATTTCCTTTTTGTTTGATTTTCCCCTGAATTGCTCAAATACTTCTTTGGTCAGTGCGCATAAGTCAAACTTCTCGAACCGCATTTTGATCTGTCCTGTTTCGATCTGCGAAAGCGTCAGCAGGTCCTGAACCAGCACGTCAAGGCCATCAAGGCTTTTCGCGGCTTTCTTCAGGAATTTTTGCCTTACTGACTTGTCTCTCACAGCACCATCCAGCAACGTGTGAACAAAACCCTGCGCCGCAAAAATGGGTGTCTTTAACTCATGGGATACATCGGCGATAAAATCCTTTCGAAAAGCCTCCTGTTTTCTCAACTCATCAATTTCCTTTTGCTTGTGGCTTGCGAACCGCTCCATTTCCTCGCTGACCTTCTTTAACGACGCCAATGGTGGTTCTGGTTCCTCATCTTCAACCCCCTCCTTCACATGCAGCCTGCCGATCGTTTCCCTGATGTTTTTCACCGGTTTCACAACAAAAGATTCCAGGACAAAAAAAATGACCGCGAAACAAATAGTGTATGTGGTGATAAAGGCAAGCGTCACGGAATTTCCGCCGAGGCTACCAAAGATGGATAGCAGCAACGTTGTTACAAGGGCGATACCTCCCGACAACATTAAAGCGATAACTCCTGAGCGGTAAAACATGCGCAAAGATAGGGAATACAGCAAACATTAGTAGAAACAAGGCATGCCTTGTCTCTGCATAATGCCGATTCAACCAATACCGATTCAACTATCCTGAAATTTATATCCAACACCCTTCACCGTGGTAATATAATCTTCTCCGATCTTTTCCCTCACTTTCCTGATATGGACATCTACTGTGCGGGGCACCACATAGACATCCGTACCCCAGATGTGATGAAGCAGGTCTTCACGGGTGAGAACTTTGTTGGGGTTCTGGGCGAGGTAAAAAAGCAATTCAAATTCTTTTTTGGGAAGGCTGATCTCCCGGCCATTTACAGTCACCGTGTAACTTGTGCGATCAATGGTCAAACCCTCACACTCGATAATATTGGACGGTGTTGTGGCTTTGTGATCCCTTCGGAAGACAGCATTGATACGACTGATCAACGCCCGCGGCTTGATGGGTTTTGTGATGTAGTCATCGGCACCCACATCAAAGGCAGCCACTTCCGAATATTCTTCCGATCGCGCCGTGAGGAAGATGATAAACGTTTTTTGAATTTCAGGAATTTCGCGGATACGACGGCACGTTTCCACGCCATCCATTCCCGGCATCATGATATCCAGCAACACAAGGTCAGGGTGAAATTTTTTCGCCGTTTCAACGCCCTTTACACCATCGGTAGCCGTTTCTACTTCGTAGCCCGCTTTTTCCAGGTTGTATTTCAGTAACTCAAGGATGGGTTCTTCGTCGTCAACTACAAGCACTTTGTGCTGCTTGTTTGCCATGGTGCTCATTTTGTTTCAAAAATAGCGCGGAAAGCAGTAGTTTAAAACTCATTCCGGTTTCTTAACAATTCCTTAATATCGGGCGTTCGCGGCCGCTGCCTTACAAAAACGGGTATTTCTCGCCGAGGTATTCAATGTAGGCTTTCAGGTCTCCATCGAATTTTTCTATCCACTCTTCGTGAAAAACATCCTGTTTGGACTGATAGCGGATAAAATTCAGGAAGTAGGCATTGTTGGGAAGGTTTTCCCGGAAACGGAGGGACGGTTTCGTCGAACTGCCTCTGAAGGAGAGCGTATCCAGGGATTGCACGATCTTTTGGATCATTTCTTTCTTAAGTCGCAATTTTCTTTCAAGAGGGTCGTCTTCTATGATGGTTTGATACAGGCTATCGAGTTTTTCCGCTCCTCTCAACATATGATCTGAAAAAATAATATAATCGCGGTCTTCATTCATGTAGGTGCTGTATTCCTCTGATGCCGGACCATAAACAGACAGGAGAAATTTTTCCGCGCCGCGGTCGCCGATAAAAGTGGCGAGGTTTTCATTGAAATCGATACTATCCTTGACGAAGATGGTGGCGTGCGACATTTCGTGAATGATAAGATTGGCGAGATCGCCTTCACTGCGCTCCAGCATCTTGCTTAAGATCGGGTCGGTAAACCATCCCAGCGTTGACCATCCGCCGGGATTCCTGATATTAACATCCCATCCTTCCTTTTCAAGGTCGTCCGCCAGCCTGGTGGCTTCTGAACGGATAAAGAATCCTTTATAGGGCACTGACCCGATAACCGGGAAATTCCATTCCATTGCCTGAAGCTGAAAGGGTTTACTGGCCATAACCACCCACATGACCTCCTCCCCATTCTGGTCATAAAGTGTCCTGTAATTCCTGGTGTCTTTGAGGTGAAACGAGTCGATGGCGTATTGCCTTACCTGCGCGATCAGGTTGAGTTTCGCTTTCAGGGAATCGGGAAAGTTGGAGTCTTCAAGGTATTCCTCCACCGGTTTTGCATTCCAGATGATATGCAATTGGCCTTTTGCCTGCCGTATCCCATAAGAAACCAGCTCCCACCGCACAACGATCACTGCGAGAAGTAGTAACAGCAAGGCCAGGAAAGCGCGCTTTATAATCTTACGGGTTCCAGGCATAGGATGTTTACTTGCATTAAATATTTTATTTACCGGGCGCCAATATAAAGGATTGGAGGAATTCCACCACTTTTACTTTAGGTCAACAGGCTGATCCTTTTCCAATTATCCCAAAATGCTTAAAGCAACCTTAGAGCCAGTTTAAAAAAAACATTCCCACACCGGCTTTTGCCAGGCGAGCATTCCAAGAAGATTTGTGACAGCAATTGACAAGGTTCATTTTTAAATTTGTGCCGTTGTCGTAATT
>JBBEBN010000195.1:0-5628 GCA_040882305.1 Cyclobacteriaceae bacterium
GCATCGGCAATCGACGACATTGAGATCAAACACACGGCGCACACGCGCGAAGGCTTTGCTCTGGGGGCAGTGGCAGTGGCCGAATGGATCCGCGACAAGAAAGGTGTTCTAAATATGGACGACTTTTTGAAATTCTAGGGCCCTACCGGCGACCAATCCTTTGAAATCCGTGACAAATGGCTCAATTGTTCAATTATGGCCTCCCGGGGGCCATTTACGCCTTATCATTTTTATTGAAAAACTGAATCTGACGGATTACCATAATTTTCCTTTTATTTGCAGGCTTTAATACCTAAGCATTAATATGAATTGGCAGTTTTGGAAGAAAAAACACGACAAAAAAGAAGAAGTCAAACCAAAAACAAAATTACGGGAATGGGGTGATGCCATTCTCTTTGCCGTAATTGCCGCTACCCTCATCCGGTGGCTGATCATGGAGGCGTACACCATACCGACGCCCTCCATGGAGCAATCCTTACTCGTAGGGGATTTTCTATTTGTCAGCAAATTCCATTACGGGAGCAGGACCACAACCACTCCCCTTCAGGTGCCCCTCACGCACCAGAAGATCTGGTTTACCGATATTCCATCGTATACGGAATTGATCCAGTTGCCGTCATACAGGCTGCCCGGAATCAGCCATATCAAACGCAATGATGTCGTAGTGTTCAATGTGCCGCCGATTGATTTGAACGAGGGCGTTGATTACCCGGTCGATCTGAAGACCAACTACATTAAGCGGTGCGTTGCCATCTCAGGAGACACCCTTCAGATCATTGACAGGCAGGTTTATGTGAACGGGGATCCATCAGAAAGTCCGCCGCTGATGCAATTCAGCTATCTCGTCACTGCAAATGACGAGATCAACGAAAGGATCCTCAAGCGTTATAAAATATATGATCAGGAACTGATGGGGCGGTCGGGTAATTCCGTCATTTATCAGATGCACCTCACCAAAGAGGTTGCCGATGAACTGAGGAAACTCAATTTCATTCAGGACGTCAGGATCGCCACTTACAACGGATCTGACGGCTTTGGACCGAGAACTGGGGAAATGGTTGAGGCGAATATTTTCCCGGATTCAAAAGCTTTCCCCTGGAATGGGGATTTCTATGGTCCCATCGTCATTCCCCTGGAAGGGATGACCATCGACCTGGATGAAAAGAATGTGGCCATGTATGGGAGCACCATTGCGGAATATGACCACAATGATAACGTAAAGATCGAAAACGGGAAACTCTACATCGATGGCAGGGAATTGAGCCAGTATACCTTCAAGCAGAATTATTATTTCATGATGGGTGACAACCGTCACAATTCGCTGGATTCCCGTTACTGGGGCTTTGTGCCGGAGGACCATGTTGTAGGCAAGGCATTCTTCATCTGGCTCTCAATCGATCGCAATGCCGATTTTTTCAGCAAGATCCGGTGGAGGAGGTTCTTTCAGCTGATCGAGTAGTCGACGGTCGATGGACCATGGACCATGGACTATGGACCATCGACTATGGACTATGGACCATGGGCCAATTCACCAATCAATCTCATCCTTCCCTTTGCTCGTCAGATATGCATTCGCTGTGCTAAAGTGTTTACAGCCGAAGAAGCCGCGGTCAGCGGAGAAGGGAGAAGGGTGTGGTGACATGAGCACGAGGTGTTTGTGCCGGTTGATGACCTCTCCTTTTTTCTGAGCGTACGCACCCCAAACAATAAACACGACGCCTCCCTTTTCGTCAGATATTTTTTTGATCACTGCATCGGTGAAGATTTCCCATCCCCGGTTTTGGTGAGAGCCGGGTGCGCTTGCCTTCACTGTTAAGGTTGCGTTAAGCAACAAAACTCCCTGTTTGGCCCATCGCTCAAGGTCGCCGGAAATGGGGATGGGCTTACCCAGGTCATTCTGAATCTCTTTGTAGATATTCAACAGCGACGGCGGAATGCGTATATCTTCCGACACGGAAAAACAGAGACCGTTCGCCTGGCCCGGTCCGTGATACGGATCTTGTCCGATGATCACCACTTTAACATTGGAAAAATCACAGCAGTCAAAGGCCTTAAAAATATCCCCGCCCCGAGGGTATATGGTCTGCGTTTTGTATTCTTTTTTCACGAAAGTTATCAGTTCCTGGAAATAGGGTTTCTGGAATTCATCGGACAAGAGGGATTTCCAGGTGGGGGCAATTTTTACATCCATGTTGTGAATTTACCCGCGAAATTACTCACGGCGGGCGAATTGGAAGAAAAGTTTTCAAAATGGATGGATAATGTGAACGATTGATTTACAGTAATTTGAAAGAAGTTTGCGGAATAGAGGTTGAAATTGTAAAAAATTAATATTTTTGATCATATGGTGACGGAAATCACGCAAGGGATCAAGGTGACAGTGGAGACGGAATACCAGCCGGCGTATTCCAGCCCGACGCAATACCATTATGTTTTTACTTACCGGATCACAATTGAAAATCAAAGTGAGAATACCATCCAGCTGATGCGCAGACACTGGCATATTTTCGATGCGGGTTTCACCATGCGGGAAGTGGAGGGTGAAGGTGTTGTCGGGCAACAACCGGTTATCGAGCCGGGCCAGACGCATCAATATGTTTCAGGATGCAACCTGAAATCAGGAATCGGCAAGATGTCAGGAACATACCTTATGGAACGGGTGGTGGATGGAACGATGATGCAGGTGAACATTCCTGAATTTACCATGATCGCTCCCCTTCGCCTGAACTAAATCGGTGGCCTCCAATTTTTTCAGAATCAAATCATTTCTTTCCTGGTGGCTGGAAGCGGTGGAAGAACATTCACTGCACTCCCCATTCTTTTTCGATCTTTATACAAAGCAGATCAAACCGCGTCCGCAGCAATTTACACACATCGAGCGTCTGCGGAAAAAATTGCTGCACGATCGGCGCATCATCTCTGTTGACGACCTTGGATCGGATCAAAAACAGAAACCGCAGCGCAAGATCTCTCACATTGCCGGAACGACGTTAAGCACAGCGCGGTTTTCCAATATTTATTTGAGGCTGGCAAGGTCATTCGATGCGAAATGCATAATTGAATTGGGAACCGCCTTTGGCATCAACACCCTGTACCTCGCCGAAAAACAGGACGCCACTGTCACTACTTTCGAGGGCTCAACGGCCATCGCCGGCATCGCGGAGCTGACCTTTGAATTTGCGGGGAACAAGAATATCCATCTGATTCAAGGGAACATTGAAAAGACCTTACCCGGATATTTGCAGACCGTAAGGCGGGTGGACTTTGCATTCCTGGATGCGAACCACCGCTACGACCCCACGCTGAGATATTTTGAGTGGTTGGCAAAGAAGATGCATGAAAAAAGTGTTTTGGTGCTGGATGATATCCACCATTCCCGGGAGATGGAGAGCGCCTGGAAGGTCATCAAAAACCACAGGCTGGTTTATGGCACGGCCGACCTCTACAGGTGTGGAATTGTTTTTTTTGATCCATCACTGAACAAACAACACGTTATCTTACAGGTATAAGGGTTGAAATAGAGGGATTAAAGACCTATTTTTGCCGGCATTACTGCGTAGCTTGCGCGACAATGTGGTGACCATTGATGATGGGCCATAAGAGTTGACTGACCAGGCAATGGCGAAGTAGTATTAAAATTATCTACCGGCTTTGCGAACAACACCTGATCGTTATTCATCCAATATGACTGACCAACCTGACAACCTCCCTTCCCCGGAAGCTTCACCGAAAAGAAACAACAAAGTGCCGGTAATCATCGCCTTCATGGCCATCGTGATCATCATTCAGGGCATCAAGATCTACCTTGATACCAAAGAAAAGCAGGAAGTCAGGACGCAGCTTATCAGCACGGAGGAAGAGCTGGCCACCACCATGCAAAGGCTGACCGAGATCAACACCGAGCTGGATGAGAAGATAGCGCAGGTGGAAAAATTAGGAGGAGACGTGTCGGATCTGCAACAGGCAAAAGCCGAGATCGAGGAGGAGCTCAGGCGAAATAAACGGGCAACAGGAAAGGAGATCAAGGCCCTGAAAGACCGTGTGGAGGGCTATGAACTGCTCCTTAAAAATAAGGATGAGGAGATCACAAAACTGCAGTCGGTAAATAAGGAACTCCTCACCGAAAACAGGTCTTTGAAAACTCAGCAAAACGTACTGGGAGACTCCCTGAACCGGTTAAGTCAGTCAAAAGAAGAACTCGCCACCAAAGTGGCGATCGCCTCACAGTTAAAGGCCGAGAATATCAGGATAGTTGCCCTGAACGAACGCGGAAGGGAACGAAATCCTCCCTTCAGGACGAAACAGATCCAACAACTGAAAGCTGAATTCAATCTGGCGGAAAACAGCGTCGCTCCCATTGAAGGTAAGAAGATCATGGTCCGCATCATCGACGAAAACGGACAGGTTATTTTCGACGTGGCGCGGGGATCCGGCACCTTTATTTTCCAGGGCAAGGAAGAATTTTATACCGCCGCACAGGAAGTTCTCTTTGACAACACCCGGCAAAAGCTCACCTTCCTCTACGACAAGGGTTCCGAATACCCTCCCGGCACTTATATCATGGAAATTTACACCGATGATTACATGATGGGGAGAGGAGAGTTTGCGGTGAAGTGAGATTTGGATCCGTCAGATTAAGGGATTGTTGGATTTTGATAATTCGTTATTCCAAATTCGTCATTCACTTTCTGACGTTTTCTTAAAAACAATCGTATCTGTTGGAAGTTGTTCCAGCATATAATTACCAGTATCGATCTTTACGTGCTCAAGACCATCAACCAACTGCCCGATCCCGGTTTCTGTTAAGGCTGTCTGATACAAGAATAAGTCAGTCAGATCTTTCATCTTCAGAAAAGATGGAATGGATTGATCTGTAACATGCGTGCCAACGAGGTTTAACCACCGGAGGTTGGAAAGGGAAGGGAGCATGGCTACTCCGTTGTCAGTGATGCCAGTGTTATTTAAATACAGCACCCTGAGGCTGGCAAGCTTTGCAACTGCTTCCATCTGCTGGTCGGTGACTTGCGTGTTATTTAGATTCAACCAAACGAGCTGGTCCTTGATCCCGAGCAGACTGTTGATCTGTTCGTCAGTAACCTGCCTGGAGCCGGTGAAGGTCACCATCAGATAATTATTCTCTTCTGCCAGCGGCATGGGATGAATACCAAGGTCAACCAGTTTGCGCAAACCTTTTTCTCCTGCAGCTTCCACGGGCTGCGATGGAATCCACGCCTGGGCAGGCGCTTCTTTCAAACCCTCGATGATGGAGGTGATCTTTTCATGATTTGTGAATTGCCCAAGGGGTTTTTCGAATTCCGCTTTTCCTTCGATCCAATATTGAATGAGCGCTATTTCCGAGGATGAGAGCTGAGGTTTTTCATTGGGCGGCATGTGATCTTCATGTTCCAGTGGCAACGTCAGACGTTTGTAAAGCCTGCTGGAATCAACAGGACCATCGCTTATGACAGCGCCATTTTTACCTCCTTTTACTATTAATTCTTCCTTATCGAGGCGCAAGTCCCCTTTTTGTTTTCGCGAACTGTGACAATCATAGCACCTGCCTTCAAAGATCGGCTGGATGACGTCACTGTACAGAATTGCATCCGGAATGCTGGTGATTGTCCTGAT
>JBBEBN010000196.1:0-5624 GCA_040882305.1 Cyclobacteriaceae bacterium
CAGAAAAGCAAATTCTTTTTGGGCCGACCCGGTAGAGCTCTGGAAGGTGCTCCGTCAGTACCGCGTTCAACTGAATTTTTTCAGACCGCATAATGAGGGCTCACATAACCTGCGGAGTTTCGAAGTTCCGGCCGTGGGTGGTATCCTTTTGACTCCGGCCAGTGTTGAGCAGGAGCAGTTTTTTGCTGTTGGCGAAGAGATCTTCTTTTATACCGATGATGAAAGTCTTGTCGAACAAGCCCGGTGGCTGATGCGTCAGGATGCGCAATGGATCCAGGCAGTGAGAAAAAGGGCGAGAGAGAAATCAGTATGCAGGGATTATTCCTATAAACGGCGAACGACCGACCTGGTAACGGCGCTGAATAATTTGTAATTATTCGAGAATGGGCCTTTCGAAAATTTTAAACCTTGAATTTAACTCGGCCTTTCTGAGGTATGTTCTTTCGCGTTACTACAAGCCCGGAAGGTTTTATAAAATTCCGTTTGGCGAATTGCGGGGGTTCCGGATCTGGTATGACCGGACGATCAATTATCATGCTGTCCTGGGTATCTGGGAAAAGAGTAATTTCGCTGTTGTTAGCAAATTGTTTTCACATCTGGCAAAAGAGCATCGTTCGCTCGTAGTTTATGATATAGGCGCCAATATTGGTTTATTTACATTGTTTTTTTCAAAGTTTAAACCTTCTGTCAGGATTGTTGCATTTGAAGCAGTTGAGGAGACAGTCGCTGCCCTCAAAACAAATCTTCACAGGAATTCAATCCATGATGTGGTCATTGAGAATCGTGCCGTATCTTCTGCGGACGGAACCGTGTCGTTTTTCGTGGGTCATCACCATAAATCTTCCCTTGTGAAAAATTGGGCATCTGATGAAGGAAAGCGTGAGGCCCGTGAGATCAAAGTTCCTTCGATAAGAATCGATTCGTATGTGCAAGCAAATCCGACGTTAAAGCCTGATTTTATTAAGATCGATGTTGAAGGAGGGGCGGATAAAGTCCTGGAAGGTGTTGGAAAGGTTTTTGAGACGTTCCGGCCACTGGTGATGATCGAATCCCATAACGCCATTGAAGATAATGCTATCATTCAAATGCTCGCAAAATTTGATTATGATGCTTTCAGGATAAATAACCGCAGGTGGGTGAAAAATAAAATAGTGAATTACAAAGACCCGGGCGGAGTGTGGGGTAATATGATTCTCATTCCAGTGGAACGATCTTCGCAATGTTCACAATATTTGAAATAATGTTTTTCTGTTCAAATTCTTACCGACAGCCTGATCAATGGCAATTGCAATAATTTCCGGGATAAGTGGCCAGGACGGAGCATTGCTGGCAGCTTTCCTGCTAAATAAGAAATATCAGGTCATCGGACTAGTTCCAGCTGACCGGGATTCCGATCTTTTTCGGCTGGATTATCTGCAGGTCAGGGACAAAGTTGAGATCCGATCAATTGATCTGCTGAATCCCGTGGAATTGCAAAATCTGCTTGAGGAGATCAAGCCCCAGGAGTTTTATAACCTCGCCGCTATCAGTTCGGTGGGTGTTTCTTTTCAGATCCCGCGGCTTACCTTCGATTTCAATACCCGAAGCGTCATGAACCTGCTGGAGGCGATCCGCCAGGTTTCGCCACAAACAAGATTTTATCACGCGTCGAGCAGTGAGATGTTCGGCAACGTCGGAAAAGATCGCTTGCCGATAAAGGAGTCCTTTCTCTTTCACCCGGTAAGTCCCTATGGCATATCAAAAGCGTCTGCACACTGGCTCACCGTTAATTACCGCGAAGCGTATCAGCTTCGCGCGTGCTGCGGAATCCTGTTCAACCACGAATCCGCTCTTCGTCCTCATAATTTTGTCATAAAAAAGATTGTGCGCACCGCAGTGGAGATCGCTCAGGGAGCAGAAAAGACACTGACTTTGGGAAATATCGCTATCTCCCGCGACTGGGGCTATGCACCGCTCTATGTGGAGGCTATGTGGCTGATGCTGCAGCAGGAAGAAATGGACGATTACCTCATCTGCTCCGGCATTCCCCTGCGGCTGGAAGATTTTGTTCGAAAGGTATTTGATCTGCTTGGCATCGACAATGGCCATTATATCAGAATCGACCGTTCTTTACTGCGCAACCTGGACCTGGAGATCATCTATGGCGACAATTCAAAAGCAAAGAGCAGCCTCGGATGGAGCTATGATCTGGATCCGGATGACCTGGTTGGTCTGTTGGTAAGGGATGAACAGGAATTGATGTCGTGGGAAGCGTCCAAATTCAAAGCATCATGAAGGTTGTTTTTTTTCACCGCAAACCCCGGCCTAATTTCAATTTCAGCGTTGAAAACCTGTTTAAACAGATCAGGGCATTTTTACCCGATGAGATTGATTGGGAAGTAAAAGAGCTCAGCCATTTCAGCAACGGTTTTTTTAAACGTTTCTATATCACTCTGGAGGCAGCATTTAATCAGAAGGGAATCAATCACATTACCGGTGATATTAATTTTGTTGCTCTTGGATTAAAGAAAAGCCGAACCGTTCTTACCATTCTGGATGTTGGCTTCATGCAACACGCCAATCCGCTGGCGCGCATGATCCTGCGTTATTTCTGGATCGTCTTTCCAGTAAAAAGATCTGCCATCATTACGACCATTTCCGAAGCTACGCGCCAGGAACTGATGAAGTATGTAAATGTCGATCCGTCACGGATCAAAGTGGTTTACGTTCCTATCTCGTCGGCTTTCAAGCCCGAACCAAAACTATTTAACAAAACGGAACCCACCATCTTACAGATAGGCACCAAGCCCAATAAAAATGTGATTCGGCTTGCGCAGGCCTTAAAAGGTTTAAAGTGTAAGCTGGAAATAATCGGTCAAATAAATGAAGCATTGCAAAAAGAACTTGATGCATCAGGAATAAATTACCGGGCATCAAAGAATCTCAGCAACGAAGAGATGCTGGAAAAATACAGGAATGCTGATATACTCTCGTTTGTCTCTACTTATGAAGGCTTCGGAATGCCAATCGTGGAAGCGAATACAATGGGCCGTGTGGTGGTCACCAGTAATATTTTGTCCATGCCCGAGGTTGCAGGAAACGCGGCGCACCTGGTGGACCCGTTTGACGTGAACTCCATCAGGGAAGGGATCTTAAAAGTAATTCATGACGATACCTATCGGGACAAGTTGATCATGAATGGCTTCGAGAACAGGAAAAGATTCGATGTTGATGAAATTGCGAGACAGTACACAGGAATTTACAGAGACCTCTCGCGCCAGTAGCTCGATGAAACTTGGGCAAACCAAAGTTGTGGTGATATCCCATGCGGGCATTAAGCAGATCAACCGCGCAGTCTATCGGAACTTAAAAGAGGTGGTTGGAGAATTGACGGTAATCATTCCTTCACGACTCCAATTGAGTTCGGGCCAGGTGATTTCGGCTGAGCCTTCTCTTGCCGACGACCCCAAAATGGTTCCAATGCAGTTGAATGGAAGGAATCCAAGGACTTATTATTATCCTGACTTAATTTCCTGGTTAACGGACGAAAAGCCGGATATTATCATGTTAGAGAATGATCCCGTTTCCAGACTCGGCTTGCAACTTTCCAAATGGTGCAGGAGAAATGTCGCGAAAATTATTTGCCAGACCTATGAGAATTTAAAGCGGGACCTGGTTACGACTCTAAAGACCCAGGGCCTAAAATCGCTATTGAAGAATCAGATAATTAGCCTGTTGAATGCCTACATGGCCGGTAAGGTCGATGCCTTACTGGTCGTAAACAAGGACAGTGAGTCTATTTTTGCATCGTATGGTTATAAAAATGTTTCCCGAATTCCACTTGGCTATGATAAAGATGTTTTCTTTCCAAATGAGGAAAAAAGACGGGCATACCGGCAAAACTTGGTTGTCTCACCTGATACTGTTGTTATTGCGTACTTTGGCCGACTGGTGAGACAAAAGGGCGCCCATATTCTCATTCAGACCCTGGCAGAATTAACAGCATTTAACTGGGTATTTTTACTGGATCATATTCATGATAGTGAAGATGATTATGTGCAATACATCCGCACACTTATCAACGACCTGAAACTTGAAGAACGCGTCATATTTTTTGAGGCAGACCATTTCGAGATCTCCAATTATATGCGGGCAGCAGACATTATGGTCGCTCCGTCCATAACGACCGCTGAATTCAAAGAACAATATGGAAGGGCGGTGCAGGAAGCGATGGCCTGCGGATGCGTTTGCGTGGTCTCGGATTCCGGTAACTTGAAAGATCTTGTCGGTGAACCTTCCCTTGTTTTCAGGGAAGGGAACATCGGGATGTTAAAAAATACGTTGACGACGTTACTTCAAGATACGAGTAAACAATTGGTGTTCAAGTCCGCGCTGGCGAAAAAGGCCGCTTCACTCCTTACAACAGAATGCCAGTCAGATCGTTTAGCTGCGGTCATGCAAGGTCTTGTCACTCATTTGTAGTAAATTTGTTGTTTTGAGACAGCTAAAAGAGAACAGATCGTGACTTTCATGCTCAGACAATTAATCCAGAGGCCAGGTAACTATTTCAAAGGATGAGCGCTACTTTGATGGTTTGGGTCTTTATTGCGCTATACCTGCTTCTTATCTGGAAGTCAGGAAAGACGTTTCCCTTAGTGTACCTCTTCGCTTTTACGTATTTTCTGCAATATGTCTTTGCTCCTTATTTTGTTTATAATCAATATGATGTATTGAGTTATCAGATGCCGATCAGGCAGGAACAATATTTTGATTATGCAATTCCTGCCTTACTCTCGTTGTTCCTCGGTATTTTTCTCTTCATGAAGGATTTTCCCATCCGGGAGCATTTGAGACGGATCAATCGCCGTCAGGCGACGGAACTTGGTTACCTGCTTGTGGGAATCTCTTTGGGATTTGATTTGATAGGATTTGTCGGGATCACCGCTTTAAGCTCAATTGGTTCTTTTACCACTTATCTGAAATATCTCGGAGCATTCTGTTTTTTGTTTGCTCCTTCAAGGTTCCATTATTTACTGATAGGACTGATCTATTTGCAACTGGGGTTAAAGGTTGTCGAGGCGGGGGTTTTCATCAGCTTCTTTATTTGGGCCACATTCCTTTTCTTTTTTATTGTCCTTTCATTCCGGCTGCCATTTTTGATCCGGATGTCCGCAATCGTTATTGCAGTGCCCGCCACCATAATGGTTCAAAGCGTTAAAAATGAATACCGAGAAATGACATGGGAAGGACCACACGAAGGAGGAGTTGAATTATTTTCTGAGCTGGCAGAAAAGAACCAGGAGGAAGGTCCCTATACGGAGTCAAGAGGTTTTATCAGTACCATCGGGCGGTTAAGCCAGGGCTGGCATCTCGGTCTCGCGCTGAAACACGTTCCCAAGAGAGAGCCATTTGCCGATGGGCAGGAAATGTTGAATGATATCATTTCCTCCATTTTACCACGCGTGATATTTGCCAATAAAAAAGAAGTTAACTCGCAGGAAAAATTTTACCAGTACACGGGCCATAAATTGAGAGGAAGCACTTCTATGTCGATTGGTATTCTGGGGGATTTCTATATTAATTTCGGAAGGAACGGTGCTTTTATGATGCTGTTCGCATTTGGTGCAGTGATTGCGAAACTGCTC
>JBBEBN010000197.1:0-5592 GCA_040882305.1 Cyclobacteriaceae bacterium
CTGAGATCGAAAACGCGCTGAAAAATACTGTCATTCTTTTTGATCCGAGTTATAACCCGGATGGCATGCAGCGATTTTCCGCTTGGGTGAATTCGCGTAAAAGCAAGATGACTTCCGCAGATCCCAATGATATGGAGCATCATGAAACGTGGCCCGGAGGAAGAACGAATCATTACTGGTTTGACCTGAACCGCGATTGGCTGGTTGCCCAACAACCAGAATCACAAGCCCGCATTAAGAAATTCCATCAATGGAAACCGAATGTACTCACCGATCACCACGAGATGGGTACGCATTATACTTTTTTCTTTCAACCCGGCGTCCCGTCGCGATCGCATCCCATCACGCCGCTCAAAAATATGGAGCTCACAAAAAAAATGGGCGAGTTCCATGCGAAGGCCCTGGATGAGATCGGATCCTTCTACTATACCCAGGAAGGATACGATGATTATTACTATGGCAAAGGATCCACCTTTCCAGATGCACAGGGTGCGCTCGGGATCCTTTTTGAACAGGCAAGTTCACGCGGTCATCTGCAGGAAAGTGAAAACGGGATCCTCACATTTCCCTTTACCATCCGCAATCAATTCGCCACGGCTTTGAGTTCCATCAAGGCCGTCAATGCTATGCGCGAAGAATTGCTCAACTATCAACGACAATTCTTCAAAGATGCGGCCGCAGAGAGTCGCAGGGACCCCGTCAAGGCGATCATCTTCGGCTCAAGAGACCGGGCCCGCGCATACCACCTTGCGGAGATCATTGCGCGCCAGGATATCAGTGTATACAAGCCCTCCCGCAATGAAAGTATTAACGGGAAAATCTTTGAAACAGAATCCAGTTTTATCGTTCCTATGGACCAGCGCCAGTACAAACTGCTTAATGGTATGTTTGAAAAAAGGATCCAGTTTCAGGACAGTCTTTTTTACGATATCTCAAGCTGGACGTTGTCACTGGCGGCAGGTGTGGAAATTGAAGAACTCAGGTCCATTCCTTCTTTAGGACAGAAGATCACCGACACACAGATACCTTCGGGAGAGCTGATCGGTGGCAAAAGCGAATACGCATACGTGTTCGAATCGGTTGGATATTATGCTCCCCGCGCAATGTACAGGCTGTTGGAAGAGGGCATCAGGATCAAGGTGTCGACCGATCCATTCCATCACACAAGCGGGAAAAGATTTGAGCGGGGGGCCATTCTCATTCCGCTTGCAGGCCAGGAAAAGGGTCCGCAGCAGATAGAATTCCTCATTCAGGAAATATTGGAAAAAGATGGACTCGATGTGTACGCTTTTCATACCGGCCTGGACTACCAGGGTACAAGTCTGGGGAGTTACTCGTTCCGGCCGATAAAGAAACCTGAGATCGCCATATTGGTGGGTGGTGGTGTCACCGCAAATGACGCGGGCGAAATATGGCATTTGCTGGACGCCCGTTACGAGATCCCGGCCACTATGTTACCCATCGATGTTTTCAATGCGGTGGATATCAACCGGTACACCACAATCATCTTTCCACAGGGGGTATATGGGTCCATTACAGAAAATGCCAGAGAAAAATTAAAAGCATGGATCCAGAATGGTGGAGTGGCCATTGGGTTGGAAAATGCATTGAACTGGTTTCACGCCGCAGGCCTTGGGAACTTCCAATTGAAAAAGGATGCGGAAAAACCAGCCAATGGCAAAGTGGAAGCGGCAAGGCCGTACACTGCGATTGCGAAATACAGGGGAGCGCAAGTGACGAGCGGCGCAATCTTCAATGCAACGGTAGATCTATCGCATCCATTGCTGTTTGGTTACTACCAGCAGAACATCCCGCTGTTCAAGGGAAACAATCTCGTTCTGGAAAAATCGATAAACACCTTCGCTAACCCGATCGTGTATACAGCAAACCCGTTACTAAGCGGGTATATTTCCAAAGAAAATTATGAAAAGGTAAAGGACGGCTCTGTAACCGGTGTGGCCACGCTGGGGCGCGGACGGGTGATAGGGTTCACGGAAAACCTTGCTTTCCGCGCATTCTGGTTTGGAACCAATAAACTTTTAATGAACGCTATTTTCTACGGGCCGCTGATTGACCCCGGTTCTGCGAGGTAACTATTTCGTTGTTTGCGCGAATTCTTTAGCAAAGTATGTCAGGATCACATCTGCTCCCGCCCGCTTAATGCTCAACAGTGTCTCTTTCATGACCCTTTCGCCGTCAAGCCATCCCTTTTCGCTGGCGGCTTTGATCATGGAGTACTCACCGCTGACATTGTACGCAGCGATGGGCAGTGAAGAATGATCCTGCAACAACCGGATGATGTCGAGGTATGCAAGGGCAGGTTTTACCATCAGAAAATCGGCGCCTTCGTCAGTATCGAGGTCCGCTTCAATGAGCGCTTCCCTCCGATTGGCCGGGTTCATCTGATAGGTTTTTTTGTCACCGAATTTCGGTGCTGAGTCAAGCGCATCCCGAAACGGGTTGTAGAATCCGCTGGCGTATTTCGCTGTATAGCTCATGATCGCAACTTCTGTAAAACCATTTTTATCCAGCATGCCGCGGATATACCCCACGCGACCGTCCATCATATCGGATGGTCCGAGGATATCGATCCCCGTTTCTGCCTGCGCCAACGCCATCTTCCCAAGGATCTCAAGGGTTTCATCATTGAGAATCCTTCCGTCTTTCACCAGGCCGTCGTGGCCGTCAGAACTGTAGGGATCCATCGCGACATCGGTCATAATGCACGCCTCAGGAAACTGTTTCTTTATTTCCTTTAATGCCCTGAGATAAAAGAAATCCGGATCGTAACTCCTGGTCGCGGTCCTGTCCTTGTACTGATCTTCCACCGCGGGAAAAATATCAAAGGCGCGGATGCCGATGTTCATACACTGCTCCACTTCCTTCAGCATCAGATCGGCAGAAAGCCTGAAGATCCCCGGCATGGAAGCCACTTGAGTTTTTTTATTCTTTCCTTCGATGAGAAATATGGGAAAGATAAGGTCGTTTGTGGTAACATGCGTTTCTTCCACCATATCCCGGATGACCTGGCTTTTTCTGTTTCGCCTTGGCCTGCGGCGCATCATATTTTCGGGCATTTGATTTCCTTGTTTTGACGGGCAAAGTTAGCGCTTCTGAATTACTAAAAAAGTGAGCCCGCCAGGGCACCGACCCTATCATTCATCATAACGATCCAGAATATGCTGGCTTATAATGCGGTAGATCTCTGCTACCGCTTCATCACGGCTCAAATAGCCGAGATGCCTATCAAGAATTTCGAGGTCACCTCGTTTGGCCGGGCCAGTTTGGGATTCATCGGGACCAAGACTTAATGCTTTATTGATTGTTTCTGCGATGAGCGGTTTCAGCCACTCGAAATCCAGTTTATTGTCGGACAAAATATCGCGGGAGATGGTGAGCATGTGATTCGTAAAGTTCGATGCAAACACTGCCGCCACGTGCAGCGCCTGTCTTTCGGCGGAAGATATTGTAAAGACTTTTTTGCTGATGGCCTTTCCCATGGTCAGCAACTGTCTTTCCGCCTCGGGGTCTTCACTTTCGACAAAAATGGGGATTTCCGAAAAATCAACCTTCCGGTTTTTTGTAAATGTCTGCAATGGATAAAAGACTCCCAGGCCTGAGGCGGCGGCGTATGCCAGGACATTCATTGGCTGACTGCCGGAAGTATGCAGCAGGATTGCGTCATCCGGTAAGATGATCTCCTGCGCGATCTCGGCGATAACATCATCGGAAACCGCTATGAAGAAAATACGCGAGGGACTGGCTGAGAAATCAAGAGTGGATTGGACCTTTGCGTGATACAATCTTTTTACGAGCGCCTCTGCTTGCTGCGCATGCAGGCTGTAAACTTCCTTGACGGCATATTCGGTGTTGTCCAGGACAGGAGCCAGGTGCCAGGCAAGGTTACCGGAGCCGATGAAGGAAACATTCATATTGAATAGGCAATGTTAGCATATTCCACTCACACGACCATGCCTTTATGGAGCCCCCGTTGGATAAATGCGCTGCCTGTCAGGCAGGAAAGGGACGGTTCAATGCTTTCACGATTCTTTCTTTTCCTGCCACATCTTTCACAATCTCCACATCCCTAAAACCGTTCAGCTGGAAAATTTCCGACACATCTTTTCCGAATTTTTCGTTGATCTCCACCACAAGCAATCCGTTTGGATTCAGAGCTCCTTTCGACCGCTCTGAAATTGCCTTATAGAAGATCAGAGGATCCACATCAGAAACAAACAGCGCCTGGTGCGGTTCATGATCCAGAACATTCGGTTTCATCTCGCCTTTTTCCTTTTCGGTAACATAGGGTGGATTGCTTACAATTACATCCATGTTTGAAAGCGGGATTTTTTCTTTCAGGATATTGTGTTCAATAAAAGTAATCTTCGCTCCATAGGTTTCTGCGTTGCCGACCGCTACCGAAAGGGCAGCAGTGCTGACATCCGTCGCATAAAGTTCCGCCTCCGCGATCTCAAGAGACAAAGTAATGGGTATGCAACCACTTCCTGTTCCGATGTCGAGTATTCTAAGTGCCTGAGGTTTGTTGCGCGCAATCAAAAGAGCGTTATGGTAACCCATTACGGCACGTACCAATTCTTCCGTTTCCGGCCTGGGTATCAAGACTGAAGGGTTAACGTGAAATTTACGCCCGTAAAAATACTCTTCACCCACAACGTACTGAACTGGCTCCCCCTTGTTGATACGGTCCACAGCCTTCTTTAACGCCAGGGCTGTCTCCTGAGGAAAGGCGACAATTTTGCCCGCCATAATGTCGGTTTTGGAAACGCCAAAAGTACTTTCCAAAAGTACAAAGGCCATATCTCTGATTTCCTCAGGGCTTTCTCCGAGGTGAATATCATCCACTACTTGCTGAAATACGGTTCTGGAATTTTTCATAAGCGGGGATCAGAGCCTCCAGCAATTTGCCAGGATGAAGGCAGAGGATTTTTGCAAAGGAGAAGAAATGTAGGGAAAACTACCTAAATTTTAGCCAATTTATATATGGAATTAGATAAAATTGAACACTGGATGGATTTCCACATCAACCATTCCCATGAATTTTACATGCAGCGCGCGCTCGAGCTGGCGAAGAATGGTTGTGGTAATGTGAGTCCAAATCCACTGGTCGGTTGTGTGATTGTACATGATGGTAAGATCGTTGGCGAGGGCTGGCACAAGAAGTACGGGGAGGCACATGCGGAGGTAAATGCGATTGAATCCGTGCAGGATAAAAGTATCCTTCAACAGAGCACCCTGTATGTAAACCTGGAGCCCTGTTCCCACAGTGGAAAAACCCCACCGTGCGCCGACCTGATCATTCAACACATGCTTCAGAAAGTGATCATTGCAAATCATGACATCAATCCGCTCGTGGGGGGGAACGGCATCAAAATGTTACGCGCTGCCGGGATCAAGGTGATCACCGATATACTTCCAAGAGAGGGCTATGCGTTGAACGACCGGTTCTTTACATACATGGAAAAGAAACGGCCTCGCATCATCTTGAAGTGGGCGGAAACCTCGGACGGCTTCAT
The DNA here is from genome assembly GCA_040882305.1 of Cyclobacteriaceae bacterium. Taxonomy (GTDB): domain Bacteria; phylum Bacteroidota; class Bacteroidia; order Cytophagales; family Cyclobacteriaceae; genus Chryseosolibacter. The sequence goes on from JBBEBN010000197.1 coordinate 5,535, forward strand.
CGCCCGGAAAAATAACGACTCGCGATGGATCAGTGATGCCTATTCACGTCAACTTGTG